>NZ_DGNK01000013.1:0-30375 GCF_002388935.1 Hyphomonas sp. UBA4494
CATGTGCAAGGGCATGAACCGGTCGTTCATCTCCGTCATTCTCGGCGGTTTCGGCGGCGAGACGGCCGCGGTGGCTGACGACGGCATCGAGCGCACGGTCAAGCAGGGTTCGGCCGACGACGCGGCCTATCTGATGGCCAATGCGCAAAAGGTGATCATCGTGCCGGGCTACGGCATGGCGGTCGCCCAGGCGCAGCACGCGCTGCGCGAGATGGCCGACAAGCTCAAGGAAGCCGGCGTGGAAGTCAAATACGCCATTCATCCGGTTGCCGGGCGCATGCCGGGCCACATGAACGTGCTGCTGGCCGAGGCCAATGTGCCTTACGACGAGGTGTTCGAGCTGGAGGACATCAATTCCGAGTTCGCCCAGGCCGACGTCGCCTACGTGATCGGCGCCAACGACGTCACCAACCCGGCCGCGAAGACCGACAAGACCAGCCCGATCTATGGCATGCCCGTTCTCGATGTCGAGAATGCGGGAACGGTCCTGTTCATCAAACGCTCGATGGGCTCCGGCTATGCCGGCATTCAGAACGAACTCTTCTTCCGCGACAACACGATGATGCTGCTCGCCGACGCGAAGAAGATGGTCGAGGACATTGTGAAGAACCTCTAGGCGCTTCGGAGCGACGCAAACCGACGCGTTGCCGCCTCATCCAATACACAAATCTGATCGGCCGCCTTCTTTTTGAGGGCGGCCGATTTGCTTGTCACAGTGCCATCTTCCAGAGCCCAGTCCGGCGCAATCTCCGCCAGCGGCTCCAGCACGAACCGGCGCTCCGCCATGCGTGGATGCGGGATGGCCAGCGTCTCGGTGTCGAGCGTCACGCCCTGCATCAGCAACACGTCCACATCCATCTCGCGCGGACCCCAGCGCAAACGTTCCTGTCGCCCCAGTTCGGCCTCCACGGCCTTGCAGGCATGCAGCAATTGCAGCGGTCCAAGACCTGTCTCGATCAGCACGCAAAGATTCAGGAAATCCGGCTGGTCCGTAACACCCCAAGGCGCGCTGCTGTAGAGATTGGAGACGGAAGCAAGCTCAATACCCGGCATTGCGGCCAGCAAGTCCACCGCCTGCGCCAGCGCCGCCTCGCGGTCGCCCAGATTGGTGCCGAGGCCGAGCGCAGCCTCAGCCATTGCGGCTGCGTGTGATCGACACGCCGACATGGTCCACCAGATGTCGAATTGGCGCCGACGGCTTGCGCACAGTGACGGTCACTTCCTCGACAATGTCCCACTTGGCCAGGATCGCATCGGCGATGCGCTCGGCAAAGGTTTCAATCAGATTGAACACAGTCTTCCCGGACAGGTCTTCGGCAAGGTCACAGACCTCCCCATAATGGACCGTCTCTTCCATCTGGTCGGTTGACGTCGCGGGCTGGCCGAGGCGGCAGTCGATGTCGATGAAGAATTTCTGTCCGAGGGATTTCTCCGCCTTGTGGACCCCATGGAAGCCGTGAAGGCAAAGATTTGAAACAAAGATGCGGTCGGTCAAATGGCGCTCCCAATGGCTTGAAACATGTCGAGCGCCTCGCGGTGCACGGCGACATCATGGACACGAAGAATCGTTGCGCCCCGGTAGACGCTGTCGAGCCCGGCGGCAAGCGTCCCGACAAGACGATCCTCCACGGGCTTGCCCGTCATGCGTCCGATAAAGGACTTCCGGGAGACTCCGACCAGGACCGGACATTGGGTATCGACGAGCACATCCAGGTGCGCGAGCACACCGAAATTCTGCTCATATGTCTTGGCAAAGCCGACACCCGGATCAAGCAGGATGTGCGCGCGGGGAATACCAGCACGATTGGCCATGTCGAAGGCACGCCCGAAGAACGCTGTCATGTCCTCGCGGAGGTCTATGTCGCCATCCGTTTTGCCGCGATTGTACGTGATGCAGACAAGGCTTTCAGTCTCGGCCACGGCGTCGGCCATGCCCTCATCCTTGGTCATGCCCCAGACATCATTCACAAGCACCGCGCCCGCCTCGGCAGCGCGCCGGGCGATCTCGGCCTTGTAGGTGTCGATGGAGAGCGGCAAGGCGTCCGGCCCGGCAAGGCGTGTAATGGGCTCACGCACGCGGGCCCATTCGTCTTCGAGGCTCACCGGATCACCTCCGGGCCGCGTCGACTCACCGCCAATGTCGAGAATGTCTGCGCCGTCCTCGGCCATTTGCCGGGCATGCGCTTGCGCAGCGGACAGGGTGTCATGCGCGCCCCCATCGGAAAAAGAGTCAGGGGTCGCATTCAAGATGCCCATGATCAGCGGCGTCGGGGCCGCGAGCCGCTCCAGCAGCCGGTCTCGAACCGCTATCCGCGCGAGCCTGTCCATAAACGCATCCTTTCCGCTTGGCAGCGTTAACGCCTCAGCAGGGCAGGAACAACGGTTTCGCTGCCACTATCCCCCACGGCTTCCAGATTTTACTGAGGCTTTTCAAAGGCCCCACAGTCCTGAATCCGACCGGGTCGCCAGATGTATACACTCAACCTGTCGGCATCCTGCGATGAAAGTGCCGACGAAGGTCCGGAGCGCGAAGAGGATTGTCATCTCTTCTTGGCACTCCCGGCGGATGGACGGAGCCTCGCGTGCACTCGGGATCATTTCATTCCATCCAACTCACTAAAAAGGCCCCAGCATCCGGAGCTTTGCTCCATCCGCCAGGACCCGATAGAAAAACCGGATGGGATTTACCCCAGTCCGGCTCTTTTTGCTGTTTTACTGTTTGGTCTCCACCCCCGGATCGTTCTGGGAATAGGCGTCTTCGAGTTCGTGCGTGTCCGGGGACTGTTTCAACGCGCCCGCCTTTGTGTCTTCGGCCCCTGTATCAGCATTAAGCGTCTCGGGTGCATTTGGATGACGCCCATCACGCGGCATCAGAACCGGGTTCTTGCCCTCATCTAGGCGTTGGGCACGTTCTGCGGCGGTACCGGGTGCGTCTGGGCGGTCCTTCTGACCGTCATCCCGCAAGAATCCGTGCTCGCCGTCCTGCGGCTGGTCGTCCGTGCTGCGGTAGCCAGCCTGATTCGTATCCTCGCGGCCGGGGGTCTCGCCATCACCTCGCTGCTGGCTGAGGTCGTCCTCGCGCTGGGTATCGAGATCTGTTTCTTGCTTGTTCATGATGAGTCTCCTTTCGAAAAACCAACGGGCGACAAGCGCGAGATGTTCCGAGGAGAAGTGGCCGGCGGGGTTAAATCGAGGTAACTGGAAGGGCGCAGATGTCTCAGCTACACTTCAATCATTCTATTCCGATTTTCGATTCACAGGATCGAAAATTTTTGACTTCGTCAAAAAAGGAAAAGAATGGTGTGCCCTACAGGGTTCGAACCTGTGACCTACTGATTAAAAGTCAGTTGCTCTACCAGCTGAGCTAAGGGCACGCCGGAACGCGCGATTTAGGCGACCAGAACCGAGCGGTCAACCGCCTCTTGCATTGTATGGCTTGAAGTCGCCACAATTTTCGCATCACCCTCGCCGCATGAGACGTATATTCCCCCTTTTCCTTACACTTGCAGCAGTTGGCGCATGCGCCAGCCAACCTGCCCCGACAACACAAAAAACCGTATCGACCGGCAACCTGACCGAAAATGTCAGCGACGCGGCAGGCAGCGCCTACACGCAGACCCGCTCGGGCCTGTCGGATGCTGCTCTGTCGCCATTGGAAGACTTCAACCTGCGCCGAGAAGAAATCCCTCCCATTCTCAAAGGGGTACAGAGCCCCTACGAGCTTCCAGAGAAAATGAGTTGCGAGGAAATCGAACAGCGATTGGCTGACCTTGATGCCGTGCTTGGCCCTGACTGGGATACGCCGGTTCCGGATGAACGCCTTCGCACCGAGAAACTGGCTGATTCAGCCGCCGATGCGACGCTTGGCGCAATCGCCTCCGAAGCCCGCGGCCTGATTCCGTTCCGGGGCATCGTTCGCAAAGCTACAGGCGCGGAAAGCCACGAGAAGAAGTATAATCTCGCCTACAAGATCGGTGCGCAACGACGGGCATACCTGAAAGGCATGGGCCTCGCCATGGATTGCCCCCTGCCCGCTCGTCCGGATTTCGCCGCAGAGCGCGACCCAACGGCGGTCACTTTCAAGGGCGATGCGCCGACTGTGCCGAATTCAGGCGCGTATGACGCCTATCAACAAAAGCAACTCGACAATCTTACCCCTGTTGGTCCTTCGGAGCCGACCTCGTCGACGCCCACGCCGTCTGAAGTCGATGACGCAGGGCTTCAAACCGTCCCTCCGCAATACTGAGTCGTATCTCGGCCATGAGAGCCTGGAAGAAAGCCGTATTGTGCCAGCTGAGCAGCATGGGCCCGAGATACTCACCCGCCTTGAAAAGGTGGTGATAATAGGCGCGTGAATAGTCCTGACTGGCCTTGCAGTTTACTGCCTCGTCGAGCGGTGAAGTGTCTTCTGCGAACCGCGCATTCTTGACGTTCACCGGCCCGTCCCAGGTCCAGGCCTGACCGTGGCGACCGGACCGCGTGGGCAGGACGCAGTCGAACATATCGATGCCACGCGCGACGCTTTCCACCAGATCGATCGGCTTGCCGACGCCCATCACATAGCGTGGCAAATGGCCCGGCAGGTGCGGCACCGTCATGTCGATGGTGGCGCACATCTGGTCATGCCCCTCACCCACAGCGAGCCCGCCCAATGCGATGCCGCCAAAGCCTTGCGAGACGACGCCTTTGGCGGACTTCTCGCGAAGGTCTGCGAAGTTTGATCCCTGCACGATGCCGAACAGGGTCTGGCCCTCGCGGTCGCCAAAGGCGTCCAGGCTCCGCTGACCCCAATCAAGCGACAGGTCGAGGCTACGCTCGGCCTCTGCGTGCGAACAGGGATAATCGGTGCATTCGTCCAGCTGCATGGAGATGTCGGCGCCGAGCAGGTCAGCCTGGATCTCGATGCTGCGCGCCGGCGTCAGCCGGTGGGTGGAGCCGTCAATATGGCTCTGGAAGGTGACGCCGTCAGCATCCATCTTGCGGAGCTGTGCCAGCGACCAGACCTGGAAACCTCCGCTATCAGTCAGCATCGGGCCATCCCAATGCGCAAAGCTATGCAGGCCGCCGAGACGCTTCACGCGCTCTGCGCCGGGCCGCAGCATCAGATGATAGGTGTTGCCGAGGATGATATCCGCCCCGGCCTCCTTTACCTGGTCCATATAGAGCGCCTTGACCGTGCCGGCCGTGCCCACAGGCATGAAGGCGGGCGTGCGGATTTCGCCGCGCGGTGTCTTGAGCGTGCCCGTACGGGCCTTGCCCTCGGTCGCCTTGATCTCGAATGGAAATGTCGTCATGGGCCGAGGCCTATAAAGTCAATGCAGGCCTCTGCCTAGGCGTGGCTACAGCCGGTAGATGCGCCGCGCGGTTTCCGTGAACAGCGCGCGTTGCTCCACTTCGGAGTATTTGGCGGCGATCTTCTTCAAGCCATTCCACAGGACCGGGTAGCTGATGGACCAGCGATCCACCGGGAAGTTGCTCTCGAACATGCAGCGGGCTGCACCGAAACAGTCGATCATGTGATCGTAATAGCGCTGTTGGGCCAGCACGAATTCGTCCGAGGTCGGCGGCGTTTCGCGCTCATGCCAGCCCCAGCCATTGTCTGGCATGGCAAGCCCACCCAGTTTGGCCACCACGTTCGGGCAATGGGACAGGTCGGCCATGTCGTCCTGCCACTGCTCGAATATCTCTTCGCGCTTGTCGGCATAGGGGCCGATACCGATGGGCGTCCCGAAATGGTCGAGCACCATGGTCGTGTTCGGCACCGCCTTCACCAGGTCGAGATAGTCCCGGTTCTGGTGGTGATAGTGCCATGTGTCATAGGACAGGTCGTGCTCGCCCAGCAATTGCACGCCCCGGCGAAAGTCTTCATCCGCATAGAGACGCTCAGGCGCCCGACCTGGAATACGCAACGTAGTGCCGCTCGTATCACGTGAGCCCGCATGACGGATGCCACGGAACAGGCCGTTGGCAGCGTCCCTGTGAGCGTCGAGCACGTCCTCCAGATGCGGCCCCCGAAGGTCGGCATGCCCGACGATCCCTGCGATATAGGGACCGCCCTTCGCCTTCATTTCGGCTGCAGCGGAAGCCACGAACTCGGTCTCGCCGACGGGTTTGAGATGATCCGGTCCATCCTCGCGATAGGCCGCACCGCACTCCATGAACACGGTCTGGACAACATTGTGCCCGCTGGTCAGGTCAGCGAGGAATTCCGGCACATTGTAGTACATGTCCGCCTGGGGCCAGAGATGGTGGTGCGGATCGATGATCTCGCGATCAGGATCGACAATATCTTCCTGAACCTGCGCCAGCCAGCCGCTATTGTTGAACACCATCTGCGCTTCCTCCTGTTTTTAGGAGGAGTGTGAGCCCCTGAAACGCGAAAAGCCAGCCCCCGAGGCTGGCCTTTCATAAAATCCATTTCCCAACAGATCAGAATTCGATTTCGGCGCCGACCAGCTCTGGTAGCTGCATGATGATCAGCAAATCGCGCATCTCCTGACGGGCGGCAACATGGCTCATGGTGAAGGAGATATTGGAGCCCTTCTCCGTGAGATCCAGCAGGGTCAGACCGGCCGGGAACAGTTCGCGATAAATCACGCGCTCAGAGAGGCCTGGCGCAAGGCGGAAACCGATCCGCTTGGACAGGTTGGTCAGCGCTTCGCCGACGCGCTCCTTGTTACGTGCCGCCAGAGGCGACATGCGGTTGCGCATCACGATCCAGTCAATCGGACGGCGCGACGTCTGGGCCTTCTTCTTGCGACAGGACCAGACCATTTCTGAGTAGAAGCTCGGACGCAGTACTTCGAGCGTCTGCGGGTTCACATCGCCCAACAGGTCGAAATCGACGAAACTGTCATTCAGCGGCGTGATCAGCGTGTCTGCGTTCACATGCGCAAGACGCGAGAGATAGGTGTCACCGCCAGGACCATCGATGATGATGAAATCGCAGGCTTTCTTGAGGCGCGCCACGCTGCTGAGAAAACGCTGAGTCTCCTCGGATTCAGCCTTGTCGAGATCGCGCTCTGTCGAAGCATCCACGCGCACGATCTCCGGCATCGGAAGTTTCGCACCGGTGGATTGCATCCAACGGAGACGATTTTCGAGATACCGGGTGAGGCTGCGCTGGCGCACATCAAGATCGATAACCCCAACCTTCTTGCCCATCCGCATCAGAGCGACGGACAAGTGCATGGAGACCGTCGACTTGCCCGCTCCACCCTTTTCATTGCCCACGACAATGACGCGGGCCTCGCGCTGCTGCGCTGACAGGTCCGGGCCGCTAACCGTTTCAAGCGGGGCGAATCCATCAGCGGGCATTACGGGCGACTCCTTCAGAGGTATTTCAGTTCGTTAGGGCTCAGGCGACGTGAGACATCTCGGCGCCAGCAGACTTGCTGCTGGAAACCACGTCCATGAAGAGATCAGCGTCTTCAGCCGGTACGTCACCATAATGCGCAGCCATCGGCTCCCCATCGAACAGGACATCGTCCGACGTGATTGGACCAAAGGCAGCCTGCAAGGGCAGCTCGGCGCTGACGGGGGCATGTGCCGCAATGTCAGTGAGCAATGCGCGAAGGCTGGAAAGCGTATTTGAGACACGTCCGAAGTCGCGGGAATAAAGCGTTGCCGCTTCGGTTACCGGGCTGCCGTCGCGATCAAACATCCATTCGTCGACCGCATTCGGGTTCAGATATTCGCGGATCGGCTCTGGAACAGCCGTTTCAGCGAGTCTGGACTTGCCTGCTGCCAGTCGGAGACCGATAGAAAGCGCGAAGGTTTTTAGCGGAGCGAGAATGCGATGTGTCATGAGTTTGAAATTCCTCCGAATGGGTTAACAACGCGTTTACGAAATCCTTTGGCGGGACGTTTTAAACAATCCTCATACGGGAAGTTTTCATAGTGAATTCCATGACAGGTAAGTTAACGGAGGCCGTCCACTCGCGGGCCGAGCTGCAACAACAGATTCGAGCATGGCGCCAAGCCGGTGAAACTATTGGATTTGTTCCCACAATGGGCGCCCTTCACGGGGGGCACCTTTCCCTTGTGCAGAAGGCACGCACCAAAGTGACAAAAGTGGTCGCGAGCATCTTCGTAAACCCCACACAATTCGCACCCGGCGAGGATTTCGACACATATCCGCGCGACGAATCGGCCGATCGGGCCAAACTCGATTCGGCGGGATGCGATCTCGTCTACCTGCCTACGGTCGAGGAAATGTATCCGGAGGGCACCCGCACCAATGTCCGCGTCGAGCAGATGTCAGACCTGCTGGACGGGATCTACCGCCCGCACTTCTTCTATGGCGTCGCGACCGTGGTGGCTCGCCTCTTCCTGCACGTCCAGCCGGATGTCGCCGTGTTCGGGGAGAAGGATTACCAGCAGCTCCAGATCATCCGGCGCATGGTGAAAGACCTCGGCTTTCCAATCGAAATTCTTGGTGGCGAAACCACGCGGGATGGTGATGGGCTCGCGCAATCTTCGCGCAATCTCTACCTCTCGCCCGAACAGCGCCGCGCAGCCGGGGCGATGCAGGCCGCTTTGCACCGGGCCTCGGTCCGCCTGTCGCTGGGCGCGACGCCGTCAGACGTGCTGGAAGAAGCCCGGCGCCTGATCATGGCGTCCGGATTCACGGAGATGAACTATGTCAGCCTCGTCGACCCAGCCTCCCTGGAAGACCTGCCCGACGCGCCCCTGTCATCTGGCACGGTCGCGCGGCTGCTCGGCGCGGCATGGCTCGGAAAGACACGCCTGATCGACAATATCAGCGTGACGCGGTGAACTCTTTCAGCGCGTCCAGGACCGCCTGATTGTCGTGGGCCGAGCCGACTGTAATCCGCAATCGTTCCGGCAGGCCGTAGCCCCCAACAGCGCGGACAAGGATGTTGCACGCCTTGAGGAAGTCGTTCGCCGCCGCAGCGCGCTCTGAGGAGCCGAACTCCGGCAGCACGAAGTTCGCGTCGCTGTGCGGGGTCGGAAGGCCCATCGCATTCAAGGCCGCGATCATGCGGGCGCGCCAGTCGGTATTATGGTCCCGGCTCTTGGCTAGGAAGTCGGTATCCTGAATGCTGGCCATGCCGGCGCCCACAGCGAGACCATTCACGTTGAAGGGTCCGCGAATACGCTGATAGGTCTCAGCGATCTCGGCAGGCATGTACCCCCAGCCAAGACGCAAGGCCGCAAGCCCATGAATCTTGGAGAAGGTCCGCATCATCACCGTATTGGCTTTCCGGTCCACGAGGTCCCGAATTTGCGCTTCATATTCCGGGCCGACATATTCGGCATAGGCACCGTCGACGACGAACAAGACATGCGGCGGCAGGCTGTCCTGCAGCTGTTCCAGCGCCTCGACGGGCAGCATCGTGCCAGTCGGATTGTTCGGATTCGCGAGGAACAGGATTTTCGTCCGCTCCGAGACCGCGCCAAGGATGGCGTTGACGCCCGCGGTCAGATCGGTTTCCGGGACAGTCACTGGCGTTGCGCCGTGCGACAATGCCGAAACGCGATACATGGAAAAGGCGTGCTCGGTGAACAGGATTTCGTCGCCCGGTCCGGCATAGCTCTGGGTCAACAAGTGAATGATCTCGTCAGACCCCGCGGAAACCACCACACGGCTTGAATCGGCAATGCCAACCGCCTCGGCGATCGTCTCCCGCAGGGCACGATATTCCGGATCAGGGTAGACGTGCACATCGCCCGCCACCGCCTTCATCGCCTCAATGGCTTTCGGGCTGGGGCCGAACGGATTCTCGTTGGAGGCCAGCATGATGACGGAGCCACTCGCGCCGGCGAGCTTGCCGCCGGGCACATAGGGCTTGGTCTGGGCGATATGCGGAAGAGGCGTAATCTTGGTCATCGCCGCGCGACTTACACGAAAGCGGCTGACTGGGAAACTCGCGATTTGCGCGTCATGCGTGTGGCGCGGCAGTGGATTCCCGTAGCATCAACTTGTATTCGAGCAACTTGTGGCGGGGCGCATCGCCGGTAGGGGCAGCCTCTTCCAGCAACATGCTGACGGCCTCTGCAGCAAGTTCGCGACTTGGCTGGTAAATCGTCGTCAAGGACGGACTGATTGTCGTGGCCAGCGGCGTATCGTCGAAACCCACGACGGAAAGGTTGGCTG
Source organism: Hyphomonas sp. UBA4494 (assembly GCF_002388935.1). Classification (NCBI taxonomy): domain Bacteria; kingdom Pseudomonadati; phylum Pseudomonadota; class Alphaproteobacteria; order Hyphomonadales; family Hyphomonadaceae; genus Hyphomonas; species Hyphomonas sp. UBA4494. The sequence goes on from NZ_DGNK01000013.1 coordinate 10,121, forward strand.
GTACATTCACCTGGCGGCGATACGCCGTCGCGAGTACACCGGCAGCCATGTCGTCATTACTCGCAAATATCGCGGTCGGACGGTCAGGCAATGACAAGAGTTTCTCAGAGCATGAGACACCGGAGTCAAAGGCGAAATCACCATCCTCGATTAGATCAGGATCGAGGGGGATGCCCTCTTCTTCCAGTGCCTGCCGGTAACCGGCAAAACGCCGGACAGCCTGCGCATGAGAATCGGCCCCCTTGATGAAGCCAATCCGCCGATGGCCGAGTCCGATCAGATACTCCGTCATCTCTCGCGCAGCCGCAGCATCGTCGATGGCGACATCCTGACCATGTTCGACGTCTTCTGCAGGCGCAATTCGAACGAATGGAATACCGCGATTTTCGAGTTCAGAGATAAGGTTTTTATCGTCCGACAATGGTGGCGTCAGGATCGCTCCCGCCAGTTTGGTTTCAGCCCTCAGCGCAAGCAGCGATGTATGATTGTCACTGCAATCCTCGGTGATAAGGCTGTAACCATAGGCTTGGCAGCGTTGCAGGGCGCCCAACTGAACTTCACCAATATAGTTGCGTGATGGGTTGGCATAGAAAAGGCAAATTATGTGACTATGGCGAGCCCGCAGATTGCGCGCATTGTGATTGGTCCGATAGTTCAGCGTCTTGACGGCTTCGAGCACCTTCAAACGGGTCTCTTCGCGCACATTAGTCTCGCCATTCAGCACGCGACTGACCGTCTTGAAGGACACGCCTGCTTCGCGGGCAACATCAATGATGGTGGCAGGCCGGACATGTCCGGAAGTCCTATGCGCTTTTAGCCCGTCAGTCATCGCGGCTCCTCGGTTAGAACCCTTGGGAGCAAGCCAATCGCGCAGCAGAATCCGCCGCCAGCTAGTTTGTCCGCTCATAGGGGTATGGCGGACAAACCTAGCTTCTTTTTCCCTACAGTGACAAGGCCTTGCCCGCGTTCATTCCGCCCGGCAAGGCCTGCCGCTGTTCAGTTTATTTCAGGCTGCGGTTCACGAGGTTTTCCAGCATTTCCTGACGGCCGCTTGTATGGGACGGATTGACACCCGACTCGGCTGCCTTGTTGGCGATGCTTTCGAGGCTCGCGCCTTCCGACAGCATCATCTTGCCGAGGTCGGAATTCTCCCAGCCAGCATAGCGTTCCGTCTTGAGCTTGGCGATCTCGCCCTTTTCAAGGATGTCGGCCGCCGACAAAAGCGCACGGGCCAGCGCGTCGACGCCGCCGACATGAGCGTGGAACAGGTCATCGACCGTGCTTGACTGACGGCGCACCTTGGCATCGAAATTGAAGCCGCCGGTGTCTAGGCCGCCGGATGGCAGCAATTCGATCAGCGCCAGCGTAATGTCGCGGATGTCGAGATTGAACTGGTCGGTATCCCAGCCATTCTGGTAGTTGCCGCAATTGATATCGATCGAGCCCATGATGCCGAGCGAGACAGCCGTGGCGATCTCATGGGCGAAACTGTGTCCTGCCAGTGTGGCGTGGTTCGGCTCAATATTGACCTGGACTTCATCTTCGAGGCCGAAGCGCTTCAGGAAGCCATAGACGGTCGCGGAGTCGAAATCATACTGGTGATACATCGGCTCGTGCGGCTTCGGCTCAATCAGGATTTTTCCTTCGAAGCCGATCTTGTGCTTGTGGTCGACGACCATTGCGAGGAAGCGACCGAAATTGCCGAGTTCGCGGTCGAGATCAGTATTCAGCAGGGTGTCATAGCCTTCGCGGCCACCCCAGAGCACATAATTCTCGCCGCCAAGCGCCTGCGTTACCTCCATACAGTCGCGGATCTGGCGGACCGCAACCGCGGCGACTTCGGGGTTCGGGTTGGTCAGGCCGCCGGCGCCGAAGCGTGGATTGCTGAACAGGTTGGCGGTGCCCCAGAGCAGCTTGATGCCGGTCGCTTCCTGATAGGCTGCGAGACGGTCGGCCTGGCGCTTGAGATTGTTCGACAGGTCATCCGGTGTCGGAGAGTCTTCGGTGACGTCGACATCGTGGAAGCAATAGTAAGGCAGGCCGAGCTTGCTGAAGAATTCGAAAGCTGCGGCCATCTTCGCGTCAGCTGCGGCGCGGTCATTGGCGGCACCGTGCCAAGGACGGTTAAACGTGCCACCGCCAAAGACGTCAAAGCCATCCCAGCAGAAGGTATGCCAATAGCAAACAGCCATGCGCAGATGGTCTTCCATCCGCTTGCCCATGACCATTTGGTCCTTGTTGTAATAACGATAAGCCAGCGGGTTGTCGCTGTCTGGTCCCTCAAACTTGATCGGGTCGATGCCCTTGAAGACGGGTTCGCCGCCTACATTGATCTGTCCATCAGCCATGTCTTTATTCTCCTCAGAAGGCATCTTTCAGTATACGGTACAGTGTACCGAATTTCTCGTATTTCGGGGCCAGCCGGTCGCGGTCGCTTTCTTTTGGCTCAACAATCTGCAGCACTTCGGGTGCTTCGAACATTTCCTCGACTGAACCGCCCATGCTGGCGTAGCGAGCCAGGCGCGCAGCGCCATAGGCCGGGCCAGTGGCCGCGCAGTCGCGGTAAACCATGGGGCGGTCCAGCACAGCAGACAGGATACGCCCCCAATAAGTGGATTGTGCGCCGCCGCCGATAACCGAGATCGAATGTACGTCCACACCCGATTCCACAAGGGCGCGGAAACCATCCGCCATACCGAAGGCAACCCCCTCAAGCACGGCCTGGCCGATCTGCGCAGATCCGGAATCATGGGTCAGACCGAACAGGACACCCGACGCATGGGGATTGTTGTGAGGTGTGCGCTCGCCAGACAGATAGGGGAGGAATTGCTCAGACCCGGCTAGGCCTGCCTCTGTCTGGGCGAGCTTCACAAGCTCTCCCGCGTCGGATGTCCCGGTCAGTTTGACGGCCCAGTCCAAGCAGCTCGCTGCACTCAACATGACCGACATCAGGTGCCACCGATCCGGCAACGCATGACAGAATGCATGCGCCGCAGAGTCGGGATTGGAGCGGAACGTATTCCCCGCCACGAAAATTACGCCGGACGTGCCGAGCGACAACAGCGCTTCACCCTCATCGATCACGCCGACACCCGCCGCACCGGCCGCATTGTCGCCGCCGCCAGCAACCACCGGCACGCGGTCCATGCCCCATGCTTCAGCCGCTTCCTGGCGAAGCACACCGGTCACTTCATGGCCTTCATAGAGCTTTGGCATATGGTCGATCGTGAGACCGCAAGCGGCAAGCAATTCCTCTGACCAGGTCCGCGCCTCGACATCCATCCAGAGCGTGCCTGAGGAATCCGACATGTCGGAGGCGAGATCGCCAGTCATCCGAAGGCGGACATAATCCTTGGGAAGGAGTACCTTGTGCACTTTCTCGAATGCACCTGGCTCATGCCGGCGCACCCATTCGAGTTTCGGCGCAGTAAAACCAGGCATGACAAGATTACCGCCCTTGGACACAAAGGCTGGTGTACTCTTTTGAAGGTCGCGGCACTCTTCAAAGCTGCGCCCGTCGTTCCAGAGGATCGCTGGCCGAATCGGAGCAAGAGATTCATCCAGAAGCGTCGCACCGTGCATCTGTCCGGACAGGCCGACAGCCTTCACCCGATGACGGCGGTTCACGTCCAGCTTGGCGACGGCCATGTTCGTGGCGGTCCACCAATCAGATGGATTCTGTTCGGACCAGAGGGGTTTGGGACGCGAAATCGGAAGCTCCGCCTGGCTGACTTCAACCTGGCGTCCTGCCTCATCAATCAGCGCTGCTTTCACGCTGGATGTGCCTATGTCGATCCCTAGAAACACGTTCCGAATGTCCTCCCTGGCAGCCCGTCTGAGTGCGGCTGTCCACTAAATGATACCGCTATCATTTCAGCTTTGCCATCGCAAGAGCGGAATATCAACTTGCCGAGACGCAGCAGATCCGCCTCTGTCGCAGCGTCAAGTTCCGGTGAAAAGACCGATCCTACTTTCCATGTTAGCGTTAGCATGCTTTTTAGCCAACACTTGCGAATAAGGGAGACCGGGGTTTGGCCGATTCAACAGCGCTGTCGCGCCTCATACTCGAAACCAAAGCCATGAAGCTGACCTTGCTGCCCGACCTTGGCGGCAGTGTGGGCGGGTTGACCTACATGGCCCAGAACATTCTGCGTCCATTTGCGCGCACTGCGGATGGAAGCCCGCTACAGACTGCTGGCTTCCCCCTTTTTCCGTTCTCGGGCCGAATTTCCGAAGGCCGTTTTGCTTGGAATGGCCGTGATGTGTCTCTCGCGCTGAACTTCCTTCCAGAACCGCACGCAATTCACGGCCAGGCCTGGCACGCGGCCTGGCAGGTTGCAGAGCATGGCAGCAATCATGCACGACTGGTGTTTGACTACAGGCCCGAAGATTGGCCGTGGGCCTATCGCGCGGAGCAGGACTTCAGGCTGCGGGATGACGGTCTGGACCTGATGCTTCGCCTGACCAATCACGGGGACGACTCCATGCCCGCGGGGCTTGGCTGGCACCCCTATTTTCCCCGTCTGGATGCGCGCGTGAAAGTACCGGTCGACCGGGTCTGGATGTCGGATGAGGGCATGATCCCCGACAGGCTGGTTATGCCAGCCGCTGGTGCCGATCTGTCAGACTGGCGTATCGTTGATGAGCTCGACCTCGACAATGCCTTCACCGTGTCAGACCGGATAAGTTGTATCGAATGGCCAAGCCTGAACCTGCGCGTAGAAATGGTCTCGGACGCAGAGCTTGGTCACATGGTGATCTACACGCCGAAGCAACAGGAGTTCTTCTGCGTTGAACCCGTAAGCCACGCGCCCGACGCGGTAAACAGCCAGCATCCGGCCGAACTGACAGGGCTGCATAGCCTCGCGCCCGGCGAAACGCTGTCGGCTCAGATAAGCCTGACCATTCGCGAGATCTAAGGCGTCTGGCTTCAGACCTTGATGACCGAATCCCGCTCAATGATCGCAACATCCAGAATCGGATTCAGCTCGCCCAGCTCGGCTTCGTGGTCGGAAATAAACGCAGCAAGCAAATCGACGGACTGATAGCCCATTTCTGCAATTGGCTGGCGCACAGTAGTCAGCTGCGGCCAGATCGCGCTGGCGATGGGCGTGTCATCATATCCGACCACGGAAATGTCTTCCGGCACGCGCTTACCATGACGGAAAGCCGACGCGATCACGCCTGCGGCCATGTCATCATTGCTGGCAAAGATGGCCGTAGGCTGGTCGGCGAGATCCAGCATCCTGTCGGCCGCCTCCATGCCGCTGCGATACGTAAACCGACCGCGCCGGACGAGATTTGGATCAATGTCGAGGCCGTGTTCCTTCATCGCCAGCTGGAACCCGCTATAGCGGCGATGTGACGATATCTGATCTTCGGCGCCGATCACAAAGCCGATCCGAGTATGGCCACGTGCGATCAGATATTCCGTCATGCGCTTGGCTGCGGCTTCGTCGTCGATCGCGAGGCTTGTTCCGGATTTCGGCGGAGTTTTTGGGGCAATAAGGACGCAAGGAATGCCCGCCTCCTCCAGCCTGGATAGCAGGAGGTCATCTTCGCTGAGCGGGGGAACGACGAGAATGCCGTCCAGACCGGCGCCGCTGACGCGGCCCACAAGCTCATCTACATCGGAAGGGTCTTGGTATGAGGAGAAATCCTCAAGCACGAGATGGTGCCCCGCTTCCCGGCAGCGGTTCATCGCACCGATGAGCAGTTCACTGAGATAGGAGTTGCTGGGGTTGTTGAAAATCATGCCGATGAACAGGGAGCTCCCACCCGCAAGGCTGCGCGCGAGTAAATTCGGTCGGTACTTCAGTTCGCGGATGGCATCTTCAACACGCGCCCGGGTAGTTTCACGAACGACATCTCGGCGATTGAGCACACGCGAGACCGTCATCTGTGAAACGCCAGCGAGTTCGGCGACCTCCTTGATGGTCGCGTGCTGGCGACGTCCCGACTTTGTAATTTTTTCGGACATACTTGTTCTTCTTATCCCGTGAGCAGGGTTCCCGTCCTGCTTTTCATTCTATGTCTTGCGCCGACTTAACACCCAAACCTCAAGCCTTTATGTAATTTTTTCAAGACGATTCAGCCAGATGGGGTAATGTGGCGCAGTTCACGCACGGGTTGGCGCAGCCTTGAGCGCGGCCGCGACGGCGTCACGCATCAGCTTGGGGCGATAGCTGGAATCGTAAAGAGTCGGTCGTTTCTCTATCCCGTCTTCGCGCGGTTTGAATCCCTGCAGCCAGCTGTGATTATCCGCCAGACCCCACATCAACAGATCCTTGGTCTCCCGATAGCTGAACATCATGTCGAGATAGTCCCGCGTAAACGCGGCAATCTCCTGGTCGCGCTGAACAATGCCAGGAGCCATCATCGAGTCATTCACATCGAATTCGGTGAGGTAGATGTCCAACCCCATACCGATGGCCTCTTCCACGAAGTCCCGCCAGACTTTTTGCTGGGTCGGCGTAAAGGCCGAAGGCGGTGCATCATTGGAATGACTTTGAATGCCAAGTGCATCAATGGGTGCGCCGTTGCGTTTCAAACGCTCGAGCATGCGCAGCACGCCTGTGCGATGTTTTTCGTGGCTGGGCTCCCAGCTCATATAGTCGTTGTACGCCAGCGTTGCGTCCGGCGCTGCTGCGCGTGCCGTGCGGAACGCGAACTCCAATACGTCCGGCCCCATGACTCGGGTAAAAGAGGTTTCACGGATATCGCCGGTTTCCGGGTCAATAGTCTCGTTCACGACATCCCAGGAATAGATGAAATCAGCATCCCGCGACGCCACCGCTGTGATGTAACCGCCCAGGACGGCCTCCGCTTCCGAGGCGTTCGCAAAATCTGAGTCATTGATCCAGTCCGGGAGCCATTGCGGATGCTGCCACAGCAGAGTGTGGCCCCGCATACCGAGATTGTTCGCTTTCGCAAACGCCACCAGCGTATCGCCCGGCGTCCAGTTCATGGCATCCGGGGTTGGCTGAATCGTGTACATCTTGTGTTCGTTTTCGGCTACGATGACGGCGCAATCTCGCAAGACAATATCGAGATAAGCTGGATCGGAGACCTCGCGCACATCCATGGCCGTGCCGAAACGGATGCCCTTTGCGGCGGCCAAATCCTTCAACGGCTCGGAACCCGTCCCAAGTTGCACGGCTGGCCCGCCTGCCGACGTGCACGCTGCACCCGTTGCCGACGCCATCAGAGCGAGCGCATGGCGTCTTGTAAATTTGGACATCGAATTCCTCCCGGTTGATTTCGGCTCTTGGCGGCCTTGGCATAGCGATAATGATAACGCTATCATATCGTGAATTGAAACCGGGTCCATACCGGTAGAACGACAGAGGGAGTCGGAAGCGTGATTATTCAAATGCGACATTGGAAGGCGTTTGCCAGTTTCGGGGCGATCGCGATCGCAGCGTCGTGCGGCAGTGTCAGTGCGCCTGCGCCTGCGCCTGCGCCGCTGGAAACATCGGAAGCCCGCTTCTCCTATCTGACATATAGCGGCACTGACCCGATCTTTGATCTGCCCGTCTCCGACAGTCAGGCTCGGAATCCGATCCTGGCCGGATACTATCCAGACCCCAGCATCGTGAAAGTCGACGCCGACTACTACCTCGTGAACTCATCCTTTACCCACTATCCGGGTATCCCGATCTTCCACAGCCGAGACCTGATCAACTGGACCCAGATCGGAAATGTGATCGACCGGCCGGACATGCTCGACTTTTCCGGGCTGACCGTGTCGCGAGGTGTGTTTGCGCCGACAATCGAATTCCATGGCGGCGTCTTCTACGTGATCAATACCTGCGTGGATTGCGGCGGCAATTTCGTCGTGACGGCTACCGACCCTGCCGGGCCATGGTCCGACCCGATCTGGCTACCCCATATTGGCGGGATCGACCCGTCGCTTTTCTTTGACGAGGACGGCAAGGTCTACATCCTGAACAATGACGCCCCTGAGGGCGAGCCCCTCTATGAGGGGCATCGCGCGGTCTGGATCCGCGAAGTTGATGCACAAACGTTCGAACCGGTTTCGGATGCGGTCGTAGCGGTGAATGGCGGCCTGGACTTGTCCGAACAACCCGTCTGGATCGAGGGGCCGCATCTCTACAAGGTTGATGGCAAGTACGTGCTTAGCGCTGCTGAAGGCGGAACAGGCCCGCAGCACTCGCAGGTGATCCTCATCGCGAAGTCCCCCTTGGGGCCGTTTACGCCCCATCCCGATAACCCGATCCTGACGCAACGCGACCTACCGGAAGACCGGGCCGAACCGATCACTTCGGTTGGCCATGCTGACTTCACCCAAGATTCTGAGGGCAATTGGTGGGCCGTATTCCTTGGCACGCGCCCCTATCAAGGCAACGAATACAATACCGGCCGCGAAACTTTCCTCATGCCGGTGTCATGGGACAATGGTATCCCACGCATCACCAAGCCCGGCGACGTCATCCCGCACGTCATTGATCGTCCCGCCCTGCCGGCGCAGCCGAAGGCTTCTTTGCCGCTGACTGGTAACTTCACCTATACGGATGAGTTTGAGGAAGACGTACTTCCGCTGCACTGGCTGACGGTCAGAATACCTGCCCAGAAAGCGTATCGACTGGAAAATGGCGAACTCGTTCTGGAAGCGCGCGCAGACGGAGTCGGCAGCCCTGGACAGCCTTCCTTTCTCGCGCGGCGGCAGCAACACACAAATGCTGAAGCCTATACAGAGGTCTCTTTCGTGCCGGAAGATAGTGACGACGAAGCGGGAATTGCCGCTTTCCAGAATGATGCGGCCTATTATGCGCTCGGCTTGTCGATGAGTGAAGACGGGAAAGCGATTGTGCGGCTGCGCAAGCGCGCTGGTGACGCGACAGACAAGGACGGTGAGATCGTCGCAGAGGTCCCTGCAGCCGCGCCTTTGGGGGCCTCCCTCAAACTGCGGATCGTATCACGGGGCCCTGAGATCGACTTCTATCAGGCTGCCCGAGGCGACGACTGGGAGCCCGTGGCACTCGGCGAAGACAGCACAATTCTGAGCACGGAAAAGGCTGGTGGGTTTGTCGGTACGCTTCTCGGTGTTTATGCCCAGTCCGCCGGAGACTGATCATTAAAAATGAAAATGGCGGCCTTCGAACGAAGGCCGCCATTTGATTTCAGACCTATCTTTCAGGCTGGCGCTATTCAGAGCAACCTTGATCACGCTCGGAAGGTTCGAAGCGGATGTCCGCCACTGCCACTGTCCCAGCATCCATCGTTCCGATAACCGCCGGGATCTGCACGGCAGTAAGGTCAGTCAGACCGAGACAGGCCGCAGGCGCTCGGTATTCCGCCCAGTCGGAACCTGTGACGGTGATCTGCTCAACGGCTTCGCAATTGCCATTCTGGTCGCAAGAGCCACTGACGGATATGACGTGCTCCCCGCCATCCGGCACCTTGGCTGCGATTACGATGTCCAGCGCGGCGTCGCCAGCCGCATTCAGATTGACCGGATTGGCAAAGGAACCAATGGACAGGACGCCAGTCGGATCCGACCATGAAAGCACCAGTCCATCCTCCTGAATTTCGTAGTCCGTCCGACTGATCGAAAGGCCCGCCAGTTCGGTAAGCCCCGGCTGCAGCGTCGTGTAAGCCCCCTCAAACGCGAGGAGCGCGCCCCAGCGGTCTCCTGGGCGTCCGCGCCTGAACAAGGTCCGCGGATCCGCATTGCCCATGAGGTCTTCGGACAGCCCCGGATCTTCACTCAGCTCCCCAAGCTCGGTTGCTTCGGAGGCATAGCTGAGGCCGTACCCGTAAGCGAATAGCGGCTCATAAGGTGTGTCTTCCGAATTGAGACGCGACGGCTGAGCTGTCGCCGGCCATGAGAAGGAGAGACGTCCCGTGAAGTCGTAGTCTGGTTCCGTCTGGAATAGCACATCGGCAATCCCGGCACCTTCAGAGCCCGGGAGCCAAGCTGCTACGAACGCATCGGAGTCATTGAGTTCGGGGTTTACCCAAAGCGGCCGACCCGACAGGAAAACCGACACGACCGGCACGCCCTTGTCCTGGAAGGCTTCGAGCTTGCTTGTGTCAAAACCATTCGGCACAAAATCCATCGTCCGAATATCGCCGATGCCTTCAGCGTATGGATTTTCTCCGTACACAGCAATTACAACATCCGCATCTACATCGGACTCTCCTGTGGGGTCGAAGATCAGCGTTCCGCCGCCCGGCAGCAGCGCATCCTCAATACCTTCCAGAATGGACTGTCCATTGGGGAAGTGGCCATTGTCATAACCACCGCCCTGCCAGGACAAGGTCCAGCCACCAGCGGCCTTGGTGATACTGTCTGCACCATCACCGATCACGAGAACGGTTTGCTCCGTGCTGAGCGGAAGGAGATTGTCATTGTTCTTCAGCAAAACGAGCGATTCCCGCACGGCGCGGCGGGCGATCTCTCGGGCCTCGGGCGTTGCCATCAGGCTCTCGTCGTTCGCTCCAGGGCGTTCGCTCGGCGCAGGCTTGTCGAAAATGCCATAGGCGAGCTTCACACGCAGGACACGGCGCACGGCATCGTCGAGACGCTCCATCGGGATGTTGCCATCCTTGGCGTGCTGGAGCGTACTTTCATAGAGCCCCTTCCAGCTGTCCGGTGCCATGTACATATCGAGCCCAGCATTCAACGACTGTGGACAGTCAGTATTCGTACAACCCGGCACCTGACCGTGACCATTCCAGTCACCGACAACAAAGCCAGTGAAACCGAGGCGGTCTTTCAGCACTTCGGTCAGCATGACGTGGCTGCCATGCATCTTGACACCCTGCCAGCTGGAGAATGACGACATGACGGTCTGCACACCGGCTTCAAGCGCGGTGAAATAGCCTTGGGCGTGAATGTCGATAAGTTCCTGTTCGGTGGCGAGCGTCTCGCCCTGATCGATGCCATCTTGTGTACCGCCGTCGCCGACATAGTGTTTGGCACTGGAAATGACACGGCCCTCGCCGAGAAAGTCCTCATCATCCGGACGGCCCTGCAATCCGTAGACGATCCGTTCGGCATATTCGCGGACAATTTCGGGGTTTTCTGAATAGCCCTCATAGGTGCGGCCCCAGCGGTCATCGCGCGGAGTGGCGATCGTGGGGGCAAATGTCCAATCATGGCCGGAGACAATGAGTTCCTCGGCGGTAATGCGGGCAATGTCTTCGATCAGGTCCGGATCATTGGCAGCGCCAAGACCAATATTGTGCGGGAAGATGGTCGCACCAAGCAGGTTCGCATGGCCATGCACGGCATCGATACCCCAGATGACGGGGATGGCGATTTCAACACCTTCTGGATCGACCGAGGCGTGCCAATAAGCGTCCGCATCCGCGAGCCACGCGTCCATGGACGCGAACGGTTCGTCACCGGGCGCCGAGCTGCCACCACTGAGAACGGACCCAAGGCGATAGGACTTTACTTCTTCGGGGGTCACACTGTCGCTGTCCGCCTGGATGACCTGACCGACTTTCTGCTCCAGAGTCATCTTCGCCATGATCTCGTCAATGCGCGCTTCGATCACAGGGTCGAGATCCGGCACAGTGATTTCGGGCCAAAGTTCTGGTGTTGCAACGAGATCCTGCTCAGTCATGAGCGCGGTCTGCACGGGCTCTGCAGCTACCATGGTTTCGGTGGCATCGGCATCGGTCGGCGTATGGCTACACGCAGCAATGAGCGCCACACTAACCACGCCGCCGAGCAGCGAAATGATTGACGATTTCCGGACAGCCTTGGCCATCGCGACCTCCCTTATTCAGTTTTTAAAAAAATGCCCTCGCCGACAGATCGGCGAGGGCGGAATGTATATGCCGGGCCTAACCCTGCATTTCCTCGAGTTCGAGACCTTTGGTTTCCCTGACCGCCTTGAAGACGAAGAAGACGGAAATCAGCGCACACACAGCGTAGAAACCGTAAGCACCCGCCAGACCGATACCAGCCGTTGCCAGCATGATCGGAAAGGTCATCGTGATCGCGAAGTTGGCGATCCATTGCGCAAAGCCGGAGATGGCGAGACCTGCGCCGCGAACCTGGTTCGGGAACATCTCACCAAGGGCGACCCACATGACAGGGCCCCATGACGCGTTAAAGAACACAACATAGGCATTCGCGGCGAGCAGAGCGATCAAGCCAAAGCTGCCGGGCAGACTGACTGCCCCATCAATCGTGACCGCTTGTGAGAAGCAGAATGCCACGATGGCAAGTGTGACCGTCATACCGACCGAGCCGATCCACAATAGTGGTTTGCGACCGATCCGGTCGATCAGCAGCAGCGCAATGATCACGGCAATAATCGAGACCGCACCGGAAATGATGTTGATCAGCAAGGCGTCGCTTTCGGAGAAGCCAACCGCCTGCCAGAGCACGGCGCCATAATAGAAGACGACATTGATACCAACAAGTTGCTGGAACACGGCAAGACCGATACCGACCCAGACAATGGGTTTGAAACCGAATTGACCAAGCGCGTCCTTGAGGGACGGCTTGTGATCATTGGCAAGCGACTGCTCGATCTCGTCGACCTTGCGGTGAGCGGCCTTGGCACCAGAGAGACGCGAGAGCACCGAACGCGCCTTGTCTGTAGAACCTTGTGCCACGAGGTAGCGCGGGCTTTCCGGAATGAACAGAAGAGCCACGAGGAAGAATGTAGCCGGCAGCAATTCCATCCAGAACATCCAGCGCCACGCTTCAAAGCCGAGCAGCCATTCATTCATGGCAGACCCGCCAGTTGCTTGCGCGATCAGATAATTGGACACGAATGCCAGAAAAAGCCCGCTGATGATGGCGACCTGCTGGATCGACGTGAGGCGACCGCGATATTTGGCCGGAGCAACCTCGGAAATATAAGCTGGTGACATGACGCTTGCCGCGCCGACCGCAAGACCACCAATGATGCGATAGACGACAAATTCCGCCGACGAGCCCGCCACACCGGAGCCCCATGCGGAGATTATGAAACAAACCGCAGCAACGATCATCATCGTGCGACGACCGAACGCATCCGACAATGTGCCTGCCAGTGCCGCGCCAACTGCACAGCCAAGCAGCATGGAGGCAACGTTGAAACCTGTGCCCATTTCTTGCGAGTTGAAGGCAACACGGAGACCATCAACAGTTCCGTTGATGACGCCTGAGTCAAAACCAAAAAGAAATCCGCCGATCGTGGCGACGGCGGTGATCAGCAGAACCTGGCCAAAACTGCCCTGTCCTGTATCCATATTTACAGTCGATGATGCGTCGCTCATACCGCGCGCCCTCCCTTGTTTCGCGGCAGGCAACCCCCTGCCCGCTTTTTGCTTATGCCGAAGTCTAGCCTCGAATGTTATCGCCAACAAGAAGTCTATCAAAATTGAGTTGTCAACGTTGACAAGTGTTTCTGCTGCAACGGCTCCTACGAGTCGGGGCGACGACGATGTGCCAGTTGCGCATCATCGCAGGCTGAGGTCCAGCACGAATGGAGAAGGGAATTGCCGCCTATTTGGCGGTGGCGCAGCTCTGATTATATGAGGCAATGTCCTGATTGAACTGGCGTGCAACGGCTTGCAGCCCACGCTCTTTTGCCATCAGCTCCTTCCTGGCAGTCTGATAGGCAGACTTGGTCTCATCAGCTGTCGCAGCGTGCGCAGGCGAGGCCAAGCGATGGATTTCGGCGTCTTCCCAAACCTCACCCAACTCTTCCACACGGGTCGCCAATTCATCACGTTTGGCCTGCAGCGTTTCGATATCCGCCTTCTTCGGCGCCATGGTTGCCGCCATGGCATTGCACCGCTTCACGTCAGCAGTCGTCATCGCCTGAGCGACGGCTGTTTGTGCAGCAATGACAAGCATGAAACTGGCGACAATGGATTTCATCATGAAACGGGACCTCTTGCTAAGTTCACGCTTTTTATGGCGGAAAGTCACTGAAGCAAAGCTGAACGCTGTTGCCCCCGAACCGCCTCATTTGAACGATCTCAGTCGCGCTCCTGGCCTTCACGGGCACGACCGAGAATGACAGCATCCATGATGCGGAATATGGCCGCAAAATCGGTCAGCAATTCCCGGACGCGATCCACACTATCGAGGGGTTTGAACATACTGCCAGGCTCAAACAGGTTCCCTCCCTCCAGCGTGATGAACATCTCTCCACCATCAAAACACGCCTTCAGCCGACCGCCGTGGAATGCCTTTTCCAAGTCGACAAGATTTTGCATGAGGTCCGGCGTCAGGAGGTAGCGGCTCTCCACCTGATCGGTGGTGTAGACCTCAAATATCTTTTCAAACACCGGGTCTTCCAGCATGGCACGGGACATGCCCTTTCCCCCGCCAAATCGGTTGAAGAAGCCCGAATCACGCGTGATCAGCGTGCGGCCATAGAAGCGCTTGGAAAACTCGAAGCGCAGGCATTGGCCCTTGAAGACCGTTCTCCAGCGGGTTTGCGTATTGCCTTTGGAATCGGTGGACGTACTGCGCTCTTCGAGATGCGCCTCGAACAATTCGAAATCCACGCCTTTGCGCCGTCCCGTCAGCCGATCCTCATAATTGGCGCGGTCCCAGCTGGGCACGATTCCAACATCATGATGCTTATAGATAGAGTCGACAGAGCCGGGCTCCGCCAAGAATTGCAAACCAAGCTTTCGCACAACGGGCAGGACAATCAGATCCTTGGCTTCCTTGCCAAGTCGACGCACATCGCGGCCTCCCCAGTACAGATAGCCCACACCGACCACCACAGCGATGATTGCGGCGAAGGGATGCCGAACAAGAAACACGCCGGCAAGCGCACCGATAACAGCAACCGCGATCCCCACATAGCGGGCTTGTCGCGCCTTCGCGACGGCGACTTGTCGTTCGGCCTCACGAGTCAAAAGCGTTGGCCTGATCTCATCCTGGAACAGGCGGGGAAACTCCTGGAATTCCTCTGGAAGATCGCCCAATGCCTTTACAACATCCGGATCGACAGGAGGTTGTGACGGGAGTGAATCGGTCGATGGCATATCCTGACTCATCTGGGGCGGCCTCTCATAAACAGACCGCCCCAGTTAAGCTTGGATTCCGTGACAGGTAAAACCTGTATCAGATATCGGCGTAGACGTGCCGCTCACCCGCGAAGCCCGGATGGGTCGTCGCGCCCTTGTGTGCAGGGCCGACCAGCGCGGCAAATTTTTGCAGCGCACCGGAGCCATAGGCCGTTATACGCGGCTTCCACTGACGTTTGCGGTCTTCCAGCTCAGCAGGCGTCAGGCGGACATCAATCGTGCCTTTTTCGGCATCGATCGTGATGATGTCGCCATCCTTCAGCAGGCCGATGGGGCCGCCTTCCTGCGCTTCCGGTCCGACATGGCCAATGCAGAAGCCACGCGTTGCACCGGAGAAGCGACCATCAGTAATCAGGGCCACCTTGTCACCCATGCCCTGACCGTAGATCGCGGCCGTGGTCGACAACATCTCCCGCATACCGGGGCCACCCTTGGGGCCTTCGTATCGGATGACGAGAACTTCGCCTTCCTTGTAGTCGCGGTTGGACACGGCTTTGAAACAGGCTTCCTCGCCATCAAAGACGCGCGCCGGCCCGGAGAATTGCAGCGTGTGCAGTCCGGCCACTTTCACGATGGCGCCATCGGGGGCGAGCGATCCCCACAGGCCAACGACACCGCCGGTTGGCGAGATCGGATCGGTTGCCGGATGGATGACCTTCTGGTTCGGATCCCACTCGATGTCTTCAAGATATTCGGCCCAAGTTTGGCCGGTGACCGTCAGGCAATCACCATTGATCAGGCCGGATTCGTGCAGGGTCTTCATCAGCATGGGCACGCCGCCCGCTTCGCCGAAATCCTTGGCCACATAGTCGCCGCCGGGCTTCAGATTGGCGATATATGGCGTTTTCTGGAAGATCTTCGCAACGTCTGCGAGATCGAATTGAACGCCGCACTCATGCGCCATGGCGGGCAGGTGCAACGCAGCATTGGTTGAGCCCCCCGTCGCCGCAACAACGATGGCCGCATTCTCGAAAGCTTCGCGCGTACAAATATCGCGCGGGCGCAAATTCTTCTCGACCAGTTGCATCACCACTTCACCACTGGCCACAGCATAGCCGTCACGGTCGGTGTAAGGCGCTGGCAGCGCCGAGGAGAGCGGCAGGGCGAGGCCGATGGCTTCAGAGACGCAAGCCATCGTGTTCGCGGTGAACTGGCCGCCACACGCCCCGTCGCCCGGACAGGCGACCTTTTCCAGCGCGTGGAGCTTCTCGTCAGTCATGGAATTCGATCCAGCGGCGTGCGCCCCTACGGCTTCAAACACGTCGAGCACGGTGACGTCCCGGCCCTCATAGGAGCCCGGCAGGATCGAGCCGCCATAGAGGAAGACGCTGGGCACGTTGAGGCGCAGCATGGCCATCATCATGCCCGGCAGGGATTTGTCACAGCCGGCAATGCCGACCAGCGCATCATAGGAATGGCCACGCATGGACAGTTCGACAGAGTCCGCAATCGTGTCGCGGCTGACCAGCGAGGACCGCATGCCCTCATGCCCCATCGCGATGCCATCGGTCACTGTGATGGTGCAGAATTCGCGCGGAGTGCCGTCGCCCTTCTTGACGCCTTCGGAAGCCGCATGCGCCTGGCGCATCAGGGCTGTGTTGCACGGCGCCGCCTCGTTCCAACAGGACGCGACGCCGACGAGGGGCTTCTGGATGTCCTTGGTCGACAGGCCCATGGCGTAGAGATAGCTGCGATGCGGCGCGCGCTCCGGCCCTTGCGTAACGTGGCGGGAGGGCATTTTCGATTTGTCCCAAGTCTTGCTCATGACGGTCCTATCCTGTGTGTTCTGCAATGCCCCTAGCGCGCAATCCTGTTGCGGAAAAGGGACTATTCGCCGCCATAGATGGCAGTTCTTGCCCCTGAAGCATCCACGACCCCACGATACATGCCTTCGGAGTTGAAGACGAAGGCATATCCACCGTCACCATCGAGGACGATCACGCCACCATCGCCGCCGAGTTCTGCGACTTCTGCGAGCGCGGATTCGGCGGCCGATTCAATCCCGTCGCCCGCTAGTTTCACCCGGTCGCAAATGGTCTTTGCCACGCCCACGCGGATGAAATATTCGCCGTGTCCAGTTGCAGACACGGCGCAAACGCCGTTCTCGGCATAGGTCGCTGCGCCAATCAGCGGCGAGTCCCCGATCCGGCCCGCTGCCTTGGCTGTCATGCCGCCGGTCGTCGTCGCCGCGGCAAGATTGCCGTCCTGATCGATCGCGACCGCGCCGACGGTGCCATGACGGTCGGCGGCGGTCCGTACGCGCTCTTCGAGCACGCGCTCCAGAGTCTGCCTGCGCCGGTCCGTGTCGAAATAGGAATTGTCAACCATATCGAGGCCCTGCGCTTCAGCAAAAGCGTCGGCCCCTGATCCGGCGAACATGACATGTTCGGACTTGTCCATCACGGCGCGGGCCGCCTTGATCGGGTTGCGCACGCGGGTGACGCCAGCGACGGCGCCGGCATTGCGGTTCCGGCCATCCATGATCGACGCGTCGAGTTCGTGCGTGCCTGCGGCAGTAAAGACCGCGCCATAGCCGGAATTGAACAGCGGATCGTTTTCCATCGGGATGACCGCCGCCTCGACAGCGTCCAGCGCGCTACCACCGTTTCGGAGCACGGCTGCGCCAGCTTCCAACGCAGTCTCCAGCGCGGCGGTATAGACCGCTTCCTTTTCCGGGCTCATGCCTTCGCGGGTGATCACGCCTGCACCGCCATGGATCACCAGCCGCCACTCGGTCATGGTGGGCCCAGGGTCCGGGGTCGCAGCGCATGCGCCGAGGAAGACCGCCGCAGCGATCACCAGTTTGCGGAAATTCATGAGAGCAACTCCTGTTCATGCTGAAACAGGATGCCCGCATAGGTCAGAGACCTTCAAGCCCCTTGCGGGCAGCTTTCAGCTTTTCCCTGCGCGCGGACCAGTCACGGATCCGCTCACGATTCTCTTCAACAATCTCTGGCGGGGCGCGCGAAACGAATTTCTCGTTTGAAAGCTTGCCCTCGGTGGATTTGATGTCCTTGTCGAGTTGGGCCAGCTCCTTGTCGAGCCGATTGCGGGCCTCGTCGATGTCGACAATGTCGGCCACCGAAAGCGCAGACATGGTCTCGCCGATGACCGCAGTCACCGCACCTTCGGGGGTCGCATCCGTCATCGAGATGTCTTCAAGGCGCGCAAGGCGCTTCAGGACGTCCTCATGGCTCATCGCGCGGTTTTCGATTTCCGCGCCGGCATTGACCAGGGTCAGCGGCAGCTTGGAGCCCGCCGGAACGCCCAGATCGTTCCGGAGCGAGCGCAGCTCGGTAATCATGTCGATCACCCAATTGATCTCTTCCGCGGCAGCCTCATCCGTGAACGGCTCAGTCGATGGCCAAGACTGGTGCATCAGGAAGCCCTTGGCCTCAGCGCGGCCCTCAGCGCGGCGTTCCCACAACTCTTCCGTCACGAACGGCATGAAGGGGTGGAGCAGCTTCAGCGATTCATCCAGCACATAGCCGCAGACCATGCGGGTTTCCTGCTTGGCGGCATCATCCATGCCCGCCAGCAGCGGCTTGATGAGTTCGAGATACCAGTCGCAGAGCGTGTTCCAGATGAATTTGTAGAGCGCGCCCGCAGCTTCGTTGAATTTGTAGTCCTCAATGCCCTTGCTGACTTCTGCCGCGCATTGGGAGAGTTCGGACAGGATCCAGCGGTTCACCGGGCTTTCGACCCTCGCATAGTCGATCTCGCCGGGCGCGCCGCACTCATTCATCTCGGCAAAGCGGGCCGCATTCCAGAGCTTGGTGGCGAAGTTGCGGTTGCCTTCGACGGCCTGTTTGGAGAGACGGATGTTGCGCCCCTGCCCGGCCATGCGGCCCATCGTGAAGCGCAGTGCGTCGGCGCCGTACTCGTCGACCAGTTCCAGCGGGTCCATGGCATTGCCCTTGGACTTGGACATCTTCTGGCCCTTCTCGTCGAGCACGAGGGCGTGGATGTAGACGTCCTTGAACGGAACTTCCCCCATGAATTCGAGGCTCATCATCATCATCCGGGCGACCCAGAAGAAGATGATGTCGAACGCGGTAACAAGCGTCGCGGTCGGGAAGAAGGTGTCGAGATCGACCGTCTTGTCCGGCCAGCCCTGTGTGGAAAACGGCCAGAGGGCGGAAGAGAACCAGGTGTCGAGAACGTCTTCATCCTGAACAAGCTTCTTGCCTTTGCCGGCTTGCGCTTGAGCTTCCGCTTCGGTGGACGCAACGTAGGCATTTCCATCTTCGTCATACCAGGCCGGAATCCGGTGTCCCCACCAGAGTTGGCGGGAGACGCACCAGGGCTGGATGTTCTCCATCCAGTTATAATAGGTCTTCTCCCAGTTCTCGGGGATGAACTTTGTCTTGCCATCTTTCACAGCGGCGATGGCAGACTGGGCCATTGTCTTGGCATCGACATACCACTGGTCCGTCATCCACGGTTCGATGACGACATTAGACCGGTCGCCGAAGGGCTGTTCGATCTTGAGGTTCTCGATATCCTGTAGCAGCTCCGCGTCCTCGAAAGCCGAGACAACTTTCCGGCGTGCGTCAAAGCGATCCAAGCCGCGATACTCAGCCGGAATGCCGGCCGTGTCAGCCTCTTCGCCGTCCACGATATGCGCGGTCGCATTCAGGATGTTCAGCGGTGTGTGGCCCGCGCGCTTGCCGACTTCGAAATCGTTGAAATCATGCGCGGGGGTGATCTTCACGGCGCCAGAGCCCTTGTCCGGATCAGCATACTCATCCGCAATGATCGGTATACGACGGCCAACAATCGGCAGTTCGACAAACTTGCCAATCAGGCCTGCATAGCGCGGGTCTTCCGGGTGCNNCCGAGCATGGTTTCCGGGCGGGACGTGGCAACGACAATGTAGTCGCGCATCTCCTGATCCACGACATTGCCGTCTTCATCCTTGACCGGATGCAGATAGGTGACGCCATCGGCGAGCGGGTAGCGTAGATGCCAGTAATGGCCCGGCACTTCGCGCTGGTCGACTTCAAGATCCGAGATCGCAGTCTGAAAGTGTGGGTCCCAGTTCACGAGCCGCTTGTCGCGATAGATCAGACCCTTCTTGTGGAGCTCGACAAAGACCTTCGTCACCGCGCGCATCATGCTGTTGTCGGGATCGTTGCGGTCGCCCATTGTGAAGGCTTCTTTTGACCAGTCGCAAGACGCGCCGAGACGTTTCAGCTGGCCGACAATGGCACCGCCGGATTCCTCTTTCCAGT
>NZ_DGNK01000013.1:30468-73267 GCF_002388935.1 Hyphomonas sp. UBA4494
CGGTGCCCGGCTGCCACAGCACATTCTTGCCGCGCATGCGCTCGAACCGGATCAGGACATCCTGCAACGTATTGTTCAAGGCGTGCCCCATGTGCAGAACGCCGGTGACATTCGGCGGCGGGATGACGATGGAATAAGCTTGTGCAGACGTGTCGCCGGAGGGTTTGAAGCATCCGTTTTCTTCCCAGGCCTTGTACAGGCGGGGTTCGGCTTCGGCGGGGTCAAATCTTTGGTCGAGCATCGTTTCAGGCGTATTCCATCTAAAAGAAAAGGCGCGCCAGTGACGGCGCGCCCTTCCCTATAACGTATTTGTCAGGAGAGGCTAGCGCGCCATGCGGGCAATGCGCTGTACTTCGGCCTCGACCTTTTCCTCGACGATCTTTGCCAGGTTGGCATCGAGCCAGTCCTTCATCATCGGCTTGAGCATCTCGCGCACGAGGCCCTCGATCGTATTGTCCCCGCCCATGTCCATTTTGGAAATGAGTTTGCCAAGTGCACCAGCGGCCACATCGGCAGTCTGGTCGTCGGTCAGGATGGTTTGCTGATAACGTGCGGTAGCCGCCATGTCTTCCTCCACGGATACGGATGCAGCCACCGGTTCGGGGGCAGCGGGTTCAGGTTCAAGCTCTGGTTCGGGCTCCGGAGCGACTTCTTCAACGAGCGCTTCGGGAAACACTTCTTCTACGACTTCCTCAGCCTCTTCGGCCTTGGGGGCCGCCACGACAGCGCGCGCCGCGCCAAGCATTTCTTCGAAGCTTGGCGGCTCGCTGACTTCGTCGGCGCTGGAGTCGAATTGCTCGAATTCTACTTCAAAGGCGTCTTCGTCAGCCACAACCTCTTCGGCAGAAGCCTCGTCCGCTGCCGGTTCGTCCTCGAACATGACGTCATCTATATCGTGCAGATCATCCTCATCGAATGAGGCTTCAGCCTCGACAGGCGCGGGAGTCTCTTCGGCGTGAGCCGATTCTTCCGCCTGTGGAGCCGTGTCATCATCTGAGATGATCTTGCGAATCGACGCGAGGATTTCCTCCATCGTCGGTTCTTTGTGTGCTTCATTGGCCATGGCCAGCCCCTTGATATTTGGTGCAGTGCGAATCCCTATGCATTAACCGCTACGGGGATTGTGTTAACAACCGTTTATCGTCGTTAACGCGAGTCTCAGCCCGCGCCATCCAGAACCAGCATGTTCGGAGACAATTGTCCGGTCGCGCGCAGGAGATTGTGAGCGGCGACATAGGAGTTCCGCTCGGCCTGCACGAGGGCAAGCCGGGCTTCGAACAATTGCTGCTCCTGGTCCAACACATCCAGCGTAGTGCGAATGCCCACGGCCAGCTCTTCCGTGGCGCCGTCATAGGCGATCTGGGCTGCGTCGACCTGACGCTCGGAGGCCGAGATGGAGCGCAAGGAAGCTTCATAAGCGAACCAGGATTGTGCGATTTGAGCGCGAATGCTGCGCTGAAGCGTATCGATCTGGCGCTGCGCCTGAGCGCGCTGCAGCTTGGCCGATTTCACCTGGCTTTTGATCAGGCCGCCTGAAAGCAGCGGGATGGTGCCTTGGGCCACAGCTGAGACGCTCGAATCCCGCTGAGTGAAGTCATTATAGGTTTCCTGGCGCGCCGCAGTGCCCACGATGCTGATCTGAGGCTTGTACTGACCGCGGGCAACGTCAATTGCCTCGCGAGCCGCACGTTCAGCATGGCGGGCGGCGATCAGGTCCGGGTTCGTGTCGAGCGCGATCTGGACTGCTTCGTCCAGCGAGGCCGGAAGGGGCGGCAGCGGCGGCGGCGGCGCGAGATCGACCGGCGCAAGACCGGTGAGGAACTGATAGTTTGCAATATCTGCTTCGAGAACTGCTTCGGCGCCGGCCAGAGCGGCGCGCGCGCCTTCGAGGCGAGCTTGAGACAGCGAAACATCGGTCCGCGTCACCACGCCCACGTCGAACCGGTCAGACGCCGCACGGACCTGCTCACCGGTTACTTCGACATTGTTTTCGCGAATCGAAACGGTTTCGAGGTCGCTGCGCACATCGACATAGGCCGTTATGACCTGAAGGATGAGATCCTGGACGGCGGCATCATATTGCGATTCAGCGGCCTCCACGCCGGCCTTTGCCTGACGGATGCCGGCGTTGATACGTCCTCCGGTATAAATGGGTTTGGCAGCCTGAATCTGGGCGCTGGCAATCGGACGGTCGCCATTCGTGCCGGAGAGCGACGCAAAAGCTGCGTTTGAATCTGTGTATTGGTAGCCAGCACTCCCAGTCAGATCGACCGTGGTACGCCCCTGTGAACGGGCCTGCTCCACACTCTCACGAGCAATATCTGTCTCAACTCGCTGAGATTGCAGCCCCGGATTGGTTGCGAGCGCTGCATTGATGGCGTCGGCGAGTGTGTCTGCTTGTGCTGCGGTCATCCCGGTCAGGCCGAGGGCAAAAA
Organism: Hyphomonas sp. UBA4494; assembly: GCF_002388935.1. Lineage (NCBI taxonomy): Bacteria > Pseudomonadati > Pseudomonadota > Alphaproteobacteria > Hyphomonadales > Hyphomonadaceae > Hyphomonas > Hyphomonas sp. UBA4494. The sequence goes on from NZ_DGNK01000013.1 coordinate 32,904, forward strand.
GGCTGACAGAGAGGGATCGGTGGAAATTCATGCGGCGCTCCTTGAGGCCCAGACCGACTGAGCCCCTTATATGCTTGATCCCTAATATAAGGGCTCTGACGGCATTAGTGAACACTGTTCACTTTTCTGGAGTCTTAACAAATTGTCGCGGCCTGTCGCTTGTCAGAAGACAAATGACTTCTTGCGGTCGAATGCAGGGAATTTTGGTGGAAAAGCATCGAATCCTTCGCGGGCCGATACTGTGTCGCCTGCGCGCGTGTAAACCTTGCCGCGTCCAAGCCCTTCCCGCTCGAGCGTCACGACGGCCAGTCGACCGCCCTCAGCCAACTGCGAAGTCCAAGCTTCTGGAAGTGTTTCGACCATGCCGCAGACATAGATAACGTCGAAAGGCGCCTGGTCAGGCAATCCTGCAGCGAGATCACCTTCGACGGCAACCGCCTGATCGATCCCAAGCGCTGCAAAGCGCTCTGACATGGCGTCCACGCGCGCATCGGTATCGTCGAGCGCGATAACGGTTTCGGCCAAATGACTGATAAGCGCCACCTCGTAGCCAGAGCCAGCACCAATCACTAGCACAATGTCGGATGGTTTGATGTCGGCCAGCTTGACCAATTTTCCCGTATCGCGCGGCGTCCAGAGGGCACGGCCCACGGACGTCTCGATTTCCAGTTCAGAATAGGCCACCGATTTGCGCGATGTCGGCACAAAGGCTTCGCGAGGCGTTTTGAGGAAAGCCGAGACGATATGCGGGTCAGAGACATCATTCGGGCGCACTTGCGTGTCGACCATGATCTCACGGGCTTTGTCGTAGTTCATCTCGATTCCCTCTCGGGCTTTGTTATAGCGCGGTTTCCCTGCCCTTTAACATGGGTTTTCGGGGGCGCAATGCGCGATAAACGCACGCCGCATGAAAAGGACAGATTGCAAGCTACGAAGTTCGTTGCTAAGTGACGCGCCTTCTGGGACGGCTCTGTGGCGGAGTGGTTACGCAGCGGATTGCAAATCCGTGTACGCCGGTTCGATTCCGGCCGGAGCCTCCAGACTTTCAAATGACCACTCCTATCCGCCACACGCCTGACCAGCGGGCCCAGCAGGTGTGCCAGCACCCCGACGCCCATGATTTCGGAGTCGTAAACGCGATCCGACTAATTTTCCCTCACACATTTGCAAACCGTTTACAGCCCGTTAACCAATTTGAGGGATTGTGTACTCGTCTTCTCTTGGAGACACCCACCATCACCCAACGCCTCGGCGGGAGCTTGTCTCCCGCCTTTTTTTTGCGGAATCTGCAAGTTTTTATGACTTCGCAGCATGTGGGGGCTTGAACGGGTATTCGGGTCTGCTATTCACCCGTCTCCGGCTGTTCCGCGATAGCTCAGTTGGTAGAGCAGGCGACTGTTAATCGCCCGGTCGTAGGTTCGAGTCCTACTCGCGGAGCCACCTTCCCCAAACCAAGCAGAACGACGCTCAGGTCCCGTGCCTGCGCCTACCTAACCAATCAGCCGTTCCCACAACCTGATCACGACATAACAGCTGCTGGCGAGCCCGAGCCCCGCCAGAATCAGTACAAATCCGTCACGCGCTGTAAGCGCCAACCCGAACAGCAAGACTGTCAGCCCCGGCAATACGGGGCCAAACGGGATCAAACCGAGCGGAAACGATACCAGCGCTGCTGCGATACAGATCAACGCAACCAGCTGAACGAAGGGCGGTTCTGTAAGAAACGCTAGTCGCGGCTTCAGGAACCGGTCGACCTGACAGACATATGGATGCGCCTGCTCTACTCCCAGAATCAACGCCGACCGGGGAAACTCGAATTCCAGGATGCGACGCGGCACCCATGGATACTTCATGCCGAAGACGATTTGACCCGCGATGATCAGAATGATCAGGGCGACCAGCCAGTTTGCGCCCGGGATGATGGTCAACGGGCTGATCGACACAAAGCCCAGAAGCAATAACAGCGGTCCGTAAGACCGTCGTCCGACCGCATCAAGCATGGCTCCGACAGTAACCTTCTCTCCCGATGTCTGCTCCCGCAGGCTGATCAGTAGCGATCCGAGATTGTTGACTTGCGTCATCAGCACTCCACGACATTGACGGCCAATCCGCCCTGACTGGTTTCCTTGTATTTCGAAGACATGTCGAGACCGGTTTGTCTCATCGTTTCAATGACCTGGTCCAGGGACACATGCGAATGCCCTGTTGAATGCAGGGCGAGCCGCGCCGCATTGACGGCTTTCACAGCGCCGATGGCATTGCGCTCAATGCAAGGTATCTGGACAAGCCCACCTACTGGGTCACATGTCAGGCCGAGATTGTGCTCCATGCCGATTTCCGCTGCATTGGACACTTGCTGGGGAACCGCCCCCCAAACGGCGGCGAGACCGCCAGCCGCCATAGAACAAGCCACACCAACTTCACCCTGACATCCCATCTCGGCACCTGAGATAGACGCCCGCTGCTTGTAGAGAATGCCGATCGCGCCCGCGGTAAGCAGGAATTTGCGTGTACGGTCACGCGCATCGTCTGTATCGCTGCAATAATGGCGGATCACAGAGGGTATAATGCCAGCGGCGCCATTTGTTGGCGCGGTGACCACTTGGCCACCCGACGCGTTTTCCTCATTCACCGCCATGGCATATACGTTGAGCCAGTCAAACAATTGCTCGCGTTCGTTTGAAGCATGATCTTTGGCGAGTTTCGCCCAGAGTGATGCAGCACGGCGTTTGACATTCAGCTTGCCCGGTAGCGTTCCCGTCTGCGACAGGCCCCGCTCAATGCATTTTGTCATAACGTCAGAGATGCGGTCGAGCGCTTCAAATGTCTCAGACCGCTGCCGCAAGGAATCTTCGTTGGCGAGAACGAGTTGCTCGATCGTGAGATCGTTCTGCGAACACATCATGATCAATTCGGCAGCAGACGTGTAAGGGTGAGGCACGTCGACTTGAGTCTGGATGAGATCGTCTTCAAGTGGCTTTTCAAGCTGGCGCTGCGACGCAATGAACCCCCCACCTGTGGAGTACCACGTCTCATCGGACAAAATTTCGCCTGCTGGGCCGAACGCCCTCAACCGCATCCCGTTGGGATGCAGGCTGGGGATAACTCCATATGCAAATACGATATCCTTATCCGGATCAAATGTGATCTGGTGCGTACCGGCCAGGAAGAGATTGTGGCTGGAGTTGATCTCTGAGACAGCAGCATCCGCCACGTCCGGATCCAAAGTCTCTGGCGCAAACCCGGCGAGCCCAAGCAAAACCGCTTTCGGCGTTGCATGCCCCTCTCCCGTCAGCGCCAAGGAGCCCTGGAGCTCCACCTCGATCCGCTGAACTTGTGAGAGATTGCCCGCCTTCGCAAGTCCGTCAGAGAAACGCGCCGCAATCCGGATGGGCCCAACTGTGTGGGAACTGGATGGGCCAATCCCCACGCGAAATAGGTCGAGAACTGAGAGCATAGGGACCCGAATATTGTTTCAAATGAAACATCTGAATGCCCGCTTCCCAACGAGCTGACAAGCCGTGCGCCGCTCAGCCCAGCGTGACGTCGTGCCCATACAGCCAATCATTCCGCGAATGGATGAAACCCTTCATCATGCGGCCAGCCATCCACATGGGACCGTATGTGGATAATTGGGTTATTGGATTGCTGCGATGGAAAAGGCTCGCATTCTCTCTCGCGCCCGCCTGAACCTTGCTGGTGCGCGGTTTGCGACAGGCCTCGTAGGTCTTGAGGGCGTCTGGCAGGTCTGCCTCGGACGAAACTTCCCTTGCAAGCACATAGGCATCTTCAATGGCCATCACGGCGCCCTGCGCAAGGAAAGGCAACATCGGATGACAGGCATCCCCCATCAATACTGCGCGCCCGTCGGACCAGCGCGGTAGCTCGTCGCGGTCAAACAGCGCCCAGCGATGCAGCACCGGCGCGTGTTCGATGATGCCGGTGACGGATGAGTGCCATCCCTTGAAATCAACGAGCGCATCCTCTCGCGATCCTTCAGCGGTCCACGATTCCAGATGCTTCGCCTTGCGCTCCACCACGCCAACGAAATTGGCGAGACTGCCGCCTCTCAGCAGATAGGTGACCGCATGTCTGCGAGATCCGGTCCAGACTGTGGCCGTTGGAGGCGGGATTTCGGTCAGGTCCGAGACAGCGGACATGGCCCGCCAAGCCGTCATGCCTGTATATCGGGGCGCTTCAGTGCCGAGCATCTGAGTCCGGACGACAGAATGAATACCATCTGCGCCGACAAGAAGCTCGCCCTCGACAGTTTCGCCGGTGTCCAATGTCGCACGAACGCCAGCCTCATCCTTCTGATAGGAAACAACTTTTCGGCCAAGACTGACTGCTTCCGGACGGCGTGCGACCAGTGCATCGTAGAGAGCCTGGATCAGGTCAGCCCGGTGGACATGGAGATAGTCAGCGCCCCAGCGATTGATCGCCGACTTGCGGAGCGGGATGTCGAACAGCCGACGACCGCTGCGGCCCATCCGCATTTCCAGAGCCTTGGGACGGAACGCATCCTTGAGAATGCGGGCGGATACTCCCAGCTGATTGAGCACCTGCATGCCATTGGGGCTGAGCTGGATACCCGCGCCGACTTCATCCAGCACGCTGGACTGTTCGAAAACGAAAACCTCGTGTCCAAAATGATCGAGCGCCAGAGCGGCGGTCAGGCCCCCAATGCCTCCGCCTGCTATCAGGACGCGCATTCGGACACCTCACACATCATCCGGCCGCAATCATCGCGCCCGTGAAGGGTCTTGCTTGCCGCCGATCAGAACGAATCGCCGGTCACAATATTTGCACTCGACGAAATCCTCGTCGCCCATTTCGTACCAAACGCGCGGATGTCCGAGGGCGCCGCCGCCGCCATTGCACGAGACCCTATGGCTCGTCACCATTGAGATTTCCGGCGGGTCGAACACATCGCGTTTCGTGGACATGACTTGTAATTCCATCTGCAATTTCGTCGGCATGGTTGTTACCGGTGCCACATGGTCCTACCTAGATTGCACCGCCCATCGGCGCAAGATCGAATGGACAGAGTGAAAAGGCCCCCACATGTCGTCCAGCAAACCTGCCCCTGACTTCGCCATTGAAGTCAAAGACCTCAACAAAATCTATCGCGCATCTGGCAAGATGCCCGAAAAGCATGCGCTAAAGGGCCTGAATCTGGAGATTCCGCGTGGCTCTATCTTCGGACTGCTTGGTCCGAACGGTGCGGGAAAATCGACCTTTATCAACATTCTGGCTGGCCTTGTGAACAAGACGTCTGGTTCGGCGAGCATTTGGGGGCTGGATATCGACAAATATCCACGCCAGAGCCGGGCAGCCATCGGAGTGGTCAATCAGGAAATCGTTGCCGATCCCTTCTTCACGCCTTTGGAAATGCTTGAATTGATGGCTGGTTTTTACGGCGTGCCGAAATCGGAGCGCCGCAGCCTTGAAATCCTCACAGCCGTCGGGCTCGATGACAAGAAGGATGCCTATGTGCGCCAATTGTCGGGCGGCATGAAACGTCGCCTGATGGTGGCCAAGGCCCTCGTCCACAATCCCCCCGTCCTGATTCTCGACGAGCCAACAGCGGGTGTCGATGTGGAACTGCGCAGGTCTCTGTGGACCTATGTGCGGGAACTTCACGACAAAGGCACGACAATCATCCTGACGACTCATTATCTGGAAGAGGCCGAGGAGCTGTGTGATTCAATCGCCATCGTGAACCATGGTGAGATTGTTGCTTGCGAGCCGACCCCACAACTACTTTCCCGCCTCGACTACAAGACGCTGGTGATTACGCCGAAGGAACCGCTTGCGACCGTGCCCGCTGCCCTGTCGGATATGGATGCAGTGTTGCGCCCCGATGGCGATCTCGCCATTACGTTCCGGTCAAGCGAAACCGGTATCGGCAGGTTGCTGGAGACTGTACGCTCAAACGGAATCGGAATTGGCGACCTGGTTACAGAAGCACCTGACCTTGAAGACGTCTTCATCGCCCTGACCACGCAAGCTGCATAAAAAAACGCCGACATCGCTGCCGGCGTTTTTTCACTATCTACTTAGCAAGACGTTTTAGACGCTTTGCTTGATCCAGTCAGAGATGGCCTGTTTGCTCATCGCGCCCAAGTGCGTCGCGGCAACTTTGCCATCCTTGAAGATCATGAGAGTCGGCATACCCCGGACTCCATACTTCGAAGGCGCGATTGGGTTCTCGTCCACGTCGATCTTGGCGACCTTGATCTGGCCTGCCAGCTCTTCGGACACCGCATCAATGTGCGGCGACATCTGCTTACATGGACCGCACCACTCAGCCCAGAAGTCCACAACCACCGGCAAATCGGAATCGCCGATCAGGCCGTCAAATTCATCGTCGGTAACATTCACCGCAGCCATAGCGTGGCTCCTTCATGCTTTCTGTTTCAGTTGGAACATACATAGGAACTCTATTGGGAAGTCAAACCGGGCTCTGCGCACCCTTTAGAGCTTCTAATAGCATCTCCTCAGGCAAGAACATCAGGCGTGGACCGTCAGTCCAGCAAAGCGCCGTGCGCACCGTCCGTCCGGGATAGGCCCGCCTCAGAACAGCCCAATAAGCCGCCATCTGGGCACGATACGTTTCTGCTACACCGTCCGGACTGTCAGGCGCAGGCTGATCGGTCTTGAAATCGACAATCAGCACTTCGTTATCCGTCACCACCAGCCGGTCGACCCGGCCATTGATGATCAGCCCGTGCGGCAGCTCAGGCGCCGAACCGACAATCGCAGCCTCCGCGCGCCCGCCGGGCCGGAACAGACGCTGCATGTTTGGCGCGTCCAGAATGCCAAAGACCGCAGCGTTCATTTCGTGGCGATCAGAATCTGTGAGGTCGGATAGGCGGGACAGGTACCTATCCGCGGCCGCCTGGCGCGCGGCAGGGTCCAGCGCCGGCAAGTATTCCAGCAAGGAATGAATGATTCTACCGCGGCGCAGGCGCGTCTGCCGCGTCTGGCTGAAAGGCGCAAGGACCGGTGTCTTGCGGCCAAGCAGGCTGGACGGCGCGCCGAACCTGCGCTGGCGTTCGGCCTGACGGGGGGGCGTAAACACCCAGTCTGGCAGCGCTGAATGCGCTTTGGATTCTTCAAATACATCCCGGTCTTTCGGAGGCACCCGTCCAAACCTGCGGATGCCATCCTCATCAGCCTCTTCAGCAAACCGGCTCATGGCCGCGCCACACAATGCGTACCAGCTCCGGTCATGATACCCGGGCGGGCGCGCACCATGCCAATGACCGGCAATGATCAACCGGTCCTGCGCGCGGGTCAGCGCAACATAGAGAAGCCGGCGAAACTCTTCTTCGGATTTTGCGTTCGCAACAGCACGTTCATGCTCTGCAGCGGGGATGTCGCTGTCCTTGCGGGGAGACCAGATCGGCATGTCGCTGACGGTGAACATGGACGATGAAACAGACTTCGGCCCAGCGGTCGTATCGGGCAGCACGACGACCGGAGCCTGAAGCCCCTTGGCACCATGCACCGTCATCACCCTGACCTTTCCTTCAGGCGCGGCGAGATCTCGCTTGATCTCGACAAGCTTCGACTCCATCTCTGCAACGAAGGCCTGCAGTGAAGACGGCTCCGTCGCATCAAAGCCTTGAGCGCGGGAAAGCAGTGCCTCGACAGGATCATGAGCCGGCGTACCAAGCCGTGCATTGATCTTGTCCCAACCCGTCAAATCGTCCGCCCCCGGCACATCCAGCACCCGCGAGAGAAATTCGTATGGCGGCTCATGGCGACGCTCCAGCAGGCCTGACAAAAATCTTTCGGCAGCCTGCACATCGGGATCGTCACTCGCGCGAACGCGCGACCAGAGCGTCTCGCCCTTTCTGCGCTTGCTCGCAAGCCGGAACAGATACCGATCATCGTCCACCAGTCCGACGAAAGGCCCGCGCAGGACTTCCGCCAGTGTCAGATCACGCTCTGGCAGGAGCGCAAACCGAATCAGGTTCAGGCAATCCTGTACTGCAATCTGGTCGGTGAGCTTCAACCGGTCGGCCCCAGCAACCGGGAGACCTTCGGACTTGAGCGCTGAAATCATTGCATCGAAGAGGCCACCCGTCCGGCTACGCACCAGGATCAGAATATCCTCAGGCTTCATGGCCCGGCGCTGCCAGTCCCGTGTCGGCAATTCCTCCCATACGGTCTCACCCCGATCCACCATGGCTTTCAACTGTTTTGCAAGCCGGCTTGCAAGCTGCGCCTTTGGAGAACTTGAACGCAGCGCATTTACGGGTCGTGACCACGCATCAGCGTCTTCGTCCTCGTCACGCTCATCCACCGGCCAGAGCTCTACCAGGCCGGGCTGGTTCGCGCGACGAGCCGTATGTGTCACCCCATCCGCCGTCAGCGGAGGTTGTGCGCCAGATGCAATGTCGACCGGCGGGGCCGAGTTCCAGACCGCGTCGACGAAGCCGAGAATTTCCGGCGATGACCGGAACGACATTTCCATGGTTTGGGACAGGGCCGCCGGATCCTTCTGGATATAGGCCTGCTCCTGCGCACGAAGCTGGGCAGGCTCTGCGCCCTGGAAGGAATAGATAGACTGTTTCTCATCCCCCACCACGAACAAGGTACGCGGGTCCTGTTGGCGTTCGGCGCCGATGCCCGCGGTGAATTCTTCCGTCAACGCATTGATCAGCTGCCATTGTTCTGGGCTGGTATCCTGTGCTTCATCGAGCAGTATGTGACTGATTCCTCCGTCCAGTTTGTAAAGTACCCAGTCGGACATGCCGGTCCGGGTGAGCAAGTCACGTGTCTTGCGGATAAGGTCGTCGAAATCGAGCGCGCCGCGACGACGCTTCTCTTCCTGGTATGCGACCAGCGCATCCAGCCCGACTTCCAACAGAGCGGAGGTGCGCTCTACGGTCTCGGCCAGCTTCAACTTCGCCGCGAGCGCCTCAACGCGCGCCACTTCTGACCCAATTTCATCCTTGGTCGCGAACAGCGCGACCACATTGGCATCCTTACCCGCCTCTGCATTGTAAAGGGATTTGTATGCGTTGCCCTGAGCGCCGAAGAAGGCACCCTTGTAACAGCCCCACCGGCGGCCCGGGTCTTCTTCGTAAAGCGCCGCCTCTACGGCATTGGCCGTACGGGTATCATCTCGCTTGCCAGAGGCGCGAAGACTGATGAGGGCCTCTCGCAGTGCACCAACCGGCATCTGCGAGCCCATTTCCAGCTCGAGAATTTCTCCAGGGCTCGCCTGAGGTGCGTTCAGTCCCTCAATGAGAGCAGCACGCATCGCAGCCTGATTGAATGCATGCGTTTCAGCGAAATCAAGATAGGCGCTCATCTGGAACCGCATGGCATTCAACGCAACGTCCGCACCATCATGCCCCCCTTCCAGCGCCAATACGTTCAAGGCTTCAGGAGCCACCTCACTTGCGTGCAGCACCGCTTGCGCACGAACGGATTGCCAAATTGCCTGAGCCTCATCTTCTTCAATCTCTGCGAAGCCGGGTAGCACGCCGGCCTCCAACGGGAAGCGTCGCAGGATGCGCGCACAGAACGCATGAATCGTTTCGATCCGAAGGCCGCCCGGTGTTTCAAGCGCGCGAGCGAAGAGTGCGCGGGCCGCTCTCAGGTCATCTGTCTTGTAGGCATCTTTCGGTCGCCCCTCCAGGCGGGACAATTCCTCACGCAACTTGTCGTCGCGCATAATCGACCATTTGCCGAGCGTTCGAAACAGACGCGACAACATCTCGTTTGCGGCGGCCTTGGTGTAGGTTATGCACAAGATCGAATCCGGAGCAGCGCCCACGCGCCCATCTTCGTGGCGCAGCAACAGGCGAGCGACGCGATCAATCAGGACTTTTGTCTTGCCGCTGCCCGCATTGGCCATAACGAAAACCGGACGTGCCGGATCGGCCGAAACGAGCTGGGCAGTGTTCGCACGACGGTAGTCTTCCGTATCCGGCGGAGTAATGAGCATCTTCACGTCAGGCATCCCCGCCCTCCCCGTCTTCGGTATCACCTGCCCACTCGGCACGGCGGGCCAGGAGATTGTAGCCATTGTCGTATTTCACGAATTTCACCCGCGGCGCAGACAGGAATTTCGAGCTGGGTTCGCGATAGGCCTCAATCAGGCGCAACAGGCCATCTTCAGCCATGGTTGCCATGTCGGCGGGCTCTGTCGGGAGGTTGTGCTTGCCCCCCAGGCTGAATGCATCGGGCTTCGCCTTGAAGGCCACATAGTGCAACTGGTCAACCCGTGCCGCTGGCACCCCGTCATAGCCACCCTTCTGGGCGATGAGGGCCTGCAAAGGCATTTGCTGGCTAAGCCCTGTGGCCACTTCCTTGTCGCGCGGCGGACTACCCGTCTTGAAGTCCACAATGACAAGATCGCCCCGGGCCGTTTGCTCTATCCGATCAGCGGTCGCCGACAAAGTGAACGGCTGACCGGCGACGCTGTACTGAATGGAACCCTTGACTTCCTGCTTCAACTTGCCGCCCGACGTATCTCGCTGACTACGCCAGACCATGAACCAATCTACTGTACGCCGCCACACGGCCTCACGCGCCGCCCATGCGTCGCCAGGTTCGCCCACACGCAGCAATTCCTGCCTGAGCAGGCCCATCAAGTGTTCGGCCGTCTTCGGATTTCCGTCTTCCTCGAACAGCTCTAGCGCCCTATGAATTGCGGTCCCACGCGGCGCAGGGCCGAGTTCATCATTCAGCGCATCGATTGAGGAGAGGCCCAGCACCTGTTCAGCCCAGAGCGCATATGGATCGCGCTGCAAAAGGTCGACGCGTGTGGCGGACAAGCGCGCGGGCCAGCCTTCAGGGCGCGCGGATGGAGTCGGCTCGGCGCTAAAGTCAGAAAATGCATTGACCCGGTTCAGCTTTAGACCCTCCACCAGCTTGATCGGATCAAACGCCGTGGGGGTGAAATGATCTGCAGCCTGATTTTCCAGCGCGCCTTCCGCGAGCGTCTTGAGCCGCCAGACCCAGCGCGACGCGACTGCCGGTGCATCATTTCTCCGTGAAGCGTAAACCAGAGCGACATCCGGCGCGCAGGCAAGCTGGGCAAAGTCGTGCGCGGCAAGTCCCATGCGCTCTTCAGGATCACCCAGGCCGAGGCGCGCACGGAAATGCCGGGGCAGGAACGCGTCTGGCGCCGGGCGCTTTGGCCAAACGTCCTCATTGAGTCCAGCAAGGATCACCCGATCCGCAGACTGAAGTCGCGCTTCCAGCGGTCCCCAGATCGAGAGTTGCGGATGCTCGGCTTCACCAAAACTGACGGTCATCTGGGACGCCTGCGCATTGACGAGATCGGCGAGCGCGGCCGGTCGCATCGGTCCCAGGGATTCAGAGACCTCGCGCACGAATTCAAGCAAGCGGCTCGTGGCTGCGCCGTCTTCCCCAGCCCAAGGCATCGGTGTCTGGCTGACCGATTCCGCCAAGGCTGCGATACGTTGAATTGCGTCGTCTCCGGTTACTTCTTCAATCTGGCTAAGGTCCGCATCGGCATGCTCGAACCGGGCAATCAGGGATTCCACAAGCGTGATCCCCCTAATCTGTTCATCTGGCCCGAATTGCGGATAGGGCTCGATCATATCTCGAGTGCGAATGCTCTCGACCAGTTCCTGAAGGGATTTCCATCGTCGCGGACCTCTCAGGAAATGAAGCTCAAAGTCGGCGAGATCATCGACTGGCGCGGCCAGTTCATGCGTTAGAACCGCCACGATCAGGACCGGGTCGCCCGGATCGACCGCCCATTTCGCGCAGAGCCCCACGAAGCTGCCGGCCGCCGTGCGTCCGACCGGAATACCGGCCGAGGGGGGAACGCTGATGCTCCAGCGTTTCAGCAAGGCGGATACGCGACGCGCGAGGCCCGCATCCGGCGTAACAAGGGCCGCCGTCCGGTCCTTGGCTTCCAATGTCTCGCGCATCATGAGGGCGATCGCACTCGCTTCAGCAGATTCGTCCGCAGCCTCTACGAGCGACAGGCCTTCCAGTGCGTCTCTTGCAAAACTTGGCACGTCGGTGCCAGCTGTTGCGGAAAGTTGATCGAGGGTATCTCGCCAGTCTGCTGTGGCATCGGCTGGCGCGAGCGCCTCCATGATCATGCGACGGCGCGCGTCGCGCTTGGGGCCAATCTCAATGCCAGGCCATTCAGCCACGGCCCCCGGCTCAATTTCGAGTGCGACCAATGTATTGAGCAACGTATTTTGCGGATGTCCGACCTCGGAGAGAATACCGGCACGATGCTCTTCCAAGGCGGCAGAATCGAGCCCAGGCAAAACGATAAGCCCCATCGGCAATTGCAGCGCGGCTTTCATCAACACGCGCCCGGCAGGCGTCGCCCCGGTCGAGCCGGCAATGATGACCGGTGCCTCGGGTGGATGCGCCAGCCAAGCCTCTGCGGTCGCTTCCGCAGCCAGCAATCTCCGTTGAAGGGGGTCGGTGACGCCCTGCTCTTCAAGCCATTTCGGCCAGGCATCGGTTATGATTTCGAGGAATTTGGCCGAGTTCTCCCAATGCTGGGCAAGGTCGGCGTCTTTCGCCAGATCTGCCAGCCCACTCCAGTCGGCCCCGGGGCTGAGATGAGCCTGGTCCAGCAATCGCGCCAGCTCGTTCGCGGCTGCAAGCGCCGACGATGGCGGAACATCCATGCCGGAACTCTCGCGATAATAGGCCTGCACAAGAGAGGCCAATGTTCCGAGCCGCTTGGCAGGCGCCAATGCTGGGGGCAAATCGGTTACTGAAAACTCGGCGACAGGCGGGGCCTCGTCGCTTTCGAGATCGCCCATCGCCCGGATGTCTGGCGACAGGATCGGGGTTTCGTTCGAGGCGAGGAAAAGGGCGGCAGACAATTTCCGCGCAGACCGGCGGTTTGGAACATAAATGGTGGCGTCCGCCAACGCATTCGGAATGTTTTGCAAATCCACCGCGCGAGCCAGTTCCGCTGCGAGGCATTTCAGGAAGTTTTCGCCCGGCGGGATGGACCAGACTTTTGGCGCGCCTACGCCAAACAGGGCAGGATCACGCGCCATGGCAGCGCAACCACATTTCGGCGTCTTTCAGGGCGTCCGGATCGCCCACATGCAGCCAGAAATCATCCAGTGGCAGACCATGCAGCCGTCCGGATTCGACAAGCGGCCCCCAAATTCGCCAAGCAACCGAGAAGCGCTCCACGGCGAGGCCTGAGAATGCTTGCGGTTTGAGGATGCGTACTCCCGCATAGGCCCATGGGGCAGACGGGTTTTCACCGCGTCGCTGGAGGCTGCCATCCTCGGCACGGAGAAAGTCTCCGGCGCCCCCATATCCCAGGCTGTGCTGCGTATCCGCGAGAAGGAGGAGCTCGTCCATCTGCGCTGGGTCAAATGCGCTGGCCAGATCAAGGAAAGGTGTCGGATCACCCTTACCCCAGAACGCATCTGTATTGACCACGAAGACGGGATCATCGCCAAGCATCGGCGCGGCTTTCACCAGCGCGCCGCCCGTTTCAAGCACTTCGCCACGCTCGTCCGACACAATCAGGTCCACACCCTTGATGCCCGAAACATGATCCTCGACCTGATCGGCGAGCCAATGGACATTGACGACGATCCGCTGAACGCCCGCTTCGATCAGTGGGTCGATCATCCGGTCCATCAGACGCTTGCCACCAACCTCAATCAGAGGCTTCGGACATGTGTCCGTCAGCGGCCGCATCCGGGAACCTAGCCCGGCGGCCAGCACCATTGCCGTATGCGGAATACTTGATGACATCAGCTTTCCTCGAACACGAAGGGGGTCGTCTCCCGCACGAAGGCCGCCATGGGCTCCAGTGCGGGGTGGGACAGATTGCGGGCCAGCAGTTTCAGTTGGCGCGGCTGGAATGTGCCATACCGGGCCTTGCCATCACGATGCTGCAACCGGGAGAACACACCTGCAATACGCAGCGCGTTGAGAGCCCCAATCACGGCGAGCCGCTCGTCAAAGGCCTCGCGCGTCTTGCCGGTCTGGTCGAGATAGTGCTGGATCGCGGCTTCGGACGCCTCATGCGAAACGTCCCGTCGCGCATCCTGAGTCAACATGGCCATATCCCATGCATCCCATCCCTTCACCGCATCCTGAAAATCGAGCAACGCAATACGGCCATCGCCCATCCAGAGCAGGTTCTCAGCATGATAGTCACGCAGAGTGAACACACGCGGGAACGCCATGGCCTGTTCGATCAGGGCATCACGTTCGGACTCCCACCTAACGCGGGCAAGTCCAGTCAGCGCAGCGCCACCCGCCTCCACTGGCAACCAGTCCGCATACAGGTCAGCATTCGAGGACAATGCGAGGCGGTCAAAATCAAGAATGGGCCATTGCTCGGACCCATAGATCACAGCCTCGGGGATCGGTTGCTGATGAAGTTTTGCCAACATGCCAGCGGCCAGCATGTAGGCGGGCACTTCCAAAGCCGGATCCTGCTCGATCTGCCGAGCCAATTCCCTACCGTCGCCGTAATCCTGCAGAATAGCCAACCCGGCTTCAGTATCATGCGCAAATATCTCCGGCGCCTCAAAACCGAGTGATCTGAGATGGTGCGCAATCAGGACGAAGGCGTCGACACGAGAGGCCGCCAAACGCGTCTGTGCATTCCAGCCCATCGCATTGCGCGTGGCATCATCGGCATCCGGTGGGCATGGGTCAGCTTCGATGCGTGGGGCATCCATCAGCATCGCCGCCGAACCATCAGCGCGCACCATCCGAACATACCGGCGCGTGGATGCGTCTTGTCCCAATGGCTTGAGGTCTGCACCACCCCATCCATGACGCGCAAGAAAATCAGCGATCAGCGCGTCGCGGGAATTAGAATTGAAATTCATTGCAGCGCGCCCGCCAATCTTCGCCATGGGGTTCCAGGGATACGAGCCGATGTTCGCCTTCAAAGTCAAAGACGATATCCAGCCGCCACGCAGGAAGGTGCTTTCCCGCTTTCTCCGGCCACTCGACAATCGCCACGCCTTCCGGCGTCTCGTCCCACCCAATCTCAGCCATCTCGTCAGGCGATCCCAGCCGATAGAGGTCAAAATGCCAGACGGGAAAATCCGGAGCCTCGTAGGCTTGGACCAGAGTATATGTCGGGCTCGGCACTTCCTGAATGTCCGGTATGAGCGCCCGGACCAGCCCTCGCGTGAATGTCGTCTTGCCGACACCCAGCCCGCCATGCAAGGCAATCACGTCGCCCGGCTTCAGCAAGGGGGCGATCGCATTGCCGAATGCGAGCGTGTGAGCTTCATTGTCGAGTCGGTAGGTCAATTTCATCATCATGTGCATATAAAAGACTGACCTCACACACCATCGTTTCCTGACCAAATTGCGGCAAAACGCGTGGTGACATGCCTTGCAGTAGCAGGCAGACTGGCCTAGAACATTAAAAATGACGCAGGCGTCACGAATTGACCCTACGTAGACCGGGAATAGCACATTGGATTTGACAGACGCAAAACGCATTGTGGTGCTTGGGGCTGGGCAAGCTGCGGCGCAAGCAATTCAATCCCTGCGCATGGGTGGCTATACGGGCGAATTGACATTGGTCGGTGAAGAACCGGCACTGCCCTACCAGCGCCCACCATTGTCAAAAGCCTATATGAAGGGGGAGTTCGCCGAGGAGCGCCTCTACTTCAAACCAGCCGCCTGGTACGAAGACAACAATGTGGAATTGATCCTTTCGACACGTGCAACCAGCATCGACCGGGCGGAACGCAGAGTGGATCTCGAACATGGTGGCCACCTCGAATATGACGCGCTGATCATCGCGACGGGTTCGCGCCCTCGCACTCTTCCGATCGAGGGTGCAGAGCTTGAGCATGTCTACGCGCTGCGCGGTCTTTCAGATGTGGAACGGATCCGCCCGCAAATGGTGGCCGGACGCTCCATGGTGATTATCGGAGCTGGTTATATCGGTCTTGAAGCAGCGGCGGTCGCCCAGCAAATGGGTCTGAAAACGACCGTTCTGGAAATGGCACCACGTGTTCTAGCCAGAGTTACAAGCCCGGTCATGAGCGAGTTCTATGAGGCTGAGCATCGCCGCCAGGGCGTTGAGATTCGCACAGAGACGAGCCTGTCGAAGCTTGAAGGGAATGATGGCGCGGTGACCGCTGCCGTGCTCACCGATGGGACCAAACTCGATGCGGACATTGTTCTGGTCGGCATCGGTATCCTGCCAAACGAAGCACTCGCCAAAGATTCCGGAATTGCCTGCAATAATGGCATTCTTGTTGATCGCGATGCGCGCACATCCGACCCACGAATCTTTGCCGCAGGCGATTGCGCCAGTCGGCCGCTGGTGCATTTTGGTCGCTCTGGTCGGCTTGAAAGCGTCCACAATGCCATCGAGCAGGGCAAGCTCGCTGCCGCCGCCATTCTTGGCAAACCGCGACCGAATGAAGATTGCCCTTGGTTCTGGTCGGACCAGTACGACCTCAAGCTCCAGATCGCCGGGCTCAGCGCCGGCTATGACGAGATCGTGGTGAGGGGTTCACCGGAGGATCGAAAGTTTGCGGCCTTCTACCTGAAGAATGGAACGCTCATCGCAGTGGATGCGATCAACAGTCCGCCCGAATTCCTCGCATCCAAGAAGCTCATCATGTCAGGCGCCAAGCTTTCGGCTGACATTCTTGCAGACACATCAATAACAATGAAAGAGATTGCCACTAACGCAGTGGCCGCTTGAAGGAGAGAAACCCGCACATGGCGAAAATTACCTATATCGACCACGACGGCACGGAGCGCGTTGTGGAGGCCCAGAACGGCGAGACCGTGATGGAAGCTGCTATCAAGAACTCCATTCCAGGCATTGATGCCGATTGCGGCGGCGCCTGCGCGTGTGCCACATGCCACGTATATGTCGACCAGGCCTTCATGGACAAAGTTGGCGAGCAGGAAGAAATGGAAAAATCCATGCTCGATTTCGCTGAAAATGTTCAGGAAAATTCCCGACTGTCTTGCCAGATCACCGTTTCGGAAGATCTGGATGGCTTGAAAGTCACGACACCGGAGAGCCAGCACTAGGCTGCGCCCTATCGAAAACATTGAGCGTCCCGGTGATATGCCGGGGCGCTTTTTTGTTCACATACCCCAGCGTCATGAGTTGGTTCCCTTCCAGAACTGACTAAATTGGCGCTCTGTAGTCAGGGAGAGACCGATGGATTTCACCACCCTCATGCGCAGCGGCAGACAGACCGGCGACCTTGCCATGTCTTTCCATGTGCCCGAGACCTGGATGCAGGGCCGCACAACCTATGGGGGGCTGACAGCGGCGCTGTGCCTACAGGCCGCGATGCCGACCTCTGGTGGGCGTCAGATACGGTCTGCGCAAGTGGCATTTGTCGGGCCTGTGTCGGGTGACGTCGAGTGCACCGCCACCCTGCTGCGCGAAGGCAAGAATACCGTCTTTACGAGCGTGCGCATGATGGGCGAAGCAGGCGTTGCTGCAGAGGCGATCTTTGCCTTTGGGGCACACCGTGAGTCATCCCTCAATTTCGCAAACCTTCCTGCGCCTGAAGTTACCTCCCCGGACGAGACCATATCTTTCTTCGGAGAGTCGCCGAGGCGCCCTGCCTTCACCCGCAACTTCAACATGCGGCTGGCGAAAGGAAGCCCCCCGATGTCGGGTGCGCCAGACGCAGACATGTCTCTCTGGATGCGACACAAGGATGGCTCGGTTCCGCCGGACGCGGTTTCCGTCCTGGCACTCGCAGACGCACCACCGCCTGCGGCCATGTCGATGCTGACAGGACAGGCCCGTATCAGCTCCATGACATGGATGGCAGAATTCCTGACAGATGACATTCAGACGAACGAGGGGTGGTTCCTAGCCCGGCATGTCGCCGATACGTCAAAGGATGGCTATAACAGCCAAGCCATGACGTTGTGGAATACATCAGGCCAACCGATCATGATCGGCCGACAGACCATCGCCGTCTTCGCCTGAACTAGTTTTCAGGCTCCGGCTCTTCAGTATCATTCACGATCGGCCCCGGCTCGAGCACTTTCATTAGTGATGCTGGCACCTGGCCTGCTGGACAGGCTTCCTGAAGGACATAAGCATTTCCGACACCCGGTGCACCGGCATAGACCGGAGCGGTGATCGTCTGAGAGCGGAAAATCCAGCTCAGGAAAAACATTGCGAACACGGCTGCGCCAACTGCGGCAATCGTGCCCCATCCCATGCCCAATGGATCTGAAGTGGCAGGCGCCGCTGAGCTTGTTAGGCGTTGGCCTGGACCGGAACTTGCGACATGCGGTTTGACGGAAGCCTTTGCCAAGGCGGCTGCGCTGGCCGTCTCGGCCGCTGGCGCAGGCTTGATACCCATCGCCTTCTCACGCTTCTTCTTTGCATCAATAGCAAGCGGGTCGTCCGGATGAGCCGTGAGCCAGTCTTCCCGCGCTTCTTCATCCTTCGAGCCATACCCCATCCACTCTCGAAGGTCGGAGCGCCCATCGCGCTGGCCGAGCTCTTCGATCAGTTTGTAAAAGCCTTCAGGAGTCTTGCGCGACGTCATGCCCTCAATCGAGAAACGTTTGTCGCTTTTGAACGGCTCGTAAGGGATCGTCTTGTCGACGCTGACCTGGGCCAACATGCCAGGCCGCGAATGCCCGACAGAAGCCGCCGCACGCACCCAGTCGCTCTTCACTGCATGTTCGGACCACATGACAAGCATATGCTTGGAATTGCCCGCATTGCGTGCATCCTTGGCATCGAACGTATTGTCCACCTGCTTTTGATCGAACCAGACCTTGAACTTCAGCGAACGCAGCCGACGTGCGACCAACTTCGCCATGTCGCGATCTTCGATCGCCGATACCAGGAAAACATCGTACGCCATATGCGCGCTACCTCTTGAAGTAATGAGCCAAGCATACCCATAGACCCTTAATATTCCACCCAATTCCGCTATCAGGCGATATTTCCGTCTGTTTTTCGGCTGTGAATACGGCTATTTGCGCGGCGAACCAGTTACTCAGGAGACCGGTATGGGCTTCAAATGCGGCATCGTAGGCCTTCCCAATGTGGGCAAGTCCACACTCTTCAATGCGCTCACTCAGACGGCCACAGCGCAAGCGGCCAACTATCCATTCTGCACGATTGAGCCAAATGTTGGCGAAGTCGCCGTACCAGAGCCCAGGCTGGAGAAGCTCGCCGAAGTCGGTGGCTCGAAGGAGATCATCCCGGCGCGCATGAACTTCGTGGACATTGCGGGTCTCGTAGAGGGCGCCTCCCAAGGTGAAGGCCTTGGTAACAAATTCCTCGCCAATATCCGTGAGACAGACGCGATCATCTATGTCCTTCGCTGTTTCGAGAATGACGATATCACGCATGTCAGCGGGAAGGTCGACCCGATTGCCGACTTCGAAGTCGTCGAGACCGAACTCATGCTGGCTGACATGGAAAGCCTTGAAAAGCGCAAGGCCGGCGTCGTGAAAAAGGCCAATTCCGGTGACAAGGAAGCCAAGGCTCAGGTCGCTTTGATTGATCTCGCACTTGCCGAGCTGAACGAAGGTCGCCCGGCCCGACGCGCTGTTGTCTCGAAAGACGACACAAAAGCGTGGAACATGCTGCAGCTCTTGACCTCAAAACCGGTTCTGTTCGTCGCGAACGTTGATGAGGACAGTGCCGCAACAGGTAACGAATATTCCAGTCGTGTCGAGGCCCGCGCGACTGAAGAAGGCGCTGCGTGCGTTGTGATTTCAGCTCAAATTGAAGCCGAGCTCGCCCTGTTGGATGAGCCGGACCGCAGCGAATATCTTGAGACGCTCGGACTGGAAGAGCCGGGCCTGACCCGTCTGATCCATACCGGATACAACCTTCTCGACCTGCAGACCTATTTCACGGTCGGACCGAAGGAATCCCGCGCATGGACCATCCGGAAAGGTTGGAGTGCTCCCAAGGCTGCCGGGGTTATCCATGGTGACTTTGAGAAAGGCTTTATCCGCGCCGAAACCGTTGCCTACAAGGACTATGTCGAGCATGGCGGCGAAGCAGGCGCGAAAGAAGCCGGCAAGATGCGGTCAGAAGGCAAGGATTACATAGTCCAGGATGGCGATGTGATGCTGTTCCGCTTCAACGTCTAGGCTATTTTGCCGACAACGCAGCGCGCCTTTTCCCGCGCTCGCTTCCAGACAAGCTGGCCCAATCCGGACGGACGTACAGGAAATTGAGCGGCGTGCCGCGAATGAGGGCGTGGAAGGCAAGCGGGAGCGCAACAGCGAATGTCAGGGTCAAGGCGGACGCCAGCCCCACATCTCCGAAGGGCGCTCCGATTGCAGGCAGCACCAGTCGCTCCATCGCAACGAGCGGAAACGCGTAGGTCAGATAGATGACGATCGAGTGCCGACCGCAATATCTGAGAAAGTCTGCTGCGCGGAAACGGGTCAGCAGCGCTGACACGACGCAGACGGCAGTCGCGCCGGCAATGCCCAGAATGAAACTGGTAACCACTTCTTCATGCAAGGCGAGGCTGACTGCCCACCAATTCAGAATGCCCCAAGCCAGCAAACCAAGGGCTCCGATCCAGGGCGCTTTGGTCGCCCTTCCGGCAAATCGGAAGATTTGTGGTGCAAACGCGTACCCCATGAAGAAGTAGACATACCGGTTTGCGAACCGGTCGATCACGCCCCATCCCGTATCAATCAGCACAAGTTGGTAGAGAGACTGGAGGATGAAGGCGCCTGCAAACACGATCCAGACCGGCACGTTTCGCAGCAAACGCGTAACCACATAGAAGATCGCCAACATGTGCACGAACCAAAGCGAGTTCGAGGGTTCAACGAAGCTGTAGAACCATAGCTTCAGGACATAACCGGGATGGGACACCAGTGCATCGAACTCCAGAACGGGAAGCTGGAGCGTGAGCCAGAGCACGTAGAAATATATGAAATGCACGACTTTCCGGTCGAGATAGTCGGCGAGCGGCGCATGGATCGACCGGCTCAGGAACAGACCCGCCACGAGAAAGAAGTCCGGAATTCGGAAGGGCCGTGCAAAATCGATGATGGGATGCATCCATCCTTGCTCATCGAACAGATATTCGACCCCGTTTACCGCGTGCATCATTACCACCAGAATGATGCAGATGCCCTTTGCGTAATCTACCCAATCTACCCGTTGCGCAGGTGGTGCGGCGATAGGATGCGTCGAAACCATTCAATGCAACTCCAATGGCGACATCGTTTCAGCGTCGGGATGACGAAACCACCGACAAGGTGGGATGATCATTACAATAGGCTTTGATGCAAGCAGTGAACCAATCGAATGTCTGGTCCACGCGGGTGACTGCATCGCGTTGGCGCGACAAAACGCTGGCCTCGCCATGGGGCAACCAGAAATACGGATTGGCCTCCCATATGATGATGTGCCCATCTGGACGGATGCTATAGTCGACCGCGGCAAAGTCCAGCCCGAGCGCCCTGACCGCCTGAACGAGTTCCTGCGCCTCTTCCAAAGGCGCGGAGAAATATGCCTTGTCTGCAGCAACCAGGTCGGCTCGCAAACGCTCATGATAGCCAAAATATTTTGCCAGACGCCGCAGTCGGCTCGCCTCCCGCTGGAACAGACTGTTGGACAGACCAACAATTCTCTCGGTCGAGAAGAACAGGTGAGATGCCAGAACACGGTCACCACACACGAACGCTCGGGTCTTGTGGTGATAGCGCGAAAAGAGATCGGAGCGGGGCCTGCCAACGTCACAGTATTCCTGACGGATGTCATACAGCTTCAGAACAACTGCTGGCAGTAACCCCTCACTGTCCAGCGCCTTTGCGTCCTCAGCCTTGAACAGGGTCGCAACCCGTCTTTGTGCATGCTCCTGATCACTTCGGACGATACAGGGAAGTCCGATTTGCTCGATCGCGCCAGCCATCTCCTCCAATGTCGATGCCGACGCTGCGGCGGCGCATGGTACGCCTGCGTCAGCCCAGATATGCGCCTGCCTGGATTTGGTCGTGTTGCTGAGCGCGTCTGGATGGTTGAGGATACGAATCCCTCGATCAACCGCCTGTTCGGCAATGGCCACAGCATCAACATAACAGGCCGGGTACTTCTGCATCAGAGGATCGCCCAGCCAGAAGATGACCAGCCCCACACCCTCAAAGTTGGCGGACCCGGAGCCGGTGCGATGGATCCGGATATCCTTGAGCAAGGGATCAGACTTCGCTGCCAGCCGTTTCAGGAAAACATCGCCTGTCGGCACTTTGCGGCCGCGACCCGCGCCATGCGTGATGAAGAGAATCTTGCTGTTGCCGGAGGCGTACATACGCACCTTGGTCTCGAATCCTGACAGTCGCACAATCGTCGCGACACACAGACTCTACGACGCAAAAGGTATGCCAAGATAGAGAAACAAGCACAGGATGCATGCGCCCGAGTGAGGCGAGACTGTGTGGCCCTTGGCGCCACCGAACCTTGCCCGCCGACTTAGTTGTGACGCCCGGATTTTCAGGCTGCGCAGGACATGCGGAAGCAGGTCGGAAAGCCGCGCGACTGACGCCGAACCTCCAGGAAAAAGCTGACATGAGAAATTTGCCGAGCCTGTACAATCGCCTCCGATGCTGCCTAGAACCCCGCCACACGATTTAAGTAAACGGGCATTCTTCATCATGCAGACACCTACAGATACGGATGCATCCCATTCTGAAGCGCAATTTGAAGCTCAGATTCGCGCAGCAATCGACGGCAAAACCAAACCAGTTGGCGCGCTGGGGGGGATCGAAACGCTTGCTGTTCAGATCGCGCAGATCCAGAAATCCCTGACGCCTCGCGCGGACACATGCAGGCTCACCATCTTTGCAGCTGACCATGCCATGGCAACAGCGGGTGTCTCGGCATTCCCGCAGGATGTGACCCGCCAGATGGTGCTCAACTTTCTTTCCGAGGGCGCAGCCGCCAATGTCTTCGCCCGTTCTGTTGGCGCGAGCGTCCGCGTGGTTGACGCTGGAGTAGCTGGACAGCTGATCGATCACCCAGGCCTGATCCCACGTCGGATCGCAGCAGGCACGGCCAACGCCATTGAGCGGCCCGCCATGACCCCCTCCGAACACGCTGCTGCGCTGTCTTCCGGGTCAGCGCTGGGTCATGAAGGCGACGAAGCGGTTGCGTGTTTTGGCGAGATGGGCATCGGCAACACATCTTCGGCAAGCCTCGTGGCGGCCAAAATACTCGGAGTGCCAGTTGCCGACCTGACCGGACGGGGCACAGGTCTCGACGATGATGGTCTTCGCCACAAATGCGAACTGTTGGAAAAAGCTGCAAACCGGACGAACGATAAACTGGAAGCTGGTCTGGCGCTCCAGGAGTATGGCGGCTTCGAGATTGCCATGATGGCCGGCGCCATGATCGGAGCGGCAGCGAGCGGCAAGATTGTCATCGTGGACGGCTTCATTGCGACAGTCGCCGCATTGGCCGCTGAAGCGATTTCACCCGGTTGCCGGAAGAGCATGATCTTTGCGCACCAATCCGCAGAGGCCGGACATGCGCGTGTACTGGACGCGCTAAAGGCCAAGCCATTACTGCATCTGGACATGCGCCTGGGCGAGGGTACGGGCGCATTGCTCGCTTTTCCGCTTGTGAAGGCAGCCGCAGCGATGCTGCGCGAGATGGCGAACTTCGAGAGCGCCGGAGTGAGTGGCCCGGCATGAATGGCGAACTCGCCAAACTCGTACTCGCTGTGCAATTTCTGACTCGGCTACCGCTCAGAACAGACAAGATGTTCACACCGGAACGCATGGCGCAAGCGCCGAGATATTTCCCCCTGGTCGGCATACTTGTGGGGCTCGTGAGTGCGGGCGTCTTCTGGATCGCCGCGCTGGTCCTGCCGGACTTCATGGCGGCGTTGCTGGCGGTCAGCGCAGGCCTGCTGCTGACAGGTGCGTTCCATGAGGATGGCTTGGCCGACACGTTTGACGGCATTGGCGGCGGACATACACCTGTTCGTGCAATGGAAATCATGAAGGATAGTCGGCTCGGCACATATGGGGCCGCCGCGCTGTTCCTCGCGCTCGCAATCAAGGTGGGTGCGCTGTCGGCGATACCCCCAATCTGGGTCTGCGCTGCCCTGCCCGTTGCGCATTGCGTCTCTCGGTTCTCAGCTGTGTGTGTGATCGCGACCAGCCGGTATGTGCGGGAGGAAGGTACGGGAAAGCCTGTGGCAACGGGTATATCTGCGTCCAGCTTGATAATTGCCGGTTTCACAGCGTTGGGTGCTGTTGCAGTCGGTGCTGTCCTGTTTCCTTTCGTCTCACTCCTGTCCGGTATTGTTTCATTGTGTTTCGCGCATGTTCTAATGCGCCTGTTCTTTGAGCCCAAACTGGGGGGCTATACGGGCGACACGCTCGGCGCGGTACAGCAAGCAAGCGAGATCGGATTCTATCTGGGGCTCCTCGCATGGCTCTGACCCTCCTTCGGCATACAACGCCTGATGTCGCACCCGGCACCTGTTATGGTCGAACTGACCTGGCGCTCGCGACCTCTTTTGCGGACGAGGCCAGCATCGTTCTGGCCGGACTGCCACGGATAGACCGCATCGTATCGAGCCCGCTGACCCGGTGCGCTGAGCTTGCCGAATTCGTCGGAAAACGGAGTGGGCTGAACATCATCCGGGATGAACGACTGGTCGAGATGGATTTCGGAACATGGGAGATGAAGCCCTGGAACGAATTGCCGAGACATGAACTCGATGCCTGGGCATCGGACTTCCTCCATGCGAGGCCTCATGAGGGGGAAAGCGTCGCCATGCTGACCGCCCGCACTCAGAACGCCATAGCCGAACTCAACCACCCCGACAGCCACACTCTGGTCGTGACCCATGCCGGCGTGATCAAGGCAGCTTTTGCCGCGCTCGGCGGCCACCATCACTATCAGAGCTCGGTCGCCTATGGCGGCCTCATCACGCTGCTGGAACACCCAGGAAACGCGACATGACCGACGACACTTCCCATACTGAAAAGATGAAGGCGCTGCAGGCAGAGCAACGCAAGAAGACCGACGCGGCCGACGTGCCTGACCGCGGGCTGGTGCTGGTTCACACGGGAAATGGCAAGGGCAAGTCGAGTTCGGCCTTCGGCGTCATTGCCCGTGCCCTCGGCTGGGGCCATCGCGTGGGGGTCGTCCAGTTCATCAAGGGCAAATGGATTACCGGTGAACGACAATTCTTCGACAAGTTCCCCGATCAACTCGAATGGCACACAATGGGTGAAGGCTTCACTTGGGACACACAGGACAAGGCTCGCGACATCGTCGCCGCCGAGGCAGCGTTCGACCGTGCGAAAACCATGATGGCAAATGGCTCCTACAATCTTGTTGTGCTGGATGAGATCAACATCGCCATGCGCTATGACTATCTCTCAACCCACGCTGTTGTCGAGGGACTGAAAGCGCGCGACAGCCAGACCAGCGTCATCCTGACGGGGCGCGATGCCAAACCGGAACTTTGCGACTATGCCGATCTTGTCAGCGAGATGGTCGAGGTGAAGCACCCCTTCAAAGCGGGGCTCAAAGCCAAGCGTGGCGTCGACTTCTGACCATTTTGCCGCGCGTCCTGTAATAGCGGCAGTATTGACAGGTCGCGAGGCTTGCAACATTACCACGTTCAGATGGTGCTTTCTGCAAGGAAAGCTAAGAGGGAAGCCGATGTGAATTCGGCGCTGTACCCGCAACTGTGAGCCGGGAGTTGAAGGCCATACAGCCACTGGAGCAATCGCTCTGGGAAGGCGGCCTGAGACGACGATCGGTGAGCCAGGAGACCTGCCATCGCGTCGTTCGTCCGGAGGCCGGGAATAGTTCTCAGCGGGCGGGAAGGCTTCAAGCCTATCCTTTGTAACGACATCCGAACCCTTGGGCCTGGCCGTCCGCACCAATCACAAGGTGAGGCCAGATTGTCGTTATGAACTGCATCCACCATTCGGGCGGCTGGGATGCGAGGAAAAGATATGTTCTACAAAACCGCCCTGCTGGGGGCTGTTGCGTTCGGCTTTACCGTCTCGGCGACCGCCCAGACTGCAAGCATCGAAGAAACCAAACTCGATACGATCATCGTCAATGGATCACGCCTTGACCAGACGATGACCGAAATTGGCTCAAGTGTCTCCGTCATCACGCGGGACGACCTGGAAGAGTTGGGCGTCGACTTTGCCCTGGACGCTATTGCAACCGCGCCCGGTCTCACGGTCAACCAGAACGGCGCCTTTGGCGGCAACGCCAGCGTGCGTATACGCGGTGCTTCCAATGACCAGACATTGGTGCTGATCGACGGCGTACCCGTAAACGATCCGACCGGCACCGGTGGCGGCTACAACTTCGCTTATCTGGACACAGACACCATTGAGCGTATCGAAGTGCTGAAAGGCCCGCAATCGACGCTCTGGGGGAGTGATGCCATTGGCGGCGTCGTGTCCATCACGACCAAGCGCCCCACAGAAGGCTTGTCAGGCACGGTGTTCGGCGAATACGGCTCCTTCAATACATTGCGCGGCGGCGCGTCGATCAGCAATGCGAATGAAATCGGTGATTTCCGGCTCGCGGCTACCGGACTGACCACAGATGGTATTTCCAAAGCGGATGAGGCGAATGGTAACTCCGAAGACGACGGCTACGACTCACAGACGGTCTCGGCCAAAGGCGGTTTGAACCTGCCGGCCAGTGTTCGTCTCGAAACCAGCCTGATGTGGAGCGACGCAGAGTCTGAATATGACAGCTATGCGTTCGGTGCGCAGGGCAGCGTGGCGGATGGTGATGAGGTCACGAATTCGGAGACGCTGTCTGGAAACATCACCCTGAAAGCGCCACTGTTCGATGGCCGACTCGAGAACCTTGTTCAGATTGGCTATGCCGATATTGAACGCGAAAATACGTCAAACGGTGTCCAGAGTTATTTCACCGAAGGTGACCGCGTGCTGTTTCGCTATCAGGGCACATTCGCCATCAACGACACAAATACATTGGCCTTTGGAACGGAGCGCGAAGAGACAAGTGCCAATGAGCAAGAGTCCTCGATTGACAGTTTGTTTGCGCTCTACGAATTCAAACCCGTGGACAGTTTGACACTGACAGGCGGAATTCGGGTCGACGATCAAAAGACTTTCGGCTCTGAAACAACGGGTCGCGTGGCAGCAGCCTGGACCGCAACAGATCAGCTCACCTTCAAGGCAAGCTGGGGTCAGGGCTTCAAGGCACCCAGCATCTTTCAGTCGACCTATATCTGCACCTTCTGTGGACTGACCGCCCCCAATACCAACCTCAAGGCTGAAACCTCCGAGGCTTATGACATTGGTGTGCAATGGCAGTCTGCTAACGAGCGCATCGTCCTTGGTGCAACCCTGTTCGATCAGGAAACCGAGAACATGATCGATTTCTCTTAC
The DNA here is from genome assembly GCF_002388935.1 of Hyphomonas sp. UBA4494. Lineage (NCBI taxonomy): Bacteria > Pseudomonadati > Pseudomonadota > Alphaproteobacteria > Hyphomonadales > Hyphomonadaceae > Hyphomonas > Hyphomonas sp. UBA4494. Next base: position 60,273 of record NZ_DGNK01000013.1, read on the forward strand.
ACGGCTGGCTACGACAATATCGCCCTTGTGGACTCGCAGGGGGTCGAGTTGACTGGCGCTTATGCGATCAATAACTGGCTGGGTATCGCGGCGAGTTATACGTTCATTGACTCAGAGGATGGCAACGGAAACGCATTGGCCCGCCTCCCGGAAAGCACCGGGCACATCTCAGCTTCTTTTGATCCAGACGGCCCCTTCTCTGGCGCAGTGCTCGTTCGCTATAATGGCGAAGAAGCCAATACAGACGGATCCGAACTCGACAGCTGGACACGCGTCGACCTGACCGGCAGCTATGATCTCAATGATACAGTCGAAATCTATGGCCGGATCGAGAACCTGCTCGATGAGGAGTACCAGCAGATCCTGGGATATGGCACACCCGGACTGTCCGGATCTGTCGGCGTGCGGCTCCGCTACTAGGACATCTCCATGTCGAGGCTGATAATCCCAATTCTTGCGCTTCTTCTGTCTGCTTGCGGACAGGCCGGCAAGAATGTGCTCACAAAGCCTGAGCGCCCTGCCCGGATTGTCAGCCTCGACTATTGCGCCGACCAGTATGTTTTGAAGCTTGTCGACCGGGAACGCATCCTGGCCTTGTCGCCGGATGCGGGCCGGGAATTTTCCTATATGCGGGATACCGCCGGCGGCATCGCGACCGTCAGGCCAAACGCCGAGAATGTACTGATCCTCAAGCCCGACCTTGTTGTACGGTCCTATGGCGGCGGACCGAATGCCGCCGCGTTCTTCGAGAAGGCAGGCGTGCCTGTGGTGGAAGTTGGTTGGACGCCTGACATTCCTTCAGTGATGAAAAACACGCAACGCATCGCCAACGAGTTGGGAGAGCCTGAGCGGGGTGCGGTCGTGAACACTGAGATGCAACACCGCCTTGCGCGGTTGAGAAAGCGCGAGACTGGCCAGACCGCATTGTACATGACGCCCGCAGGTGTAACGACCGGCCCGGGCTCGCTGATTCATGAAATGATTGTGGCGGCGGGCCTGACCAATATGGAAACAGAACATGGCTGGCGATCCATCCCGTTGGAAACGCTTGCCTATGAGAAACCTGATGTCGTAGCGGCTGCCTTCTTCGGATCGCGCACCAATTATCCGGACGCGTGGAGTCCGATGAAGCACCCTGTCGCAAAGGCGCAGCTTACCCAGAGCGAAGTCGTATCGCTTGAAGGCGCGTGGACCTCGTGCAGCGGCTGGTTCTTGATGGATGCCGTCGAGGCGTTGGCCGGAAAGGGCGGACAATGACGCGTGAAACCCTGCTCATGCCGACATTAATCGCCGCAAGTGTGTTGGCAATTCTCTCGGCATGCTTCCTCGGATCAACCGCCCTGCCCGCCGACCGGTTGCTGGCAGCCCTCTTCGGGGGAGCGGAAGCGGGCGACCGCCTGGTCGTTTGGCAGATACGGCTGCCGCGGGCGATCGCGGCTTACATCGTCGGGGCCGCGCTGGGCATCAGCGGCGCTGCCTTGCAGGGCTTGCTGAGGAACCCTCTGGCAGAACCGGGAGTTCTCGGGGTTTCAGCCTCGGCCTCGCTTATGGCTACGTTCGCGCTCTATTACGGGATCGCCTCGATCACGCCCTGGGCCGTACCGATTGCCGCGATCATTGGTGCACTGACGGCAACAGCTCTCATTACCATCGCCGCATTGCGCACCCAGTCTGTTGTCACGCTCATCCTGATCGGTGTTGGCCTGTCGAGCTTTGCTGGCGCGGCCATGAGTCTGTTGATGAACCTGGCACCGAACCCGTTTTCACTATCTGACATGATCAACTGGATGCTGGGCTCAGTTGCCAATCGCAGCTTTGACGAAATTACGCTGGCGGCGCCCTTCATCCTTGCGGGCGGCGCAACTCTGTTTGCTACGCGGCGCGGCCTGTCGGCGCTGACTCTCGGCGAAGAGGCAGCAGCAGGGATTGGCCTCAATCTGCGGCGCCAGCAGATATTCACCGTGGTTGGCGCGGGTCTGGCAACCGGTGGCGCGGTGGCGCTGGCTGGAGCAATTGGCTTTGTCGGCATTGTTGCGCCTCATATCATTCGTCCCTTCGTCGGGCATGACCCAGCGCGCTCGCTTGTGCCGTCTGCGCTGTTCTCCGGATTGATCCTGGTCGTCGCTGACATTTTCGTTCGCCTGATGCCGACGTCAGCGGAGCTTAAACTCGGCGTTGTCGCGGCGCTCATCGGTGCACCCGCTTTTGTCTGGATCGCGATGCAAAGGCGGACCGGAAATGACTGATCTCGTCGTCGAAAACATCTCCGTTCTCGCAAGGGAGAGTGTGCTGGTAGACGATGCCAGCTTCCGCCTCGGCTGTGGCGAGTTCGTCGCGCTGCTTGGTCCGAATGGTGCGGGCAAGACGAGCCTGATCCGCGCCGGTCTGGGCCTGCAATCGGCGAGTGCGGGGCTCAGCTTGCTTGGCGGTAAACCGGTTGATGCTCTCTCACCGACGCAGCGCGCCCGGCAAATAGCCTACCTTCCCCAGACCCGGCCGCTTGCCTGGCCGAATAGTGTCCGTGACGTCGTATCCCTTGGGCGGTTCAGCCACGGAGCGCCGTTGGGCCGCTTGAAAGGATTAGACGCCGAAGCCGTTGACCGCGCGCTTCAGGCCTGCGGACTTCTGGAACTGGCGGGGCGCCGCACGGATACGCTTTCAGGCGGGGAGCTGGCCCGCGTCCATTGTGCGCGCGCGTTTGCCGCCGAAGCGCCTTTGCTCATCGCGGATGAGCCCATAGCTGCGCTGGACCCCCGTCAGCAATTTCGGATTCTCGACCTGATCCGCACCTATGTGGACCAAGGTGGCGGCGCACTGGTCGTGCTCCATGATATTCAACTCGCTGCACGCTACGCCTCTCGCATGATCTGGATGAAGGATGGGCGTATTGAAGCGGATGGCCCTCCGTCCGAAACACTGACAGCCGAGCGAATGAGAGACATTTATGGCGTTGCGGCACGGGTCGAGGGGTTGAACATTCATATTGACGGTGCCGCATGACCGCCCGCGCACTGATGTTGCAAGGCACTGGCTCGGATGTCGGCAAGTCTGTCCTGACGGCGGCCCTTTGCCGGATCGCGCGGCGCCGAGGCCTGAGTGTTGCCCCCTTCAAACCTCAAAACATGTCCAACAATGCCGCCGCCTGTCCAACGGGGGGTGAAATTGGCCGCGCTCAGGCGCTGCAGGCGCGTGCGGCAGGCCTGGATCCCCATGTTGACATGAATCCGGTACTGCTGAAGCCCCAGACAGACCGCACCGCGCAGCTCGTCGTACATGGCAGGGCTACTCACGCCATGGAGGCCGCAGACTATATGGCCAATCGCGACCAGTTGATGGGCGCAGTCATGGAAAGCTTTGGCCGACTTACCAATGCGTACGACCTGGTCATTGTCGAGGGCGCTGGCAGCCCGGCGGAAATAAATCTGCGCGACCGGGACATAGCAAATATGGGGTTTGCCCGACGCGCGGGCGTTCCAGTTTGTCTGGTTGGCGACATCGAGAAAGGTGGCGTCATTGCCAGCCTTGTTGGAACACGGAGTGTAATTGAAAAGAAAGATAGTGCGATGATCCGCGCCTTTCTGGTGAACAAGTTCAGGGGCGATTTAAAGCTGTTTGATGAAGGCGTGACGGAAATCGAAACACGCGCCAAGTGGCCGTGCCTCGGCGTGATACCCTGGTTGCCCGCCGCCTCGAAACTGCCTGCCGAAGACACGCTCGTCCTGGACACGCCACTCACACCCTCTGGAAAGGCTTTGAAAATCGCCGCACCCATACTGTCGCGGATTGCAAATTTCGACGATGCCGACCCCCTCAAGCTTGAGGAGAACGTCAAATTCAGTTGGATTCCTCCGGGCCAGGCCATTCCGCGCAACACGGATGTCGTTATCCTGTTTGGCACGAAATCAACACTCGGTGATCTCGCCTTCCTGCGCGCACAGGGTTGGGACCACGACATCATCGCGCACGCACGTGCGGGAGGCCGGGTGCTCGGTATTTGTGGAGGATACCAGATGCTTGGCAATCGGGTCTCTGACCCTTTCGGCGTCGATGGTGACCCGGGCGAGGCAGCCGGCCTTGGATTGCTCGACGTCGATACGATCATGACCCGGCACAAGGAAGTGAAACCTGTTAGCAGAGCCGTGACGGCCCTGGGACCGACTACATCCGGTTACGTCATTCATGCTGGTCGCACGTCAGGCCCTGATGCGAGCCGGCCATTCATAAATTTTGGTGCGGAGCAGGATGGCGCGCGCAGCGCAAATGGCCGGATCGAAGGAACATATCTGCACGGAGCATTCGCAGGTAATGAGTTTCGCCGCGCGTGGCTGGAACAGGCCGGACATTTTCGCGGGGCAAATCTCGACTATGGTGCGGCAGTGGACACAGCTCTTGACGAATTGGCCGATGGCGTCGAGCAAGCCGTGGATGTTGATGCGCTGCTGAAGCTTGCGGAGGAGCCTGGTTGGCGCCGGAAAGCTTGATGGGGTTCACGCCGTTGATACTGTGCGCATGGGGGTTGGAGGTTACAATTGGTTGGCCTCAACAACTGTTTCGCCGAATTGGTCACCCCGTGACATGGCTGGGCGGGGTAATCGGCACCGCGGACCAGATGCTCAACCGCCCGGATTGGTCGCACGGGGTTCGTTACCTGATCGGCGGATTTGCAAGTGCGGTTCTCGTATTGAGTGTCGCCGCTCTGGCGCACGCCATTTCGAGCCTGTTGCCTCCAACGCTTGTCGGAACTGTTCTGGAAGCAGCCATCGCCTCAAGCCTCATCGCGTCCCGTAGCCTTCATTCGCACGTGGCTGACGTGGCGAAACCGCTAACGGCCGGAGATATCAGTGGAGCACGCCAGGCGGTTTCATTGATCGTGGGCCGGGACCCTGCGCAACTGGAGGAAGATGGCATCGCGCGCGCAGCGCTGGAAAGCCTGGCCGAAAACATGTCTGACGGCGTGATTGCTCCGGTATTCTGGGGGCTTGTATTCGGATTGCCGGGAATTGCTGCGTACAAAGCCATCAACACACTCGATTCGATGATCGGGCATCGCAGTGACCGGCACTATGCGTTCGGTGGTGTTGCCGCAAGACTGGATGACGCGGCAAATTTCTTTCCGGCGCGCCTGACGGGCTTGCTCCTCGCCTTCACCTCCCTGAAGGGACAAGCGTGGAGAGTGATGCTGAGAGACGCAAGACGACACCGTTCTCCCAATGCTGGATGGCCTGAAGCTGCAATGGCCGGCGCGCTTGGCATTCGGCTGTCGGGACCGCGCGCATATGAAGGACGCACCACCAGTCAGCCCTGGCTAAATGGTGGTGCGAGAGATCCGGCGCGGGGTGATGTGTTGAGGGGACTGGCGCTGTACCGCCGCTCATGCGCGGTGGCATTCGCATTGGTGGCATTGGTCGTATTCAGAGCGTACATGTTATGAGGCACGATCTCGTTCACGGTGGCTCCCTCGACAAGATACGCGCCGCATTTCCAAATGCATCAGGGCCATGGATAGATCTATCGACCGGAATCAATCCGTGGCCCTATCCCGTACCGGATGTTTCGCCAGATACGCTGAATGCCCTGCCGACCCGCGACGCATATCAACAATGCCGAGCCGCCATGGCATCGGTCATTGGCGCGCCCGCTGACACATTGGCGCTTGCGCCTGGAAGTGAATTGCTGATCCGGCTGTTGCCGCAGATCATTTCTCCGAAACGTGTCGCGGTTCTGACCCCCACTTATGGGGATCATGCGCAAGTTTGGCGTACCGCAGGATGTGACGTCTTAGAGACTACTTCCCCCCTGTCTTTATCCAGTGACGTAGACGCCGTCGCCATCTGCAACCCAAACAATCCTGATGGGCGTCTCTTCCATCCGGATGAACTGGAGGCAGCTCGTGCGAAGCTGGCAGAGCGGGGCGGATGGCTGATCGTGGACGAGGCGTATACTGACCTTGCACCAGAACTCAGCCTCGCCCGACATGCCGGGGCACCCGGCTTGATTGTGTTGCGGTCCTTTGGAAAATTCTACGGGCTCGCTGGCCTGCGCCTTGGCGCAATCATCGCTTCCGAAGATATACTGCGACCGATATCAAACCTTCTCGGTGTTTGGCCCGTATCCGGATTGGCGCTCGACATTGGCAAGCGCGCCTATCAAGACACTTCCTGGCAAGTCAGCACACGAGCGCGGCTTGACGATGCCCGAAGACGTCTGGACGAGATATTGGTGGGCACCGGAATCAAGGAGATTCACGGAACCAATCTTTTTCGGTTTGTTGAGTGCAAAGATGCTCATCTGATCTGGAGACGACTCGCCGAGCGCGGCATTTACGTGCGTCGCTTTTCCTGGTCGAACCAGCATCTGCGTTTTGGCCTCATCGCGAACGAAGCGGCAGAGACGCGATTGCGGGAAGCGCTCAGCCTTTCAGTCTGAGCGGAAGGCCGGCAGCGACAAAATCTACCTGATCGCAAACAGCAGCAACCTTCTGGTTCAGCCGCCCCTGTGCATCCCGAAAAGCCCGTCCCAAAGATGTCTCTGGCACCAACCCCAGGCCAATTTCATTAGAGACGAGTGCAATCTGCGCCTGTGACGACTGGAGCGCATTACAAAGCGCCAAAGTATCCTGCTCTATATCTCGATTGTGGTGGAATAGATTGGAGAGCCAGAGCGTCAGGCAATCTATGAGTACGGACTCACCCGGATTGATCTCCCCCTGAATCACGGACACCAGATCAAGCGGCGCTTCAATTGTTCGCCAGCCTTCACCGCGATCGGCCTGATGCCGTTTGATCCTGTCGGTCATTTCGGCATCGAGTGCCTCGGCGGTTGCCACGAACAGGCGGTGCGGCGAGGCGGCCTCTGCGAGAGCCTGCGCGCAGGCGCTTTTACCGGATCGTGCGCCCCCCAGAATGAGGAATTTCGTCATCGGCTCAATAAGCAGAATTGCATCGGCTTGGCCAAATTATTCGTCTCGGTTCATGTGCGCTCAGTCGGCGGCTGGATCAGGCGGGTGTATCGTCGTCGTTATCCAGAATGCGATAGGCAGGTCCCTGCATGTCGTCAAACTGACCCGAGCGGATCGACCATACAAACGCGCCCAACCCCAGCAGGCCAAGTGCCAGAGCAACTGGAATAAGATAGATGATGATGGTCATAGACCTTTAGTTCTCGATCTGCAGCCGCATTGCGTTGAGGGTTACAATAATTGAGGACAGCGACATGGCAATGGCGGCGATCAGAGGTGTAACGTGCCCCGTCACCGCGATCGGAACAGCGACAATATTGTAGGCAGCCGCCAGCGCAAAATTCTGCCGCATGACCGCCCGCGTCTTTCGTGCGACGCGCAGAATGACCGGAATGGCTTCGAGCCCCCCACTATATACGGCGTCGCTGGCTGACTGGGTGATGTCGATAGCGGCTCCCGGTGCCAAAGATGCATGGGCCAGGGACAAAGCGCCGGCATCGTTCAGGCCGTCCCCCACCATCAGGACGCGGCGGCCATCGGCGCGGAGACTCTCCAGACGGGCGACCTTTTCCTGCGGTGTGGCTTCTCCGGTCCAGTCGCTGATCCCGAGGGCCCCAGCCAGCGAGGCAACGGCGCTATTCTGATCTCCCGACACTATCTCCAACTCGATGCCTTGGTCTCGAAGCGTCTCAAGCGCCTCAGCAGCACCCGGCTGTACATCATCAACGAAACGAAATTGGACCGCTGGAGTGTCGCCCTGATCTAGCCACAAGGATGGGCCGTGCAGAGCGCCTTTCGCTGCTGCACCTGTCCAGCCGGCCGAGCCCAGCCGCCAAACCTGACCATCCACTTCCGCCTCAAGACCGCGCCCGGCAATTTCATGTACACCTTCCAGCACAGTTCCCGGTCCCGCGATGGCCACGAGGGCACGCGAAAGCGGATGATGGCTGACACGGGCCATGCTGGCAGCATCTGCAAGCATGGCCGCAGCCTCAGTCGACGCAAGTGGCACCGGGCAGCCATTCTGCTGAATGCCTTCTAGTTTCGGCGTACCGAGAGTAAGTGTCCCGGTCTTGTCAAAGACGATATGATCCACTTCGGCAAGACGCTCAAAGGCATCCCCGGACCGTAGATAGACGCCCTTGCGAAACAGTCGCCCCGCCGCCACGACTTGAGCCACTGGCGCCGCGAGGGCGAGCGCACACGGGCAGGTAATGATGAGGGTCGCTGCGGCGATCATCAGCGCCTCTGGCAGTGACGCGCCAAGCAGCAACCAACCGACACAGGCGAGCACCGCTGTCGTATGAACGAACGGCACGTAGATGGAAACGGCACGGTCGGCGATCCGGCGATAGGCAGACCGGCGCTGCTCACCAGCCTCCAGCATCTCGCCAATTTGTGACAGCAACGACTCTTCAGCGACCTTCAACGCCTCACCACGAAGGGGTCCGGTCACGTTGATCGCGCCCGCATGAAGCGTCATTCCCGGAGAGAATGTACGGGGCAGAGATTCACCCGTCACCAGGCTCTCATCCACATCGCTGATGCCTGTGAGAATACGCATATCCACCATTGCGCGCTCTCCTGGCGCGAGCAGGATGCGATCCCCTGCCGCAATGTCGCTGGCCGCAACAGAGACGGCGCTTCCATTGTCGTTCAGGCGGGTGACAGCACTTGTCTGCATTGCCGCCAGGGCATTCGCTGCCGCATGCGCCTGCCGACGGAGACGCGCATCCAGGAACCGTCCGATCAACAGGAAGAAGCACAACATCACGACGGCGTCGAAATAGGCGTGTTCACCGCCGCGTATCGTTTCAAAAACGCTAACCCCAAACGCGAGGCTCAGCGCCAGTGAGATTGGGACATCCATGTTCGCATGCCCCTTGCTGAGCGCGGCCCATGCCGAGCGAAAGAAGTGGCGCCCGGAAAACAGGAGGACTGGAAGAGCAATTATCCCGGAGAGCGCATGCAGCGTTTTGCGTGTCGCCTCGCCCATCTCGCCATGTCCGGCCCAGACAGACACCGACAGCAACATGATGTTGGCGGCCGCAAAGCCTGCGACGCCCATCGAGATGAGGAGGGAGCGTTCTTCGCGCGCCTTGTCGGCTGCGCCGGTATCGGCTGCCTGCGCCGAAACACCATAACCGAGATCGGATATCGTCTGGGCAATCCGGTCAGCGGCAAGCGGGCCGGTCCACCGCACCCGCATCTGTCCGTTCGAAAGGTTCAACCGTGCCTGCGTCACACCCGGCAGGGCCGAGACGGATTTTTCAATCTTGCTGAGGCAGCCACCGCACTTCGCCCCCCGCACAAGGAGATCGATCGCGCGCTCGTCTCCGACAATCCGAACAAAGCCCGAATATCCCCTTTTGGTATCTCGCGTGGCTGCAGGTGCAAGACCAGAGGGGCATCCGGGTACGGAGGGAATCGCTGTCGTCACGGCAGAATCACGATCCGCTTGTTCGCACGGAACACCACCTCGTCTCCCTCAGCATCAAAGACCTTGAACTGAGCGTCCCATCTACCAGCCGGTAAATCGGCAACACTCGTGACATAGTCACCTGAACCATGAGACTCGAGCACTACGACCTCGTCGTGCGTCGTACTGCCGGGATGGCGCAACTCGACAGATACCAAACGCGCCGAAATGGGCTCGCCAGCGGAGTCAGCCAGATTGAACACAAGATTTTCGTCATACAGGCCAGCCGCAGCGCTCCATCCGAGCAGGTCTTGCGAGGCCTTCGCGTCCAGCGTGCTGTTATAGTCCAAACCCTGCAGGTAGGACTTCTTCACATCCTCACCCGGAAAGCTGGTAATCGCATGATAGAGGAAAATACCGTTCACCGTGAACATGAGACCGAAGAAGCCCAGCATGATCCAGAACACATGCCATCCGGTCAATTTTCCACTCTTGGAACTCGGGTCAGCGCTCAGCGCATGGTCTGTCATTGTTCATCTCCTCTGAACGAAGATATGTTTACATCGGTCTCACCCGTGGCCGCGTCGCGCACCGTGAACGTCACTTGTCGGCGAGGAACGGTCGCATCTGCCACTACGAGGATGCGGTAGCGATCCACCCCAAATGCCTCCACAGGCAATTCGAGCGTGTCGCTGCCTTCATGCTCCATACCGATCACCTTGAACGCCCCCCCTTCCAATCCACTGACATCAAGCAGCATTGTACGGGGTTCACTTGCCTTGTTCACGAGCTTGAGTGTGTAACCGTTCTGAATACGTCCGTCCGAAAGGGTGACAAAGGGGGGCGAGCGATCCTTGAGTATGTTTGCTTCAATGGTCGACTTGGTGGCAAGCCCCCACGCCATCAGACTCCCGATGGCAAGCATGACAACAGCATAGACGACAGTACGTGCTCGAATCAGTTTGTGCTTGGGCGGGATCAGCCCTTCATTTCGCGCAGCCACGGCAATCTGTGTATCATAGGCAATAAGACCCTTGGGCCGATCTACCTTCGCCATGATCTCGTCGCACGCATCGATGCATAGTGCGCAATGGATGCATTCGAGTTGCTCACCATCCCGGATATCGATGCCCATCGGACAAACCTGAACACATTGATTGCAATCAATGCAATCGCCACGGTCGTCCCAGCTCTCGGATTTACGCTTCGGACCTCGGGGTTCACCGCGGTCATAGCGATAGGTCACATTGAGGGCCTGCTCATCTGTCAAAGCGCCCTGAATGCGCGGCCAGGGGCACATATAAGTGCACACCTGTTCGCGCATCGTCCCTGCCAGGAAATAAGTTGTCAATGTGAGGATTCCGGCGAACCAATAGGCGGTCAGGGGCGCATCACCGGTAAACCAGCCAGCAGCGACAGTCGGTGCGTCATGCCAGTAGAGAATGAAAGCGCCACCGGTCCAGAATGCGATAACAAGCCAGACAGCATGTTTGCCCAGTTTTCTCGCGATCTTGTTTGCCGTCCAAGGTGCTTTGTCGAGACGCATGCGGGCCGCACGGTCACCCTCAAAGGCGCGCTCGACCCATATGTAGAGATCGGTCCAAACGGTTTGTGGGCATGTGTATCCGCACCAGACCCGACCAAGCAGGGAGGTCACAAGAAACAACAATAGGGAGGCGAGTATCAGCCCGCCAGCCATGTAGTGGATGTCCTGCGGCCAGAGTTCGATAAAGAAAAAGTAGAATTTTTCGCTGGAGAAGTCTGCCAACACAGCCTGATCTGGAATGCCTTCACCGCGATTCCATCTTACCCATGGCAAGCCATAGTAAACACCCAGAGTGGCGGCCATCACAATCCATTTGATCGTCCGGAACTTGCCATGCGCGAGCTTGGGGTAGATCTGCTTGCGCTTGGCGTAGAGGTCTTCATGCCGCGGTGGCTCCCCGCCTGATTGGGCAGGGAGTTCCGAAGCGTGGTCGATCAAGGTTGTGCTGGCCATAGTGGCTCCTACTCGCCGCCGCCGAGCGAATGTACGTAAACGGCAATCGCCTTGATAGTTGCGTCATCCAATCGGTCGTCCCAAGCTGGCATGTGGGAATTGCGGGCATTGTAGATAGTGGCTTCGATGTCCGCTTCGCGGTCACCATACAGCCACTCTGCATCCGTCAAATTTGGTGCCCCTTGGGTGCGATCTCCGGTCCCGTCCGCCCCATGACAAGTAGCGCATTGCTGCTGAAAGATTGGTGCGGCCCGCAATACAGCTTCCGGATCATCACTGTGCCCTGACAGATCAAGAACGTACTGCGCAAGATCATCCACTTCGCTGCGCTTCAGCAGGCCATCTCGTCCAAATGCCGGCATCGCGGAAAAGCGGGTTCCATCATCGGTATCGTGACGGATACCGTGTCGGATCGTGTATTCGATACCGTCCAGGGAACCATCCCAAAGCCAAACGTCATCTGCCAGCGCCGGGTACCCAATGGCGCCGCGCCCACCTGCCCCATGGCAAGTTGCGCAATTGTCGCCGAAGGCACTTTCACCCATGGCCAACGCAAACTGCTGCAAGGTGCGGTCGGTTTCGATCTTTTCGAGCCCAGCATCCAAAAGGACGATGGATTGTGCGTCACGCGCCGTCTTGAGTTCGCTCACCGCCTTGGCGACTTCAACTCGATCTGAATGTCCGCGAAGACCTTTGGTGTTGGTACCGAGTCCCGGCAACGCAGGTATGGCCGGCATCAGGATCATGTAGACAATCGCCCAAGCAATTGACATGTACCAGACATACAACCACCAGCGCGGCAGCGGATTGTTCAGCTCCTTGATTCCGTCCCACGAGTGTCCGGTCGTCTCAACGCCGGAATGTTGGTCAATGTCCTTGGATTCATCAGTCATTTGACGGCCCCTTGTCTTCAAGCGGAGAATTGGCGGCGCGGTCGAAAGTTTCCTGGTTGCTGGGCCACAAGGCGTAGATCAATGCCCCGGCAAACATGAGGACGAAATAGACCAGGCCACCGGTCTGAGCGAAACTTGAGAGTGCTTCATACATGCGAGTTGCCTCCTAGCGCCGATTGCTGAGGTCATCAGCTTCATAGGTCGAGAAGTCGACGAGCGTGCCGGTCATTTGAAGATAGGCCACAATGGCATCCATCTCCGTGACGCGCCGAGGATCACCATCATAGTCGCGAAACTCAACGGAGCCCTCGCGCCCGGATGCGCCATCATATTGTTCAAGTAAGCCATCTAGATAATCATATCCTTTTTCGTCTGGATCGGCCTGAGCGTAGAGGTGCCCTTCCGCGTTCTCGATCATTTCATCTGTATAAGGCACGCCAAGCATGCGCTCGGTGCGAAGGCGATCCTCAATCCGGTCGAAGTTCAGCTTCTTCTCTGCAAGAAAGGCATACGGCGGCATGACACTTTCCGGCACCAGCGCACGCGGATCCTTGAGGTGGTCCACTTGCCATTCAGCAGAATACTTTCCACCAACACGGGCCAAATCGGGACCAGTCCGCTTGGACCCCCACTGGAAAGGATGGTCGTACATACTTTCTGCCGCGAGTGAGTAGTGGCCATAGCGTTCCACTTCATCCCGCAAAGGGCGCACCATCTGGCTGTGGC
>NZ_DGNK01000013.1:73281-151736 GCF_002388935.1 Hyphomonas sp. UBA4494
CGAGCGGGGTGTAGGGACGCATCCCGTCCACTTTCTCGATCGTGTTGTCCATATAGGCAAGCGGTGCCATCTGGATCAGTCCGCCGATGGAGACCACAATCAAGATACCTATGGTGAGCAGAAGCGAGTGACGCTCCAGCAATCCATGTTTGTTCAGAATACTCATGGATTCGCTCCTATTCAGCCGGAACCAGCGTCGTGCGTGGTTCGGGAGTTGCGTATGGGTCGGGCTTGGCCTCGACCGGCTCGGCAGCGCCATGGCCAAGTGCGGTACGCACAAGGTTGTAGGCCATGATCAAGGCACCGCTGAAGTAAAGGCTGCCGCCCAGCGCACGGATCATGTAGCTGATGTGCTTGGCTTCGACGGTTTCCACGAAGCTGTATTCGAGGAAGCCATACTCGTTATAGGCACGCCACATCAGGCCTTCCATGATTCCGGCAAACCACATGGAGATCATGTAGAACAGGATGCCGATCGTGGAGATCCAGAAGTGCCATTCGACAAGAGACTTCGAGAACAGAGCCTTCTTCTTGTAGAGCCACGGCACGAGGCAATAGAGCGCCCCGAAGCTGATATACCCAACCCAGCCGAGCGCCCCGGAGTGAACATGCCCGATTCCCCATTCCGTATAGTGACTGAGTGAGTTGACGGCACGCACTGACATAAGCGGACCTTCGAACGTCGCCATGCCGTAGAACGCCAACGACACGACCATCATGCGAACCACTGGATCCGTGCGCAGCTTGTCCCAGGCACCAGACAGGGTCATGACGCCGTTGATCATGCCGCCCCAGCTGGGCATCCAGAGCATGATCGAGAAGGTCATCCCAAGCGTTTGCGCCCATTGGGGCAGCGCCGTGTAATGGAGGTGATGCGGCCCCGCCCAGATATAGATGAAGATAAGGCTCCAGAAGTGAACAATGGACAGCCGGTAGGAATAGACTGGTCGATTAACTCGCTTCGGAATGAAATAATACATGATGGCGAGGAAGCCTGTGGTCAGGAAAAAGCCGACCGCATTGTGACCGTACCACCATTGCGTCATCGCATCCTGAACACCCGAAAATACCTGCACTGACTTTGTGCCCGTCAATGACACAGGAATGGACAAGTTGTTTACGATGTGAAGCATCGCGATGGTCACGATAAAGGAAAGGTAGAACCAGTTCGCTACATAGATATGCGGCTCTTTGCGCTTCCACAGCGTACCGAGGAACACGAGCAGGTAGGCAACCCACACAATCGTCAGCCACAGATCTACGTACCATTCAGGCTCTGCATACTCTTTCGACTGGGTCACCCCCATCAGGTAGCCAGTCGCCGCAAGCACAATGAATATCTGGTAGCCCCAAAAAACAAACCAGGGCCACATACCGCCCGCTATGCGCGTGCGGCAGGTGCGCTGGACGACATAAAAGCTTGTCGCTAGCAGCACGTTTCCACCAAAGGCGAAGATCACGGCGCTGGTATGCAACGGCCGCAATCGCCCAAAATTCGTCCATCCCAGTTCAGGGAAGTAGAAGATGTTCGGGAAGGTCAGTTGAAGCGCGATGATGACGCCAACCAATAGTCCGGCAATACCCCAGAACATGGACGCGAACACACCATATTTTACCAGCGTGTCTTCATAGCGCGACTCATCGAATGGATTGCGGTCGAGCAAATTGCCAGCCCACAAACCCGTGCCCACCAGGAACGCCGTGGCCAGCGCGATGAACGTCATCGCCTGGATGCCCATGGCGTGATCAATCGTGCGTCCTGCGATGATCAGGGCGAGCACCCCGAAGATCGCAACCAGCGCGGAGACACTTGCGATGCTCCCCCCGCTGGCATTCGATGAATTGGTTCGTGATATCATCATTCTGTTTAGCCCCTTCCGCAGAGCGTTGCGGTTGCGTCGTATGGGGCCTGATTACGGTGATCGCTTTGCGGCGCGTATAGGGGCTTTCCCGTATGGGACAGTTCGTCCGCCTCTCTTAAACGAGGGCGGAAATTGGAGGGTCTTGCCTGTGAAACGAATTCATTCTTATGCCACCGCCGCCGCGCTGGTGTTTGCGGGCATCACCAAGATGGTCTTGCAGGCTTCTGCGCAATCCACGCTCATCCTGCCGACCTGTTTTGGAAAGTCTGTGACTATTCCGATTGAAAGCGCCGGCGCACAATTGACGCATTGCTGGGGATGCTACGTGCTTCTGCTCGGGCTGTTGGCTTTCGGTGCGCTCCTGTTGAACGACCTGCGTCATTCACGTCTCCGCACGAGGTCTGTTCTTTCCTAAATGCCCAGCCGCACCTACAGTGCTGGGATCATGCCGAATCCCCTGTCTGACCTCTGGCGCTTGAAGAATACCGACTTTCAGGATTCGGATTCGCTCCAGTCGATTCTGAGATCCATCCTGCTGTCGGTCCCAGATGCCATGATCGTGATTGATGACACGGGAGTCATTATGGCGTTCAGCCGGGCGGCTGAAAACTTGTTCGGCTACAAGTCGGAAGATGTCGTTGGTACGAACATCAAATGCCTGATGACTCAATCTGACCAAGCGCACCACGACCAATACATCCGTAATTACCTCACCACGGGAGAGCGCCAGATCATCGGTATTGGTCGGATCGTTGAAGCGCGTCTCGCAAATGGCGATTCCATACCGGTCGAATTGAAGATTGGCGAAGCCAGTATTGGCGACCGCAAGCTGTTTACGGGGTTCATCCGTGATATCACCGAGAAACAGGCCAACATGCATCGTATCGGGGAGCTCCAGGCGGAACTCGGAAACTTCTCGCGGCTGAGCGCGGTCGGCACGATGGCCTCCGCCATGGCTCACGAACTCAATCAGCCGCTCACAGCCGTCGCAAACTATCTCGAAGCCGCACGTGACCTGCTGGATGAACCGAGCGAGAATGACCTAGCCATGGTTCAGGAAGCGGTGTCCGCCGCTGCAGAACAATCAATCCGGGCTGGCCAGATTGTTCGCCGGTTGCGCGATTACGTCTCACGCGGGGAACTCGATCTCAGGCCCGCTCCCCTGAAGGGTGTGATTGACGACGCTGCGGCCATCGCCAAGGTCGGCATCGAAGGCCCCCTCACCCGTGTAATTCTTCGAATGGAAGATCCCGGGATCATTGTCATGGCGGACAGGCTCCAGTTGCGACAGGTGTTCGCCAATCTCATCAGGAATGCCATTGAGGCGCTTTCGGGAACAGAAACACCTCAGATCTGGATCTATACGCAGTCTTCCAGCGAGGAAGTGACGATCGAGGTCAAGGACAATGGCCCGGGGCTTTCAGAGGAGTTGCTCCATTCCCCATTCGATGCTTTTCAAACAACCAAAGCCAGTGGCATGGGGCTTGGCTTGTCGATTTGCCAAACCATAATCGAGGCGCATGGCAGCACGATCGCGGTTTCGTCCGAACCTGGTGCTGGAGCATCGTTTACGTTTACTTTAAGAGTAGCCACGAACGTGGCAGGGTGAGCATGCGATGACGAAGACCATTTTCCTCGTAGATGACGATGATGCCATCCGGCATTCCGCCAGCTTCATGCTGCGGCATGCCGGCTACACGGTGAAGACCTATCCGGATGGCGTGAGCTTCCTGGACGCATATGAGCCGAACGACTCCGCCTGCATACTTCTGGATGTTCGCATGCCGGTGATGGATGGCCTGACTGTACAGCAGGCCTTGTCCGAACGCGGCAACAAGATGCCCATCATTGTGCTCACCGGGCATGGAGATGTATCGGTCGCCGTTCAGGCCATGAAGAATGGCGCCATCGAATTCCTGGAAAAGCCTTATGAGAAAAAGGCTCTGCTTGAAGCCATCGAAACCGGTTTCAGCCGCATTTCCGACGACGAGGCCCAAAGAGGGTTGAAAAATGAGGCGGTCGCGAAACTGACCCGGCTAACGACTCGAGAATCCGAGGTGCTCGACTGCCTTGTTGAGGGCATGACCAACAAGGCCATCGCCGAAAAATTATCGATCTCCCCACGTACGGTAGAGATTCATCGTGCAAATCTGATGGAAAAACTTGAAGCCGACAGTTTGTCTGCAGCGCTGCGCGTTGCATTCATGGCGGAACGAGGCCGCAAAGAGGCGCGCTAAGTAGGTCTACTTAGAGACGTCATACTCCTGCGATCATAGATGTGTGACTCCGAAACTATCGAGACCACGCCTAAATGAATCAGTCCGTTTCACAGCCCGACCTGCTGAGGGTTGCACTTGTCGAGGATGATGAGGAGGTACGCTA
The DNA here is from genome assembly GCF_002388935.1 of Hyphomonas sp. UBA4494. Classification (NCBI taxonomy): domain Bacteria; kingdom Pseudomonadati; phylum Pseudomonadota; class Alphaproteobacteria; order Hyphomonadales; family Hyphomonadaceae; genus Hyphomonas; species Hyphomonas sp. UBA4494. The sequence goes on from NZ_DGNK01000013.1 coordinate 77,526, forward strand.
CTCCCTCATGATGCTCCTGCGATCGCGCGGGTTTGCCGTAGATTCCTATCGGAACGGCATGGAAATCCTGATGAATCAACCAAGTTTGCAAGTTGATTGCCTGCTGATCGATTACAAGCTGCCGCGATTTGATGGTGTGGATCTTCTCGAGAAAATGAGGCTGGCTGGTGATACGACACCCGCAATCCTCATCACTGGCTTTTACTCTACAACGCTTAAGGACCGCGCGCTCAAGGCTGGATATGCCGCTGTTGTCGAAAAATCTTCTGCTCCTCAGGAAATCCTGGACCGATTGTCAGAAGCAACGAAGCAACTCCATTAGGTCCGTCTCGGCTCCCATGGGAATTACTGGTCGTAGAACTTACACAAAGTCTCTATGACTGCCGTGCCAACGCCTCCGGTCGAACGGTAGAATATCGCCTGACCGTCCCGTCGCGACGCAACCAGCCCCTCGGCCTTCAATTTCGACAAATGTTGCGACACGGCTGATAGCGATTGGTTCACTGCCTCGGCAATCTGGTTTACCGGCATTTCACCGTCAAACAGTTCACAGAGAATGCGCAGACGGGTCTCGTTGGCCATCGCCCGCAGTGTCGCACAAACTTCAGATACCTGATCTGACAGCGCCTCAACCAAATCAGGATCGGGACGTGGGTCAGCAGGCCCGCTCATGCCGTCCGGCCTTCTGTGGAAAGATCATCATTGCCATCAGAAACCGCTGGCGCCACCCAATCCGGGCCCTTGAGCGCCACATAGATGGCCGGAATCACCAGCACCGTCAGAGCCGTTGAGGAGGCAAGCCCGAAAAGAAGCGAAATCGCGAGCCCTTGAAAGATTGGATCTGTCAGAATCACCGCCGCACCAACCATCGCCGCCAAGGCCGTGAGCAGGATTGGTTTGAAACGGATCGCGCCGGCATCCAGCAGAACCTCCTTCAATGGCTTGTCCGCAAATTGACCATGCCGAACGAAGTCGACCAACAAAATGGAGTTTCGAACAATAATTCCGGCAAGGGCTATAAAGCCAATCATGGAGGTCGCCGTAAAGGCCGCGCCGAACAGCCAATGCCCAATCATGATACCGATAAGAGTGAGCGGCACAGGTGTCAGGATAACGAGGGGTGTCCGGAACGTGCCAAACTGGGCGACCACCAAAATGTATATCGCGACCAGAGCCACCCCAAACGCCACACCCATGTCACGGAAGGTGACATAGGTGATTTCCCACTCGCCATCCCAGAGCAAGGAAGGTTTCGATTCATCAGATGGCTGACCATAGAGTCGGATGGCAGGCTGCTCCAGCCCTGCGCTTTCCCAATCATACGCTTCTACCTGATCCTGAATTTCCAGCATGCCATATATCGGCGCCTCGAACCGACCGGCGAGCTCACCCATGACCATGTCAGCGAAGTAGCCATCTCTCCGGAAAATCGTCGATGACCCCGCTTCCATCCGGGCGTCCACGAGCGTGCCCAGTTCGACAGCTTGCGCGCCCGACTGTATGGGAACCGGCAAACTGGCCGTGCGCTCGGACCAGACCTGCGCAGATTTCGGTAGACGGATCGATACGGAGAGTGGGTCACGTCCTTCGCCGCGGGGTGCCACACCTACAATCTGACCCGAATAGATCAACGCCAGCGAATCCAGTATATCCTGCTCAGCGACGCCCTGATCAGCCGCAATCGTCTCATTCACGGAAAGGACGAGACGCGGTTGCGGTCCTCCGAAGGAATTGTCCACATCGACAATGTACTCCGTGTCCCGGAACAATTGCTCAATCACATCGGCCGTCTTGCGCCGCGTTTCGGCATCCGGGCCGTATATCTCGGCCAGCAGTGTCGAAAGGACTGGCGGACCGGGCGGCACTTCCACCACTTTCACACTCGCCCCTTCGGGCAATGGAACGACATGTAACTGGTCCCGCAAGACAAGAGCGATGTCATGGCTGGATCGGTCTCGGTGGCTCTTTTCCAGCAGGTTGACCTGCAAATCCCCCAATTCGGGTGCGGTGCGCAAGAAATAATGACGTACCAACCCATTGAAATTGAACGGCGCGGCTGTGCCAGCATATGCCTGAACCGATTCAACTTCCTCTACATCGTACATCGTCGCAGCGAGGGCAAACAGCGTGCGTTCAGTTTCTTCCAACGTCGTGCCTTCGGGCATGTCCAGCACGATCTGAATTTCCGATTTGTTGTCAAAGGGCAGCAGCTTGACGGTAACAGCCTTAGTGGCAAATAGAGTGAGTGATGCCAGCGTTGCAACACCGACAAGGCCCAGGAAAATCCAGGCATTTTTCCGGCTGGCAACAATCGGACCGGCAACAGATCGGTAGAAGCGACCCAGGCGGGTTTCCTCATGCTTCGAATGACCACTGACAGGTGCCTGCCCGGCAATCTTCATCAGCAACCAAGGCGCGATTCCTACCGCGACGAAGAAAGAGAACAGCATGGCGGCCGACGCGTTTGCTGGAATGGGCGCCATGTAAGGGCCCATGAGTCCCGACACGAACATCATGGGCAAGAGGGCTGCAATAACGGTCAGTGTAGCCACAATAGTGGGATTTCCCACTTCCGATACCGCATCAATGGCGGCCTGTGCGCGTGTTCGACCGTCCTTCATCGCCCAGTGCCGGGAGATATTTTCAATCATGACGATCGCATCATCAACCAGAATGCCGATTGAGAATATCAGCGCGAACAGGCTGACCCGATTGATCGTGTATCCCATCATCAGTGCCGCAAACAGGGTCAGCAGGATGGTCGTGGGGATGACAATAAGGGTAACCAAGGCTTCGCGCCAACCAATGGAAAACGCGATCAGCACAACAATCGAAACGGTCGCTAGCCCAAGATGGAACAGCAATTCATTCGCCTTGTGGTTTGCCGTTTCACCATAATTGCGGGTGACGGCAATATGGACCCCTTCAGGTATCATTTCACGTTTCAATAGCTCAAGACGCTCGAGGATCTGGTCCGCAACGACCACCGCGTTGGCGCCTGGTCGTTTCGCCAGTGAAAGCGTAACGGCAGGAAATGATTCGAACTCCGAACGCTCAGCACTCCGCTCCAGCGTCCAGGCTCGCGCTTCAGTCTCAATGCCAGCGACACGAACCCGCGCGACGTCGGAAAGATATACCATGCGACCATCGGGAGCTTGAATTTCTAGCCGTTCCAGATCGCCCACGGCGGCAATCCGGTCACCGGCTTGAATGATGATCGAGTCGCCAGAGCCGCGAGCCGTACCAATGGGACGCGCCTGAACGGCCTGCGCCGTCACATCGACCAGCGCCTGAAGCGAGACGCCATAGGAAGACAGCGCTTCGATGTCAGGTTCGATACGGAGCTCGAGACTACGTCCCCCAATGACGTCAGTCAGGCCGACATCCTCCACCTTCAAGAGTTCTTTTAGAACCTCATCAGCGAGCATCCGCAGGCTGGTATCGTTCCAGACATTTCCGGTCCACGTTTCCGGGGACAGCGTCAATGTAACGATGGGAACATCGTCAATACCGCGCCCCACGACTTGCGGCATCTGAACTTCAGGTGGGATGCGGTCGATATTGGCGCGAATCTTTTCGTGAATTCTCAGAATTGCGTCATCGGCATCGGTACCGACCATGAACCGCGCCGTGACGATAGCGCCGTCATCGCGGCTCTGACTGTAGACATGTTCTACGTCGGGAATCGCCTTGATGATTTCTTCCAGCGGCTCAGTGACCTGCTCGACCGTATCAGCCGCTCGCAGCCCGGGCGACTGGACCAGAATGTCCACCATCGGCACTGATATCTGCGGCTCTTCCTCGCGCGGTATAGTCAACAGGGCGATCAGACCAACAGCCAGCGCTGCCAGAAGAACCAGAGGCGTTAGCGGTGAACGGATCGTGGCTCGGGTGATGGAGCCGGAAACATCGGCCTTCATGAGTTCTCCGCTCCCGGCAATGTGACCACATCGCCCGGTCTCAGTCCGGAGAGCACCTCAAAGACCCCATTGGAAACCAATGGCTCCGCCAGCACGACGGGGGCCTCAACGAAGCGATCACCCACCTTTACGCGCACAAAGTCTACTCCATAGCGCGTGGTGACGTATTCCTGTGGCAGAATGATCGCGCGGCGATCACCCACCGGGGCGAGCACATCGGCCCGTTCGCCCACCAGCGCATTCAATCCGCCATCCACAACTGCGTCCGCGACCACTGCACCGTCTCGCAGCGCTGGATAAATCTTCTCAATGCGTGCTGTGCGCACGTCATTGTCGCGCGCGGGCAGGCGTAACGAAACTTCTCCGCCTTCAGCCAGAAAGTTCAGATGCCGCTCCGGCAAGGACAATCGCACCAGCCCGTCGAGCGTCGCGAGGTTGGCAACGACCTGCCCCGGAGATACCACACTGCCTTCAACCACGAGTACATCTGTCACTCGTGAGTCAACTGGCGCGCGGACATACCCTTCCGCCCGACGGGCGATCAGACTGCGGCGTTCTTCCTCTGCGGAGGCTCGATTGGCCTTCACAACATCCAGAGCGGCCTTTTCCTGCTCGAACCGGGCTTTGGGATAAAATCCATCTGCTAACAGTTTGCTCGCGCGGGCGAGGTCTTCTTCCTGTTGTGTCATTTGCGCCGTCAATCCATCGACGCGAGATTGGAGTGCATTGATTTGCGGCGCTATCGTGTCGTCAGCCACGAAGGCGAGCACCTCACCAGCCTTGACCGTTTGGCCCTCATCGATGCTCAACTGTGTGATGACACCCTGAAGGCGAGACCGCGCCATAGCTGTATCACTCGCCTCAATACGCCCCACAACCGGACGAAAATCCGTGATGATGGACTCCTGAATGGTCAGTGTCTGCGCGGTGGCAGTCATGCTCAGCGCCAAGCCAACAATGAGACCACCGATATGTCGGGCGATCATCTCAATAGTCTCCCTTGTCAACGATCGCACCCGTCGCCGGGTCCAGCCGAATGCAGGGCTGCCCTGCCGACGTCCAGGCCGCGATGCCTCCCGCCAGATGAGCCGCGTCTGCGCCTGTTTCCTTCATGAAAGTGTTGAGCGCCATTCTGGACCGTTTGCCAGATCCACACTGAAACACGATCCGCCTGCTTCCATCCACAGGAATCGCTTTGGGTTCAAACGTGGATAGAGGGTGCAGCAATGCGCCATGAATGCGTTGGTTTGCGAATTCTGCAGGCTCGCGGACGTCCACCAATACGATCTTGCCAGCCTTGAGGTCTGTAAAGACACTTTGCGGTGTCAGGTCATATTTATCAGCCATGATTTTTTCCTCTGCCAAGCCACCCGTCGCATTCGCGCAGTCGGTCTTTGATTTAGCTCAATGCCATCGTGACCTATATAGGTAATGTTGCGTATTTGCGAAAGTGCTAATATACAACATGTTTCCGGCAAGGAGGATTGGTCATGGCGAACATTGTAATTCTCGGCGCGGGCCTAGGCGGATTGATCGCCGCCTACGAAATCAAAAAGACCCTCGGGCGGGACCATCAGGTTTCGATCATCAGCGAAACGGACTACTACCAGTTCCAACCCTCCAATCCCTGGGTGATGGTGGGGTGGCGGGACCGCAAGGACATCACGGTCGACTTGGCAAAACCCCTCCGCAAGCGAAACGTCAACTTGATTGTCGGCAGGGCAGAAAAAGTTGATCCCGCGAACAAATGCGTGCGTATGCCGGATGGGTCGCAGGTAGAATACGACTATCTGGTCATAGCCACGGGCCCTGAACTCGCCTTCGATGATGTCGAAGGCCTGGGCCCGAACGGCCACACTCAATCGGTCTGCCACATCGACCATGCCGAAGCAGGAGCCTCGGCCTTTGAGACCTTTTGCAAGAACCCGGGCCCAATCGTGATTGGAGCGGCACAAGGGGCTTCCTGTTTCGGGCCAGCCTATGAAACCGCGATGATCATTGAGACCGAACTGCGCAAACGCAAGATTCGCGATCAGGTGCCGATCACCTTTATCACCCCCGAACCCTATATCGGTCACCTCGGCCTCGATGGTGTGGGCGATACCAAAGGTCTGCTCGAAAGCGAGATGCGCAATCGCCATATCAAATGGGTAACCAACGCCAGAGTTCTTGGCGCCGAAGCCGACATGGTAAGTGTTGAGGAGTTGAACGAAGATGGCTCTGTCAAGCAAACGCATGAACTGCCGACCCGGTACACTATGCTCATGCCACCTTTCAGGGGGGTCGAAGCCGTGCGTGATGTCGAGGGCTTGGTGAACCCCAAGGGTTTCGTGATTACGGACGACTTCCAGCGTAATCCAGAATGGCCGGATATCTTTGGTATCGGCGTCTGCATCGCGATTCCGCCCATGGGGGAAACGCCCGTGCCAGTTGGCGTACCCAAAACAGGCTTCATGATCGAATCCATGGTGGAAGCAACCGCCCGCAACATCGCGCAGCTGATCGAAGGAACCCAGCCAACACACAAGGCGAGCTGGAATGCGATCTGTCTCGCTGACTTCGGCGATGGCGGCGTAGCTTTCGTTGCGCAGCCCCAGATCCCCCCTCGCAATGTTAACTGGTCGGCTTCCGGGGGATGGGTACACTTGGCCAAGGCGGGATTCGAAAAGTATTTCCTACACAAGCTGCGTACAGGCCAGTCTGAAACCTTCTATGAAAATGCAGCGTTGGGTCTGCTGAAGACTCATAAATTGAAAGACCATTCCTGATGCCTGATCACCAGCATATTGTTTGCACCAAATGTGGCGCCGTAAATCGTGCGCCCATAGGGAGTAGCTTGGCGAGAGGCCATTGTGGATCGTGCAAGGGTGACCTTGCGAGCGATGCTCCCGTCGAGATCAACACGAAGATTCTCAACCGACTCATGTCCCGTGACGAAGGCAGTTTTCTCCTGGATGTATGGGCCCCTTGGTGTGGACCGTGTCGGATGATGGCGCCTTCATTTGCTGAGGCCGCAAAGCACTTTGATGGCAATCTTCGCTTCTTCAAACTCAACACGGAAGCCCATCCGGAAGGTGGAGCCGCATTGAATGTTCGCGGCATTCCTGCCCTCCTGTTGTTCCAGGACGGCAGCGTGATTGATCAGCGGTCTGGTGTAATGACTGCGCCCACAATCATCCAGTGGGTGAATAGCCTGAATATTCTGAAAACCAGCGCCTGACAGTATCTGACGAAAGGAAACAGATATGAATCTTGATCGTGCCGTACTCGCCTTTGCCGGATTGGTCGTTCTGATCAGCCTCGCATTGGGATACTGGGTATCCCCCTATTGGTTCCTGCTGACTGCTTTTGCGGGGCTTAACATGTTTCAGGCCGCCTTTACCGGTTTTTGTCCGGCCGCACTGGTCTTCAAGGCTATCGGCATACGGAGCGGCAACGCCTTCAAATAACGTCTGAGAGATTTGAGTTCGACCTTGGGTCAACAGCACATCACAAGGGCGACGTCCGCCGCCAGCTATCGCACTAAGCTTGATGGCTCATCGCTTGTCGCAAACTGAAGGCCAACATGGAAGCCGTCTGCCGAAGGATCTCGCCTTCATCAATCGACCGTTCATCAAACACCATCTCGACCACCGCATACCCGATCTCAACACTCAGCCTCGCTGATGGCAGGATACGTCCATGATCAAGATCAGGTCGTGTTTCGATTATCCGTTCCGCCAACAATCGCGCAACATGTCGGTGAGACTCAACCCTGACACCCGCCAATACAGGCGTGGCATGCATGGACCGCATAATCCACGCGCCTGCTTTGGTCTGTCGAGTTACCCGTATTGTCTCGAAGAGTAGCGTTTCGATTTCGGCCTCAAGATTGCTCAAGTCACCTGCGTCGAGGCTCCAATTCTCCATCAAAATATTCTGCTGAGCCATCAGTCGCTCGCCCAGTTCTTTCAGGACCGAATATTTGTTCGGGAAGTAACGGTACAATGCCGGCGGCGTGAGTTCAGCTCGTCTACAGATCATGTTTGTCGAGAGCTTCTCGAACCCGACCTCCTCAATCAAGTCAGCCGCGGCGATCAAAATCTGCTCAAGCGTGTCTCGACTTCGCTGCTGGTTAGGCGCGGATCGTCTTGTGGTGTTGGGTTCGATCTTCGTTGTCATCACTCAAACGTACTTCATTGACAGTTCAAGGACGGCTGCCTATCGATAGTCATCGCTACCATTTTGGGGAGGTTGGCGCAATGGGAGTATCCAGACGGAGAGTGGTTCAAGCTGGCCTTGGACTCACGGCAGTATCTGCCGTTCCAATAGTTCAACACGTAGCGTGGGGCACGAGAGACTATGTCCGCGAAGACTACGCTCCAGATTATCCTGAGCCACCTATTGGCGAAGAGAGTTGGAGGAACTGGTCAGGCGCGCAAACTGCTACGCCCAAACAGTTTCAGTCTCCAGCGTCAGCTGCCGAACTTTCGGAAATCATCCGAACTACGCTAGGACACATCCGCCCAAGAGGCAGCGGCCATTCTTTTTCGGGGCTCGTACCCAGTGAAGGAGTTATTCTGGATGTTGGGCAGCTCGCCGGCTTGAAAGCCTATGACCCTGTAACTCAGCGCGCGACCTTTGGCGCTGGAACCGTTCTGTTCCAGGCAGCATCCCAATTGAATGAGATTGATCGGGCCTTTCCAAACCTTCCCGACATCGTCGACCAAACACTCGCGGGATCCTTCTCGACCGCCACCCACGGCACAGGCCAAACCCTGACCGCACTTCATGACTACATCCACTCCTTCAAACTGGTAACTGCCGACGGCAGTCTGTTGGACGTCACGGCCGATTCCAACCCCGATCTGTTTTCTGCGGGCAAAGTCTCTCTCGGTGCGCTGGGCGTGATCAGCGAGTACACGGTTGAGACCATCCCCTCCTTCAATCTGAGGCGTATCGTCAGTGCAGAGCCCATAGATGCCGTACTCGATGACGCTTTTTCCCGTGCCAGCTCATATCGAAATTTCGAATTCTATTATCTTCCAGGTACGGGACTCGCTGCCAGTATCACTCACGATCTGCATCACGGAGAGACGACCGGTCTGGAACCTTCCAACGATGACGATGAAATGTTGGAGGGCCTTAAACAGTTACGGAATGAATTCGGGTGGTGGCCCTGGCTGCGAAAACGCATTGCGCAATCTGCTCTTCCCAGCGGCACGATTGAAGATGTCACCGATACCTCACTCCAGCTCCTGGCCACGACCCGCCCGATAAAGTTCAATGAGATGGAGTATCACCTCCCTTGGGACGATGGTCTCAAGGCCTTGAGGCAGATCATCAAAATGATGGATCAGCGAAAGCACGTCTTCTTTCCCATGGAGGTCCGGTTTACCGCTCCCGACGATGCCTGGCTTAGCCCGTTCCTTGGTGGCCCCCGAATATCCATCGCGATCCATGCGGCAGTCGACGAAGCCTATGATTATTTCTTCAGCGAGTTCGAACCAGTTTTCAAAATGTATGGCGGCCGCCCCCATTGGGGCAAACACCACAGCCTGCAACGCAAAGATTTGGAAGCTCTCTATCCGGACTTTACCAAGTTCGCAGACTTGCGCCGTTCGCTCGATCCGACTGGAAAATTCCTGAACCCCCATCTCGCCGATGTGTTTGGAGTTCCCTTCAATGCCTGAACTTAGCAGAAGGACACTCTTGATCGGAGGAACAGCTTTAGCAGGAGTAGCAACTCTCATGTCGAAACCCAGTGACAAGAGCGGACCAAGAGATCCTTATTTCTTGCAAATGCAAAAAGCTCTCACCGATGCAGGGATCGCAACACCGACCCTGGTGATCGATCGCGCACGGCTCAACGCCAATATTGATACGCTGAAACACCACCTGCCGCAGGGCATGGGATATCGTATTGTCGCCAAGTCCCTGCCATCGCTTCGATTGATTGACCATATTCGCAAGCGAACCGGCACGGATCGGTTGATGACATTCAATTTACCCATGCTGCTGGCACTGAGCACAGAAATGCCCGAAGCCAGCCAGTTGCTTGGCAAACCCCTGCCCATTCAGGCTGCGCGCCAATATTTTCACAAACTACCGCCCGAGCGCTCTGATGCGGCAGGCCGCGTCCAATGGCTCATAGATACTCCGAAGCGACTTGAGCAGTACCAGGATCTCGCAAAGGATGTTGGTCGCACCCTGAATATTAATCTGGAACTGGATGTGGGACTCCACAGGGGCGGCTTCGAACTAGGTTCCGAGTTGGGGAGCGTGTTGCACGAAATAGAACTGGATCCGAGTTTGGAATTTGCGGGTTTCATGGGTTACGAACCGCATATTCCCAGCCTGCCCACAAGCTTGGGCTGGCGCGACAAGGCGCTCGCAGGAGCTTGGCGTTCATACAGGGCGGCGCTTGATCAAGCCGCTGAGGTGTTTGGCAAGGCAGCCATAGAGCAAATCACCCGAAACGCAGCAGGCAGTCCGACCTATCGCTACTACGAGTACACTTCGATTGCGAATGAAGTCTCTGCAGGGTCGTGCCTGATGAAGCCAACGCATTTTGACACTGAATTGTTGGAGCCCCATACGCCCGCGAGCTTCATTGCAACACCGGTCATCAAATCTGTCGCCAAAACACGGATGCCCGGCCTCGAGTTCGCCGACAAAACCAAACGGGTGTGGGATCCAAACTACAGCAAGACCATATTCATTTATGGAGGCCACTGGCTCGCCGACCCGGTTGATCCGCCCGGCCTGGAATACAATTCGACGTTCGGACGCTCCTCCAACCAGGAAATGCTGAATGGTGGGCCGGAGCTGCAAATCGCGCCAGACGAGTTCGTATTTCTTCGTCCGCACCAGAGCGAAGCAGTCTTCCTGCAATTCGGGGATATCGCCGTTTACGAAGACGGAGAAATTGTGGACTCCTGGCCCGTCTTTGAGGCTTCAGCTTAGACTGTTTCATCAGTATCTTCAGCCTGGAGCGCGAGACTGCTCCACAACGCCTCGTCCGCTTCAGCCAGACCGTTGCGGGGTATCATGGCAACTTCCAGAGATCGGGTACGCAGGGCGACCTGGATCACGCCGCGTCTGTCGAGATCTTTGAAGCGGGTCGGGACACGCCGGACATAGTGACACCAACCGCTGCGATCCTTCAGAAATCTTGATCCAAGTGAGAAATGCTTCATCGCCGTTTGTTGTGCAACGAGTTTGCATTTTGTGGGGCAAATTGTAGTGCACGATCAGCAAAAGGCCTGGAGCGCCTGAGCTTTCCCAAGTATTTTCAATGATTTCAAAGGAGGTGTCAGGCGTCACCCTGAAAGAAATGGCGCGAGTGACGTGCCACATTCCATATTTTTTATCCATATTTTTCAATCACTTACGGGAAGTGTAATCGATTCTTGGTCCTCAGCTCGGTCTGATTTTGGTCCACAGTTTTGTAGACCGCTTGAGTTCGACGCCGCTCACCGGCACCGATAGCCATAGTTAACGCGGATTGTACTCCCTGCCAAATCAAGCTTGATCTATAGAACTAGATTTCACCGCTAACTACAATGCACAGAGCGCCGAAACTCAACACATCATACTAAAGTCAACACCTAGCGCTCGACCGATATCCGCATCATGCCCAGCAATCCTCCAAGAACGATATCGCCGCCCGGCAGGAGGTGAATGACAGAGTAAGCGCCATTGTAAATGTGGCTATCACCAAGGCGAAGCCGTGTAACGGCTTCACCCGTCTCCCAATCAAGACCTGTGACCTCCCATTTTCCGTCTACGAAACCATTGACATAGACCTGTTGGGCGCCGCCAGAAATCATGGGGACGGTTGATGGGCTCGATACAGTGGGATTTGCCCAGGCACGCACCCAGCGGTCAGCTTCAACGTCCCATTCAAACTTTTCAGCACCCGTCGGTCCTTTGCGTAGTCTACCAGACATGACAACATTCTCCAGCATTGTTGGCAATGGCGATGGCAATGTGTTGTTTACCACCAAGGCACCGTAGCCATATACCGCAACGGATTGCTCAGACTGGGCGCGCTCAAGGTCAGACTTTCCGAAACTAACCTGAATCTGGTCGGCAATTCGACGCGATTTGGTCCCTGGCTTCTGGACGAAATCCTCTGGAATATCGTCGCGCCAGAAGGCGACGACATTCATAATCAACTCTCCGTCCGTGATGACAACAAGTTTGTCTTCCTCGTCTCCGAAGCCCATAAGTGAGGGCGTAGAGCCTGATCCGTTGCCGAGACTCACGCCGCCAAGTTTGCCGGTGAAGGAATCGTATTCTGATGACCACGCGCCATACCCTCTAGAGTGAAGTGTTTCCCCGTCCCAAACCAGTTTATGGAGCCTCCTATTTGAGAGAACATAAATGCCACCACCCTCATCAATGGCGATCGAGTTCGTAACCTGCTCATCGTCAGCCAACTCATGAATGATCGGTGCCTGTTCAAAATTTCGGTCTACGATGACGACAACGCCGCCCATCGTCACCAGCGCCAGCATGCCATCATAAGTCAGATTCAATCCGAACACAGCATCAGGGTCTTCCAGTGTTGGATTGAAATATTCGCGCGGCAGCTGAAAGCGGCGCTTTTCCACCAGTGGTGACAGCGGATTGCCGGGTTCGGCATCACCATAAACGACGACATCGTTGTTGACGACAGTGTAGAAGTCACCATTGCGGTCGACGACATTATAGATTGCTGCTCTGGCGACGACCCGCTCAACATAACGTGGATAGTTCCGATTGAGATAGCCAAGCAGTTCAGCTTCTGAGGCCGTACTATCCATTTCGACGGCGATACGTTCAGCATCCTCGACAGACATGAAGGGTTGACCTTCCACAGGCAGAGCATTGATCAGTTGAAACTTGCCATCGCTAATCAGGATTTTGGAGATACGATTATTGTTGGCGGAGATGGCCACCTGCTCACCTGAAGGATAAGTTGGTAATTGCATAAGCGTGAGGTTCACCAACCCTGCCGGGACCCTTTGAATACCCTCATCATCAATCTCGTGAATACCGACCGGCCCAGCAAACGGAAGGGAATCCTGTTGAGCCGGATTAAAATGCGTGGTGGCAAGCTCGCTGTCCACCAGATTTGGGTTCATTGGAGGAAACTCCGGACCCGACGCATCAAAGACTGGGATAGTGGAGCATGCACCAAGCACGGCTACGATTGCGACTGCAGCAGCAGCGATATGAGGTTTCATTTGTTGTCTCCCAGAGTGACAGATTTGTACTGGTTTAGCGAATTGTCAGAATACTATTCAGCTTGAGACGTCGACTGTTGCTCGTCTTGAAACGCCATCCAGGCTCGAGAGAGGATGAAATCCTCAATATCATCGACTTCCTGTTGGCTTAGGCGGCCGGCGAAGTTGGGCATGCCAATCGCTTCGCCGGCCCCTTGAAGGAGGAAAGCATCAAAAGTGTCTATCCCGAGAGTCGCTGACTGCCTCAGATCGGGGAGCGTTCCGGACGAAATGGCCGCGCCGCCATGGCAGACACCGCAGAATCGACCGTAGAGGTCTGTGCCCCGTACAACCGCTTCAGCCGAATGCGGCTGTCGCGCTGGCTCAGGCGTTGCCTTCTGCGGAAGCGCGGCGACGTTTAGCTCGCCCTCTCCGCCAAGTTTGAAGGCAAGTACATGGCCTTCAACCGGGCCTCCTGTCTGCCCGACATAGAAGCCGGCGAGCAAATTGGCACCACTGCCCCAACCAGCTGATACAGCAACATACTGCTCGCCATTGACCTCATACGCCACAGGTCCACCGACCATTGCGACACCAACCGGATACGACCACAGTTCTTCGCCTGTTTTGGCGTTGTAAGCATTGAAAACGCCGCTCGTCGTGCCTTGGAATACCAGATCTCCAGACGTTGTCAGCGTACCTCCATTCCACATTCGCTCATGCTGAACACGCCAGACTTCTTTCTGAGCTACCGGATCCCAGGCAGCAAGATGTGCTTGGACAAGTTGGCGCAGAAGTGTGCGACGTGCTTCTTCTGTTTCCGGTAATGCGTCTGTCAGGCTGACACCGATATTGAATGCGTCTCGGTCAAAGCGGGCAATCTCGCCCTCGATCTGATCGGAATAGAGGAAAGGAACATCTTGTGCGGGAATATATACCAGCCCTGTTTCCGGATTGAATGACATGGGGTGCCAGTTGTGGGCACCAAATGGGCTGGGTTTGACGAGCGCAGGTCCACCAGACAGATAGCGCGCCTCGGGGTTTTCAACAGGACGCCCGGTCTCCATATCGATATGTGTGGCCCAGTTAATGGGAACAAATGGCTCTGCGGAAATAAGTTCGCCGCTTATTCGGTCGATGACATAAAAGAAGCCGTTTTTCGGCGCTTGCATCAGCACCTGACGAAGCTCTCCCTCGATCTCAAGATCAGCTAGAATGATATTCTGCGTAGCTGTGTAGTCCCAAGTTTCGCCCGGCGTCGTCTGATAGTGCCAGACATATTCTCCTGTGTCTGGACGTAACGCGACGATTGATGACAGGAACAGATTGTCGCCGCCGTCCGGGCTTCGTACTTTCTGATTCCAGGGCGAGCCGTTTCCAACGCCGATATAGAGGAGGTCCAGTTCAGGATCGAATGCCATGCTGTCCCAGACAGTCCCGCCACCGCCCAGCTTCCACCATTCGCCTGTCCAGGTCTCAGCAGCCATCTCGATGGCTTCGTTTTCGAATCCATTATCCGGATTTCCCGGCACAGTGTAGAACTTCCAGGCCTGTTCACCTGTTTCAGCATCATAGGCTGCAACAAATCCGCGAACGCCGAACTCACCACCGCCATTTCCGATGATGACCTTGCCTTTCACAATGCGAGGCGCCCCTGTGATCGTATAGGGTTCTTCGAGCGGTACAGTACGGGTCTCCCAGATCTGTTCGCCTGACTTTGAATCAAGAGCGATCAGACGACCATCCAGCGACCCGAATATGACCTTGTCGTTATAGACAGCCACGCCGCGATTGACGACATCGCAACAAGCATGTGCGCCCTTTGATCGGGGAACCTCCGGATCGTAGCGCCAAAGAATTTCTCCTGTGGCAGCATTAAGCGCCAGCACTTCGCTCCACGAACCCGTAGTGTACATGACACCATCAACAATGATCGGGGTTGCCTCTACGCCACGATAGCTGCCAAGCGGTGCCGCCCAGGCAAGATCCAGCTGGTCGATTGTTTCCAGATTAATGGCGTCAAGCGCGCTAAACCGCGTTTCTGAAAACGTGCCACCATGAGTAAGCCAGTTATGTGGTTCGCCTGCGGCATTGAGCAAACGTTCCTCATTGATCCCCTGGGAGGCTTGTGTGGAAGCGTCGCCAGAGTCGACCGCCCCTCCACAGGCAGCCAGAAGACCGATCGTAGCGCCCGTCAGAATGACTTTCAGCGCTGTAGCGGGCATTTTTTTGCCGTTCATTTTGTCCTCCCGGACACCCCAGTGGATGAGGTTCTGGATTTTTTCTCATACCAAGCAAGATTGCACTGGAACGGCGAAGTTTCTCAAGCCCCGCGCAACGCCAATGTTCCGTCATTTTGTGCCAGCGACAAAGCCTGGGACACCTACTTGCAACGGATCTAGTTGCGGGTTTTCAACTCCTTGAGCAGCTCTTGCTGGTGCTGACCATGCTCAGGTGCTGGACCGGGGATTGCCTGCACGTTCGATTGGAAACGCGGGGCCGGAACAGCCTGAACATAACCCTGGCTGTTTTCAAAGATTCCGCGCGCCAGATTATGAGGGTGCAAAGGTGCACTGATCGGACTTTCCACAAGGCCAAAGCATGCATCGGTCCCCTCTAGTAAGTCTTGCCAGTATGCAGATGGTTCGGTTGCGAAAAGAGCACGAAACTTCTCTGACTGCTTCGACCAGCTATCACGATCATACTGGTCTTCGAAGTCGGGATCGCCTGTAAGACCGAGGCGCTGTAGAAGTTCTGCGTAAAATTTCGGTTCTAGCGCGCCAAGCGTGATGTCACGCCCGTCTGCACAGCGATAGGAACTGTACCAAGGGGAATCATCCAGAAAGCCGCGCCCGCGCTCGGCTTGCATCATGCCGCTGGGCAGCAAATCGAAGATGAGGTTCATCATATGCGCCGACCCATCGACAATCGCTGCATCAATCACATCGCCCTCACCGGTGGCTCTGGCCTTTAGAATGCCCGCGAGAATGCCAATCGTCAGATAGTTCGCACCGCCGCCAATGTCCCCGACCAAGCCTGGTGGCGGCAGTGATCGCGTTCCAGTTGGGCTTGCAAACCAGGCAGCTGAACTGACGGATACATAATTGATATCATGTCCAGCCGCCTGGGCGAGCGGTCCCGCCTGCCCCCAGCCCGTCATGCGACCAAAGACAAGCTGTGGGTTCCGCCCCAGACAAACTTCCGGACCAAGGCCCAGGCGTTCCATCACTCCCGGCCGCATGCCCTCGATCAGGGCGTCCGCCGTCGCAATCAGATCCAGCGCGACCGCGCGATCTTCAGAGTCTTTCAGGTCCAGAGCGATCGAGCGCTTGCCTCTTTTCAGAATGCCGACAGGCAAAGTCGATCCCGGATCGGAGCCCTTGGTCTTTCGCTCTATGAGAACGACATCCGCGCCCAGATCGGCCAGATGCATGCCACAAAAGGGCGCCGGCCCAATGCCCTCGATTTCGACAATCCGAATGCCCTGCAGAGGCCCTTTAGACACGGGACGTCACCTGAACGCCGAGACGCCCGTCAGGCTCCGCCCGATAAGGAGTTTCTGGATCTCAGTCGTTCCATCCGGAATGGGTGCGATCATCGCTTCGCGGGCGAGGCGCTCGACAATGAACTCCTTCGTGACGCCATTACCGCCGTGAATCTGTACTGCCTGGCGCGTTGCACTGACAGCGATTTCGGTACCGTACCATTTTGCCATTGCGCACTCCTTGTCGCAGCGCTGTCCGGCGTCAATCATGCCCGCTGCGCGCAAAGACAACAGGCGCGCTGCATCGATCTCTGTGGCCATTACAGCTAACTTTTCTGCAATGAGCTGGTGGCCGGCAATTGGTTTGCCATGCTGCGAACGGTCGATTGCATATTTTATTGACTCATCAAGCGCGCGCCGCGCCATGCCATAGCCCCACGACCCGACGTGAACTCGCGCGCGTTCGAACAGGGTGAGCGTGTTCTTCAGACCCGAGCCTATTTCACCGATAGTATTCTCGACCGGAACGCGCACATCATCGAGAAAAACCTGTGATGTTGATTGTCGATTGAGCGCGATCTTTGGAATACCGCGGACTTCATAAGGATGCTCATTGCGATCGAGCAGGATATGGGTCAGTTCGTTCTCGCCAGTTCGGCAGGTGCAGATGAAAAAATCTGAGTACTCACCATTGGTGATCCATGTTTTCTCACCAGAAATCACCCAATGGTCACCATCTCGCACAGCCCTGGTTTTCGCCGCCGCGACATCCGAACCGACATCCGGCTCGGAAATGCCGACAGACGCAAAAAGTTCCCCCGCCAACAATCTAGGCAGGTAACGTGTCTTGATGTGCTCCGGCGCGAGTTTGACCAGCATCGACGCTGCGCTGCCATTAACAAGTGCGGCTATCGCCAAGTCTCCCGAACTATAGGCAAGCTCTTCAATTAGTTGAACGTGCAGCTTCCAGGACAACCCCAGCCCGCCGGCAGATTCCGGCTGTGGGGCGTTGACGAGACCAAATTCTGCCAGCTTTTGCGTCCAGCTTTGCATTTTGTCCTTTGGAACGAAGTCTTCCCCATGCGCAGCCAGTTCCGGCTCCAGCTGCTCATCAAGATAGCGACGCAGGCTTTCGATTGCGGCGAGCTCAGCCTTGTCAAAGAAAATATCTAATCCCCCAATCATGCATTTGCCCTCTTGAAAATGTTGACCACAGCAACACCCTCCTCAATGCCAATTAGGCCGCCGCTGTTTTCGTGGATAGCGTGTCGGGCACCATCAACCTGGCGCTTTCCAGCTTCGCCGCGTAATTGGGTGACAAGCTCATGAATTTGCCCCAGCCCGGTTGCGCCGATGGGGTGGCCTTTGGACTCCAGCCCGCCAGACGGATTGATCGGGATTGAGCCGCCAATCGTGAAGTCCCCGCGTTCCGCTGCCGGGCCTGCTTCACCGATCGGAACTAACATCAAGTTCTCGGCGTGCATCAACTCACCAATCGCGGTTGCATCGTGCACCTCGGCAACGTCCATGTCTTCTGGTGAAAGGCAGGCCATTTCATACGCCCTCTCAGCGGCAATTCGCGCAACATGGCGTTCCGGTGCATCGGCGCTGCGCGCGGGGTTTCCACTTGCAACGGCGCTGGCCATAACCTGGACGGCTCGTGACGTAGTGGCACCAATCTTCCTCAAGCCTTCCTCATTGCAAAGGATGACCGCTGCAGCACCATCCGAGATCGGTGAGCACATTGGCAGCGTCAAAGGGTAAGTGATGGGAGGTGCTGAAAGAATTTCATCAATCGTGTAAGGCTGACGGTATTGCGAATACTCATTGTGCTCTGAATGCTGATGATTTTTCGCGGCTATCGCAGCAATCTGGCGCTGAGTCGTGCCATAGCGCTTCATATGGTTCCGGCCGAACGCTGCGTAGATTTTCATGAATACGCTATAAGGGCGTTCAGATTCCGATCCCTCCGGTTCGGCAACACCTTCGCCCAACTGGAGAAGCCTTTTGGCATTCTCCTCAGGTGTCTCAACATCCCAACCGCCATCGAACACAGCGAACATCCTCGCCTTGTCAGGCACGTTCATTTTCTCGACACCCGCCGCCAGGACAACGTCCTGCATACCAGCCTTAAGCGCCTGAACAGCAAGGTGAAAGGAGGATGAACTGGACGCACAGGCGTTTTCAATATTGAATGCGGGAATACCTGTCAGCCCGATCTTGCTGAGCGCAACCTGGCCAGGAACAAAGGTTTGTCCCTGCAAGAACCCTTGGGTCGCACTGGAATGGTAAACTGCCTCCACGGCGGCCTTGGTGCAGCCTGCATCATCCGCCGCACGCAAAATGGCGGTGTCCAGCAATTCAGAAATACTTGCTTCCAGATGCCGCCCGAAATGCGTCATGCCGACGCCTACAATATAAATCTTACTATCCGACAAGACTCTCTCCCCATCTACAGATGGCCGCTACTGGCCTGAATATTTCGGTGTTCGTTTCTCACTGAAGGCTGAAAGCCCTTCGAGGAAGTCAGCGGATTTTGCATGCGCTTCGAGATGGCGCATTTCCAACGCGATGGCTTCGCGCGCGGACAAGTGTGCGCTTCCGGCAACCATCTCCTTCATACGCTGAAGTACAAGCGGGCTTTTCTCCGCCAGCTTTGCAGCAAGCGCCTCTGCAACCGATGACAAGTCGTCATCCTCAACAACTTGGCTTACAAATCCGGCTTCACGAAACGCTTCCGCCGACCAATGATCGCCGGAGAATAGGAGATAATTCGCTTTCTTTTCGCCAACATACCTCGGCAAGAGAGATCCCCCGCCGCCCGGCAGAACACCAAAATTGGAATGGGCGTCGCCCAGCCGCGCACTGCGCGCCGCCATCACGACATCGCAGGTCATGGCTAGCTCCAGTCCGCCGGCCAAAGTCAATCCATTGAGCGCTGCAATTGTCGGCTTCGGCAAAGCACGAATAGCCAAAAACACGTTCTGAATGTCGCGAAGGAAGCCAAGAAACCCGGTATTGTCACCAGCCTGAACTTCCCCCAAAACGCCCTTCAGGTCAGCACCGCAGCAAAAGGCGCGCCCGCTCCCAGTGATAGTCAGCACTCGAATCTCATCGCGCTCGGCAACATCTTTCACACATTGCGCAAGTTCATTCACCATTAGAGCGGACAGTGCATTCATGCTGCTCGGACGCGTCAGGGTAATTCGTGCACACGAATCTTCCGCCTCAAATTTCAGGGTTTCAAACGACAATTGTCCAATTCCAAGCATTGGGCCGCGTTCGCTCCAAAACTTGGCCCGTTCCAGATGAGGCTTCACTTTATCGGGCCAGAAAACTTATTGAACATCAGACGCATGTCACCGTGCGCCAAAGCGTCGTCAGTCGAGCCTCCCAAGGCAATGCAGAGCTCTAGCGATGTCAGCTATCGTCCAGCTGGCGCTCATTCTCGAGGAATTCCTGCGGGGACTGCCCCGTTAACCGGCGAAACGCACGGGAGAAATTGCTGGGGTCCTTGTATCCCAACAGATACGATATCTCCTTGATGGACCGACGACCTGTCCGCAAATAGCCGATAGCGAGATGCTGGCGAACATCGTCGAGCACGGTGTTGAAGGTTGTGCCCTCATCCTGCAATTGGCGCTGAAGACTTCGGTTACTTGTATTTAGCTCTCTTGAAACCGACTCCAGGGAGACAGCTCCATCCGGTAGCATTTCGACAATCGCCGCCCGGATCCGCGGAATAATTTGTTGTTCATCGAACCGGGCAATGTATTCCATCGCAATCTGGTCATTCCTTCGAACAATGTCGGAATTCGCGCCGCGCAGCACGCGCGTATAGTCCTTCTCGGCCACATGCAGCTCTAGACTGTCGTGACCATATTCGATCGGACAACAGAAAAAGGCATCAAATTCATCCATCGCGACCTTACCAGGTTTCGGACGACGCATTCTTACCAAAACAGGAGAATAGTCCGCTCGGTAAACCATTCTGACGAAGCGAAGCACCGTCGCCAAAAAAACATCCTGGCGGACCGGCGGCACGTCTTCCTTGAGTTCAATGGAATGAATGAGGCACCCCTTCCTGATTTCAGACCTTGTCTCAGCAGAATGAGAAATTAGCCTGAAAAAACGATCAAACCGGTGGAAGAATGTTTCCAGCGTTCGGCTTGAGAACAATGAATACCCAAGCGCATGCATTGAGCCGGGCGTATTTCGCTCGGCCAGCTTCAGCCCGATCGTCTCATCACCTGTCGCCTCTACGATGAGCTCAATGAAGCGACTGAATCGTCTAGACCGCACCCTGGCATTCGGGTCCTGGAGAATATCAGGATCAACTTCCGCACGCCGCAGTAGATCTGGTACATCAATGGAAAAGTCAAATTCGTCCAATATGGCCACAATCTGTATGAGCCAGGATGCAATGACTGACCGCGTCTCACTCAATTCTGGTTGCGCCTTACCTGATGATGTGTGGTTCAAATATCGATTGTCCTGTACGACCGTCTTCGATGACAAGCTTTATCGGTTCATGACGGTTTGTCCAATTTTTGAACAGGATTGTACACGCTTCAGCCAATACTGCGGACCTGGCCGCCCCAGTATTTCTTACGTACATCCTTTCGCAACACCTTACCAACGACGCTCAGAGGCAGTTCCTCCACGAACAACACGGATTTTGGTGTTTTGAAAGATCCGATCTGCTCTTTTACATAGGCAATCAGGTCAGATTCGGCCACCTCAACAGAGTCGTTAAGGATGACTTCCGCATGTACAGCCTCGCCCCATTCTTCGTGGGGAACACCGACAACCGCTGACATCAAAACGCCAGGATGGGAGTTGACTGCGGCCTCAACCTCAGTCGCATAGACATTGAAACCACCCGTGATGATCATGTCCTTCTTCCGATCAACCAGGTAGCAATATCCGTTTTCGTCCGTATATCCGATATCCCCTGACTTCCAGTATCCGTTGACGAATTCCTCCTTCGTCTTCTCTGGATTGCCTTCATAGCCAAGACAGGTTGAGCGCGATCGCAAATAGAACTCGCCGAGTTCGCCTACAGGAACTGGATTACCGTCATCATCGCAAACCGACAGTTCGATCCCGGTTGAGCGTCGACCCGCGGACGCGAGTCGGCCTTCAGTCTCGGCGTCCACGATATGATCTTTCTTGCTCAGGCAGAGGGTTGCCGCCAGATGTTCCGTGGAGCCGTACACTTGTGTGAATATTGAACCGAATCGCTCAACCAGGAGCTTGGCCTTGGCCGGGCTCATGGGGGCCGCGCCATACAACACCGTGCGCAATGAGGATAGGTCATACTCTCGTGCTTCGGGCATTTCCAAAAGGCGGTACGCCAGAGTCGGTACGATGAAGGCGTGAGAAATCTTCTCTTGCTGGATATAGCGGCACCAGTTCTCCAGACTGGGCTCGTTCATTGTGACCGTGCAACCACCGCTGAACAGAACCGGCAAAAGCATCATACCGCTGCCATGGCTAATGGGAGCTATATGCAGCATGCGGCAGCCATCGAAGAAATCCGGGTCTGGAAGTGTCAGGAAACTATCGCGGCACCCCAGAATGTTGTCGATTGAATACTTCGCGCACTTGCTGTCACCAGTCGTGCCTCCTGTAAAGCGCATGAGCACGACGTGCGTTCGATCATCGATTTCAATATCTGTGTTCTCTGTCGACGCGTTCGCCAAAAGATCGGGAAGGGCCAACACGCCTGAATATGGCTTGACCAGAGCATCCATCACAACAATCTGAATGCCGCGTTCGGTAAGCGGGCCAGCATGGGAGGCTAGGAGGTCATTCTCGATGAACGCGACTTTGGGCTTGACGATGTCGATCTGGCCAAGATGCGTTTCCAGGCTGTCGAGGTAGTTGGCATGACAACATGTTGCATAAGCTTTTGCAGCTGACCCCCAATGGAACAGGGAGAGATTGTCATTTTGCAGCATACAGACATATCGGTCGCCCGCGCCGAGATTCAGGTTTCCATTGAGAATATGTGCAATCTGATTGGTTATGATGTGATAGTCACGAAAACTCAGCCGGCGGCCACGCTCAAGATTCACAATCGCCTCACGATCTCCGAAGGATTCCGCGAGCCCTTGCATGACACGGCTGTAATTTACCCGCCCGCCTTCTGTCGAAACCAATGCTGCAGCAGAACTTGGAGCGACGTCAACAGGCATCAGTTCACGGTCATTGCGCTTTTTTGAGAAAATTCCGAACACAGAGACTGTCCTCCCTTTTGTCTACACC
Organism: Hyphomonas sp. UBA4494; assembly: GCF_002388935.1. NCBI lineage: Bacteria > Pseudomonadati > Pseudomonadota > Alphaproteobacteria > Hyphomonadales > Hyphomonadaceae > Hyphomonas > Hyphomonas sp. UBA4494. The sequence continues at coordinate 100,391 of NZ_DGNK01000013.1, forward strand.
ACCCTAAGATTGCTGCGTACAGGATCGATTTAAAGCAGCTTTTTAAATAGATTCAGCAACCAGCCCGTCTTCGAAGAATAGGGAGGCAGCAATTGGCTAAGCACACTGATCTTCGATTGTGAGAACACCGGCTTCAAATGACTGAACCGCTCGAAACTTCCCGGCCCCAAATAGGATCCGATCCCGCTTTGCCCGATGCCGCCAAATGGAAGACGGCGCTGGAAGACGTGCATCACCGTGCCGTTCAGGGTCACGCCGCCAGCATGGGTTTCGCCAAGGATTTTTCGTCGACCTGCACTGTCTTTACCGAAATAGTAAAGTGCCAGTGGCCGCTCGCCAGCATTGATGTACTCGATTACTTCGTCTTCCGTACGATAGGTCAGGATCGGCAGAATCGGCCCGAAAATCTCTTCCTGCATCAGCCCCATATCGCTTGCAACATTGGTCACAGCCAGCGGGGCTATTCGATGAGCAGCCTCGAACATGCCATCGCCACTGCCTGCGAGATTGGTCACTCCGGCACCTTTTGCGCGGGCGTCTTCAACCAGTCCCCGCAAACGGTCAAACTGCCGGTGATTTATAATGCTTGTATAGTCCTGATTGGCTTCGATCTCGCCAAAACACTTGTGCACCTGCCTGGCGAGCGCTGACACAAAGTCTTCTACACTCCCTTCTGGAACGAATGCGTAGTCGACACCGATGCACGTTTGTCCTGCGTTGAGGAGCTTGCCGAAAACAAGGCTCTGCGCGACTTCTGGAAAATGAGCACTTTTATCAATGATAATGGGGCACTTGCCGCCAAGCTCAAGCGTCACTGGTGTCAAATTGGCTGCGGCCGACTGGGCGACTTTTTTACCTGTATTGGGCGAACCGGTGAAGAGAATATGATCGAATGGAAGAGACGTCATCTGCTGCGCGACATCCGGGCCGCCGATTACCACTGCCATCTCTTCTTCTGAAAAATACTTGCGAACAAGACGCTGCGAAATTTCAGCTGAATGAGCCGAAATTTCACTTGGCTTGGCAATAATCCGGTTGCCAGCCGCCAACGCACCCGCCGCACCGGCGAATACTGTGCCATAGGGATAGTTCCAGGTTCCGAGAATGCCGACGACACCAAGGGGTTGCGGAATTAGCCGCGAAGATCCCGGCAATCCAAACGTGTCAGTTTTGACACTGCGCGGCTTCATCCAGTGTTTTAAATGGCGCCGTGCAAATTTCACATCCGACAGAACCAGCATGATGTCTGTCAGGATGGTTTCATACCGGCTGCGTATTCCGAAATCAGCCGTAACCGCGTTAATGAGTTCGTCTTCATGCGTCTCGAACATTTTCCCAAGACGAGCCAGCAGGTCCATCCGGGTTTCATAGCTGCAGGACACCTGCTCTCGCGTGAGGGAACGCTGCAGGGTGAATATCCTCTCAAGCTCGGTGATGCCGGTTTCAATCCCCACTATCTCGCCCTCAAACGTGTTGCCGCATCGAGGCGAATTGTTTCACCATTCAAGTATCCATTCTCGACGATGAACTGGCATGCGTGTGCAAATTCCATGGGGTCTCCGGCGCGGCGTGGCGCCTCGACAGTGTCGACCAGTGAAACGACCACCTTCTCACCCAGACTCTTCACCATCTGTGTCAAAAACAGCCCCGGTGCGATCGCGTTGACACGGACGCCGACGGCTCCGAGTTCCCGCGCCGCCGGCATGTTCATACCGATCACACCCGCCTTGGACGCTGAATAGCCGGCCTGACCTATTTGCCCTTCATAGGCGGCACCGGATGACACATTGATAACGACTCCCCGCTCGCCCAGATCGTCTGGTGCGTTCCTCGCCATGACGGCGACGCATTTACTCATGACGTTGAACGTGCCGACGAGGTTGACCATGATCACCTTGGTGAACTTGTCGAGCTGACAAGGGTTGCCGTCCCGGTCGAGAATTTTGGTCGGTGCCGGAATGCCTGCCGCGTTGACAGCAATCTGAATGGCCCCGAATTTCTCGACGGTATTTGTCACCGCATCCGCAACCGATTGATCATCGGTCACATCGACCTTGAAGAACTGGCAGACCTTGTTTCCAAGTTCGCCACAGAGCGCGTTTCCTGCGACTTCGCTCAGATCGAAGAGCGCGACGCGTGCGCCCTGCTCAACAAAACTGCGCGCCGCAGCAGCGCCTAGTCCAGAGGCACCACCTGTAACCACAGCGACTTTTCCATCGAGTTTCATGTTCGCAAGCTCCTGACCTGCTATTGTCAGCTTTCAACTGCTCAAGTCTGGAGCAGCCTCCCTTCGATGGAAAGGAGGCTGCTACAAGACGATCAGAAATTTATACGGCCTTCGGCACCAATCACGCGCGGCTCTTCGATCCAGCCAACATACACGCCCGGGCTGAGTGGCGCGTCGACCGAGGCGGTATAGGTGGCTTCATCGGTTAGGTTGCGACCGAATACACGGAATTCGTAGCGGCCAAACTCCACCCCGACATGAGCATCGAATTTCGTATATCCTTCCTGAAACGCGTTCGGGTCGAGGTCGCCATCCAGGAACATCTCGTCCTTGAAGTTGGCTCCAATCCGGGCATTCAGATCGAAATTCTCGAAACTGCGATTGAAGGCGAGATAGACGTTACCACTGAACTCGGGCGCAAAGGCCCCGCGTTCGCCGGCAAGGTCCTTGGTACCCACACCTGCAGAATCCGGGCATGTGCCCAAGCCCGTTTCGATCACTGAACACCCTGCCCCTGGGAAGGACTGGAATTCGTGATCGAGATAGGCGAACGCACCGCCAATCTCGATTTCGTCGCTGAGAAGGAACTGGCCATCAAGTTCCAGCCCCTGCACTTGAAGTTCAGCCGCGTTCCCAACCACGAAGCTTGTCCCACTCCACGAGGTTACCTGCAGGTCTTCTAACTCGCTTCGGAAAATGATTGCCCCGATGCGAGCACGGTCACCCATGAACTGGTGCTTGATACCAGCTTCCCAAGCCGTGACTTTCTCATCCTCAAATTCATGACCCGGACGCGGGCTCCCATCCGGTTCCGCCGTGTCAGGACTGAAATTGTAACCACCAGATTTATAGCCAGTGGAATAGGAAATATAGGCCGACCCGTTGTCAGCATACTGCCAGCGCAGTTTTACAGATGGATCAAGATGATCTTCTGTTCGCGTATCGTTGAGGTCAGCAGCAAAGCGGTTGAGCAATGCGGCAAAAGTCGTTGCAGAGTTCAATCCATCTGCACCCCCAACAGTAGCGGCGGCGGTTAGATATTCGGTTAGATCGGCAGACCCGATCGTGTCTGCGGGTGTGACAAGGCCAACGAAGTCTCGGGGTGTGCCGGCTCCAACAACAACACTCTTATCGATGCTCTTCTCATCTTCGGAGTAACGCAAACCTAGTTCAAGTGTGACGCTGTCGGTCAGGTCAATGCCAAGCTCGCCAAAAAGCGCAATCGTTTCGGCTTGTTGATCGAAGAAAGTGCGTTGAGCAACGTTAACAATACCGCCGGGCAAAATCGATGTTGGCAAAACGCCAAATGTGCCATTGAACGCCGTTGTCTCTTCAATATAAGCATCCTGGTTTTCATAATACAGCCCGCCCAAGAAATTTATGCGCCCATCCCAGTCTGTGGCAATGCGAAGTTCCTGGCTAAACATGTCCAGTTCTTCTTCATCAAGATTGTGAATGAAGCTGACAGGCAGAAAATCCACATCGTGATGTTGAGCGAAATCGAAAGAGGAGTAGCCAGTAATCGAAGTGAGGGTAAAGTTATCGAACTCCCATTCTGCCTTCACAGATCCGCTCAATGATTCGGTTGTCTCCGTGTCGGAGATTGGAGGATCGCCGACACGGAATGCGGGATTGCCGCTGAAGCTGACATAAGCGGTATCGCCAGTAGAAACTCCAAAGTCTGGATGAAGCATTTGTGAGAGCGCTATCGTGCTAGGCGTCGGCAGGCGATCATCAATCGCATTAATGGTAAGCTCCTTACCGACCCCGTCCATTTCAAGATAGCTCAGTTTCGTCTCAACGTTTAAACTCTCCGTTGGTTGCCAGGCGAGCGTCGCCCGGGCGAACATGTCTTCGCGCTCGGCTTCGTCGCGATCAAAGACACGGTTCTCAACATATCCGTCAGTTGTCGTATAACGAATTGCCAACCGGCCTGCCAAATTATCCGCCAAGCCCGCGGAAAAGACGCCCGAGTAGCTTTGCGTATTGAATTCTGGTTCCCAGGTGACACCGACCCAACCATTGAGTTCCTCTCCGACTTCTGGCGAGGCCGTTTCAAGCTTGATCGCGCCAGCAACCGTGTTCTTACCGAATAGAACGCCTTGGGGCCCACGCAGAACCTCGACTTGCTGCAGGTCGAACTGGGACTGTGAGAATTGGCGGCTGCGCGGCTGATAAACGCCATCCACATAAAGGCCAACCGATTGCTCGAATCCCTTGTTGATACCAGATCCGACACCTCGGATAAAGATGTTCGAGGTTTGCGCTCCCCGACCGACCTGCAGGCCCGGCACGCGCGCGGAAATCTGCTCAAGGTTCGTGACCCCTTGCGCTTCCAGCTCTGCTCCGGAAACGGCGGTCACGGCCACCGGCGCATTGATCAGCGTCTCGTCCCGTTTACGTGCCGTAACAGTCACTGTTGTCAGTCTTGCTTCCCGCTCCGCTTCTGTTTCGGCAGGGACATCTGCCACTTGCCCATAGGCCGGCGTGGCAAGGGCAATGGCGATCGGCAAAATTGCTGCGCCGCTCAAATTGAGTCTAAACTTCTGGTTCATATATATCCTCCCAAGAGCCCTTTTGTGCTCCGTGTTTCCGTTCCCGCTATGATGCACAAGGACGCGAAAGTAGATTATGAACTCTGGTGAAAGATGGCTCTGTTAGAGTCATACCAGTTCACGCCAACAGATCGTCATTCCGCGATACGAGAGGGCCTTATCCTGCTCAAATCCTTCCATGCCCGACATCCGCGATCGTCCGACCAGATGACCTAGCCCCCTGAACAGCCTAGTTCTATAACTAAAACATGGCTGCAGTTCAGGGGGCTAGGTCACTCGGATATGGCGATATCACCCCTCAAGGGCATTACCCTCAAGCCGCCGCCGCGTTCGAGGCGGTCATTGGTGTTCTGTATACGGTAATATTGTTGTCTCGGTTGGTGGGCATGTACGGAACTCGCACCGCAACGAAACCATCGAGCCAGCGCCTGCTCGTGTGAAATGTATCCATACTTCCGAATCAAGACTTCTGAACCGAGAATTATGATGGGTCCATTTCTCCCGTCTAGGCGGCCGGCTCAGGCGCGGCAGACATTTTGCTGCTCACCTGCTCATTGAAATACTCCAATCGCCTCTGCCCCAGCGCATGCGCGATATCACGCTCCCCCTCAGGAATAGGTTCGGTCCGCGTAAGCCAATAGTACACAAAGTGCGACAGCGTGGCGTAAGTGTAGGCTAGGTCCTTTTCCATATCCGCCTGATGCTGATCGAAGGCGTCCATGCGGGCGAGCAAACGCTCTTCCAGCACTGAACGCGCTTCTGGATCGAACCATGCTCTCAGTGCGTCTTCAACGATCGCCGTTTTTGTCACCCCTGGCTTGTCAGCTGCCTCACACAGTTGCGCATAGAGCTTTGTCGAAATCCGTATGTTGACGCGCGGCTTTCCCATCCACTCAGAACCCCGGAAGGACGTCAGGATCGCCGCGATCTGCCGCTACGGCGCGTCTTACGGTTTCCAGATTTTGATCGCTGGTCGGATCAATCTCATCGTCTATGTTGGCGTCAGCACTTGGCTCGCGTACGCATTTTTCACGCGTATCATCATTCGTGTACTCAGGTTCTCTCGTCCGTTTCAGTGACACACTATCGGGTTGTCCGATATCTTTCTTAGCCTCCGGCTCCTGGAACGGCGGGGCCGCAACAATGGATGTCCATTCGGCGTCACATGCTTGGCCGCTCCATTCGACTGGCGCTGGTGACAAGACGCGTTTGGTGAAATTTCGGTCCTTGAAATATCGCAGCTTCTGCGCGTGTGCGGGCGGCGCACCTGACACCATGACAATTTCATCCGATGCAGCCAGCTGCATGACCTCACCCGGCGTGATCAGAGCGCGCTGAGTTTCTTGTCGCGAAACCATCATGTGGGAGAGCCAAGGCGCTAGCCGATGGCCGGTATAATTTTTCTGGGAACGAAGCTCGGTAGTCGTGCCAAGGGCATCAGAGACACGTTTGGCTGTGCGCTCATCATTGGTCGCAAAGGCAATTCGGACATGGCAGTTATCGAGGATCGAATTGTTCGGCCCGTAAGCCTTTTCGATCTGGTTTAGGGATTGCGAGATCAGATAGGCCCGAATGCCATAGCCTGCCATGAAGGCGAGCGCACTTTCAAAGAAGTCGAGCCGTCCGAGCGCTGGAAACTCATCCAGCATGAAGAGGAGTTTTCGGCGGTTCTTTTCGGGCAAGTCTTCTGTCAGCCTGCGTCCAATCTGATTGAGGATCAGCCGGATCAGCGGTTTCGTCCGTGAGAGGTCTGACGGGGGGACGACCAGATAGAGCGATAGCGGGCTCTCCTCTTCGACCAGGTCCTCAATGCGCCAGTCCGACCGGCTGGTGATTTCTGCGATCACGGGGTCACGATAAAGCGACAGGAAACTCATAGCCGTGGACAGAACCCCGGAGCGCTCATTCTCTGATTTGTTGAGAAGTTCTCGAGCGGCCTGCGCAACTATCGGATGCACCCCTCTCTCCCCCAGATGAGGCGTTGTCATCATGATACGGAGTGTGACGGCGAAGGAGCGTTTCGGATCGGACAGGAACCGCACGCAGCCGCTGAGTGTCTTGTCTGCTTCTGCATAAAGCACGTGCAGGATGACACCGACGAGCAAGGCATGTCCGGTCTTCTCCCAGTGGTTTCGGCGCTCCAGCGAGCCTTCAGGGTCAACCAGTATGTCAGCGATGTTCTGAACATCGCGTACTTCATGCTCGCCGCGGCGCACGCCCATAAGTGGATTATATTTCGGGGATCGCCGGTCGGTTGGATCAAACCGCACGCATCGGGAAAATCCGGATCGCCAGCCAGACGTGAGCTCCCAATTCTCGCCCTTGATGTCGTGGATGACGGCGCTGCCGGTCCAGGACAACAGGGTTGGTACAACCAGCCCCACGCCCTTGCCTGAACGCGTTGGTGCAAACGCCATGACATGTTCAGGGCCGTCATGACGCAGATAGCGCTTTTGCCAACGCCCCAGGAACACGCCTTTATCCGCAAACAATCCGGCGCGTTTCAAATCGGGTGCGCTGGCCCATCGCGCCGAGCCGTAAGTGGTGACATGGCGCTCGTGGCGACTGCGCAAGACAGAACCAATGATCGCCGCCAGAAAGCCGAGCGCCGAACCGGAGACCGCGATCAGCCCGCCACGTGCGAACACTTCCGGCGCATAGGCTTCATAGGCGTACCACCATTGGAACAGCCGCCACGGTTTATAGATTGGTGTTTCGCCTGCGATGAACCAGGGCGCGCCAAGCGCTGCCTGATGGCCAAGCGCGTCAGCGGTCATTTGTGTGGCGAGCCAGACCGCTCCGATGATCAGCGCGAACACCACCATGATCTGGCCAATGAGTATCTTTGTGCCGGTCATGGCGTGCCTCCTTGAAAGAGCAATTTGTCGTCTCCCAAGAATGATTGCTGAGACTGGTCTTGGACCAGCGGGATTCTGCGCCAATTCCCGCAGCGCCTTGCAAAGCCATCCAAGCCGTCTAGCGAGACAGCCCTCTGGAACGCCCCATATCCATGCTCCAGCCAATACCCGACGCGGTGCGTTTTATGGTCAGTTCTCGTCCCATTTGCCGACCAAGACTGCCACGCCATGGCACCAGCGCGAATTCCTTTGCGTTGCCAATGATCGCCATACGCCCGGCTGCAAGGTCGACATGCCCTTCGAGCTTGCCCTCAAACCGATCCCCTTTCGCCAGCTGAACAGAGGTTCGGCCTGAAGCGACTGCGATGGTGTCCCGCTCACGCTTCAGTTCCAGAGCGCGCAGCTTGCTTTTCTGCTCTTCCATGAGTTCTGATTGGCCCGCACCCAGATAGCCTTGTTCGCGGAGCCAGATCTGCCGACTTGCTTTCAAGTCCTTCAAGGTTTGCTGCTGCGCTGCTGCATCCTCTGACAGGTCGTCGATCCATGTTTCGCCGAGGCGGTCGATCTGCATCTTCGGTGAAAGCCAGGACAGGACACTCAATTTGACGCCGCCGGATCGGCCCGCCTCATATGCCGCTGCGCGCTCCAGAAAGTCTTCGCCAATGTGCCATTCACCGGTCGCAAGGCGCTCCCCAATACCCACACGCCGCAAAGCTTCGAGCCGCCGCTTCAGTGTCAGATGATAGGCTGGTTTTGATCCGGGATCGTGGCGGGCGTGCAGGGCTTCCGACCAGATATCGCCGGTTTGCTCTGCGACCTCAGCAATGGCCTTGTCCGAGGAACGCGCCACGGCTCGCGCGCGGGAGAGCTCCACCACTGCGCCTTGCGGCGGGCGGGCGTGAACATCGACCGCTGCAGAAGGCACATGCCAGATGCCACCGTCAAAATCTTCAATAAGCAGATAGCGCGTATCGCGAAGTTCATCCTCCGGGCCATAAGCCTTCACGACCCCGCGAATGGGGGCGGCGTCTTTCGCGCGGTCCTGAACAAATCGAATGTCGGACTCTCGTTCGCCGAATTCAGCGGCAAGTGTGCGGATGATATCGCCGCGCCGTGCTCTGCGTTTTAGCTGCTCTTGCCAGCCCTGTTTCATTCGCCAGGAGAGCGTGCCGTCCTGTTCAGCCAGGCCAAGAGATTCAAGGTGCCTGATGCGCGCGAAGCGCAAGGACCGATCAAACCGCTCTTTGCTCGAGCTTGCATCACCTAGCCTGAATGCGCCGTTCTCCAATCGCGTTTCGATCTCGGAATCGAGCCCTGTCCAGCGGTCCTGATCCACCTGCTTCTGACGCGCACCCGCGATCTCCAATGTTCGCCTCGGTCCGAGCCGTTGCGTGGCGAGTTCTTCGGCAGCTTCTCGGAGGCCCTTTGTGAGATAGTCCCGCGCGATGACGACATCCTTCATCCGGGCGTCGCGACCCCGCACAACAATATGGGTATGCGGATGGCCTGTATTGTGGTGATCAACGGCGACCCAATCGAGACGCCGCCCGACATCCCTTTCCATTCTCGCCATCAGTTCGCGCGTGGCCTGTTTGAGGTCCCCCATACGTGCGCCATCTTCCGGCGAGACGATGATCCGAAACTGGTGGAGGTCATGCTCGCTACGCTCCAGAAATTCGCGGGGGCTGATCCCCTCCTGATCGCGATCATAAAGAATGCCTCCTTCTCCCTCGCGATCGACACCGTCGCGCTGCAGATAGCTGACATGGGCGCGAAAGAGTCCGGGACCTGCGCCGCGCGCTCTTGCGATATGCACTTTGACAATGACGCGGCGCATGTGTTGGCGAGACAAATGCCTATGGCGAGAACCACCGGTTCGGGCCGCGCCGCCCGTGCCATAACGCGCGCCTGTAAAGGCAGACTTGCGAGAGGCTTTGGAAAGTCTCGCTCCGGCCTTATTCAGCTGGCGTGACAAGCGCTTGCCTGCGGGCGCGCCTTGATCGCGTATACGTCCGAGCCGCGGCGTGAAGGGTCTTTCCTCGCTCATCGGAGGTCACTCAATCCGTGCACCAAGGAATATTCAGTAATTTCAACGCGTTTCGAGAAACGCATGCACCACAATGCTGTGCAAAGGGCGCCAAAAAACAGATGTGCAGACAAGGGGTTAGGCGCCATGTGGTGCCATAGCTTCAATCTTGCCCTACCGGGTTCGCTTCTGATTCCCTTGCATCCGCATGTATCGCTTTGCATCCGCTTGCGCCCTGTCTGTCCCGGGCCACGAAAACGGGGATGGCGACGCCATCCAGGTCTGTTTGTTTTACGGGACCGAAATACCGGCCATCAAGCGACGCCGGATGCGGCGTCAGCAGGAAAAGCTCATCGCTTTCAAGCCGGACACAGCCATCCCACACAGGCAGGTTTCGGCCACTGGAATCGACAATCAGCGCTTCCGCCACAACTTCATCATTGATCAGAATGTCGCGTCCGGTCCGGCAGATTTCATCGCCGGGACCCCCGGCAATCTGTTTCAATAACGGCCAGTCTTCGCCAACAAATTCATGCTCCTGCGCCCAGTTCGCTTGCACGCTCTGGCTGGAGACGACGACCCATCGGCCAGGGGTGAAGGGCGCGTCGCTCAGCCAGTAAAGCCCTGTCGGTGCGCTCGCGGTCCGGTTCCAGATCAAGCGATCTGCGGGGTCGAGAACCAGACCGAAAAAGACAAGACCGGCGCTAAATCCTGTCATCCAAAGCGTGCGCTTTTTCATTCCGGCTTCTGCAGGCGTTCGGATGTGGACGCATAGGAATTGCGCTCTGACCAGCGGATGAGATCGGGTTTCGGATAGAAGACCCGCGCGCCATGTTTGCGGTAAATCGGCCCGCGTCCCTCGCAGCGATAATGGTCAAGCGTTGAGCGTTTCAGCCTCAGAAATTCTGCCGCTTCCTCGACACTCAAAAGCTCCGGCCAGCCATCGTTTCGGCGATCATTTCGTCTGTTTTTCGTCATTGTACACAGTGTCCTTTCATCACTTTTGAGACGAAAGGATTGGCGGAGATTGCGGGATTTTGCAGAGGGAAAATGGATCACATGAATTTTCCCCCGACGTTTTAACCAAGGAAAAAGCATAAAAAAACCGCCCCGGAGAAAGCCTCCGGGGCGGCGTTATGGTTGGTGTTTCGGCGTCTAGCCCTGCGGGTTCCAGAGGATGACGTGGCGGCCATCCTTATCCTTGACCGGGGCGAGGTTCGCATAGATTTTGCGCGGGCCGATCATCGGGTCTGCGAGGGTGAGCGAGACATATTCGCGGCCCGAAGACTTCGCGGTGCGGACCCAGCCGCCGCCAATATCGGAGCCTTTCTCTCCGGCATAGACCCTGAAATCGGGCTGTTTGTCGGCGGTCTTTTCGTCATTTTTGATGATGCGGATCGGCGTGTTGAGGCTCATCATGGCAAGTGCGCCTTCAAAGCCTGTGTCTGTTTCGCTGACATATCCAAGTGCGTTAGCCATTTTCATATCTCCTTTTGGCTTCGTGTCGCGGGCGCCCCGATGGCTCCGTTGACGCTGACCTAAAGGGACGGCGGGCGGCAGGTCTGAACCGCGAAGCGGGCGCAGCAAAGCGGAGCACCGCCCGGTGGCGGAAATTTGATTCGCGGTGAATGCGCGTTCGGTCTTCTTCAGACCGAACAGCAGAGGAAATTTCTGGCGATGGGCGGTTTCATGGCCCGCAGGCGGTCGTCCAGGTCAGGCAAGGAAACGGGGCCGCTCGGGGCGTCCTTCGTGCAATGCCAGAGGTGTTTGCAACTGGCAGGCACGCCAATATGTCAGGAACAAACAGGGCAGTTGGTAAGGAAACCACCCATGTCGTTTCGCGAGCTTGCTTCCGCGCCACCAACAGGAAAAGACCGCCCGGCAAAACTGCCGGACGGTCCCGAACCATGCCGCTTACGGGAGGCGTGTCAGGCGGCGATGGCTGTCTTTGCTTCCGGGGTTTCGAGCGAAGCCCTGTCCTCGCTGTCCTCGAACAGACCCCTGACGGCCTCCCACGCTTCGGCGGGCGGGCATGGCGCGCCGTCAAGATAAGAGGATGGCGACTGCCGCATCCAGCGGGGCCGCCAGTCCGGGTCGGGGTCGCATCCATGCCCGGCGATGCGGTTGCGGATGACGGATTTCTGCGCCTTTCCGGTATCGGTCAGGACAGACCGGGCCGTGGATGGCGAGGCGATTTCAGCGACCACTTCATTGATGACGCGCTTGTCGCGCAGCAAGTAAAAGAACGCCTCATCGGGCGACCACAGCGCGGCAAAATCCGTGTCCGTCACATGTGCGGCGGCTTCGACGGCGGGCGAACCTGCCTGCAGGGTTTCGCCCATTGCGACGGCGAGAACATGCAGCACCTCTTCATCACTGAGCGCCAGAAGCCGGGCGAAGGTCTCGCAAGGGTCGGCGGGAAAAGCATTCTCCGCCACCAGCGAACCGTCTTGGTCATCCTGCCCAATCAGCGCCTTGGCCTTGGCGCGGTGCGCGGCGAACTTCACTTCCCCTGCCGAAGCCGCGAGGCTTTCCGCGGTCGCTTCCTTCCGTGTGCGCTGCTGCTCAACGTCCAGCCGCCAGTTATCCGAGCGGGTGACAAGATGGGCGACGGCGAGGCGCAGCGCGACGCCGGGCGCATCGCACAGACTCGCCCTGACGGCGGCGTGACGGTGCAGCGCGACATATTCCGCCAAGGGACCGGACATTTCCGGTTTTGGGGCGGGCTTGCCGTTCTCGCCATCGCCGCCCCGGCCAAGGATACGCTCGATTTTCTCGATGTCCTTTGATGGCAGATAGCCTTCATGGGCCGTGACAGAGCCGTCATGGCGGGTCTCGATATAGACCTTGCCGCCGTCTTTCCGGCTGCGCTTGCCATGCTCCCATGTCAGGAAGTGCGCGCCCCGTTCCAGCACGACGGTTTCGGCCCAGCCCTCATTCCGGTAGCGTTCGGCCATGTCGGCGATGGCCTCATTCTGGCAAGTCCAGAACAGGTCAGCGTCCCCGAAAATGGCAGTCTCGCCGAACAGGTCGGTCAGCACGGTCCCGTCATAGGCTTCCAAATCGAACAGCGCCTTGTCGGTGGTGATGCGGCCGCCGCCTGTGAGCCAGTCTTTCAACTGCTCGCCGCGCGGGGCGTATTCGTCTTCCGCGTTCAACAGGGTCAGCCAGTCTTCCTGCTGCTCTTTTGTGGCGAGCGTCAGGGCGTAAAGCGTCCGCTTGTCGATGATTTCGGCCCTGTAGAGCGCCTTGATATCATCGGTGAGCGCCGTCAGCGCCAGCACCCGGCGCACCATGAGTTCGGTGACGCCGAAGCGCTCTGCAATCACCGTGACGGTCTCGCCTTTTGAAGCAAGCCGGGCGAAGACGTCATATTGCAGAAACTCGTCGGCTGGAAGGTGGGTGGTGTTCTCGACAAGGGTCGCTTCCAGCGCGGCAATGTCATCGCCGGATTGCATAACGAGACAGGGCGCTTTCTGCGCCTTGCCTGTCTCCTTGGCGAGGCGTTTGAGGGCGAAGAAACGGCGGCGTCCGGCGACAACGCCATACTTGCTACCTTCCTTGCGGACCAGCATGGTCTGCAAGACGCCGCGCGACTTTATCGACGGATAGATGTCGGAAATGTCGGGCGCTTTGCGCCCGTGGCGCATATTGAGCCGGGACACTTTCATGTCGGTGATAGGGATATGTTTTAACTGCATGGCGTTGCCTCCTTCATGATGTGCAGTTGGTGGGATGCCCCGTGCGTCAGCGCACAGGGCGGTTTTCAAGCCAGAGGCGGTAGGCGCGATGCGCCGCCCCCTCGCTCTCGAAAATGTGGAAACAGCCGCAGACCAGCACGGCCCATGCGCCAATGTCTTCGGCGTCAAGCGATGCAAGCGCCGCGTCGAGTCGGCTGATGCGAAAGGGCGGATTCGTTCGGCAGACAAAATGTCCCCCGGACCTTTTGTTTATCTGCCTCACCATGGCGCCGCTTCCATCGCTGCGGCAGCGCTGCAGGGGTCCGGCGCGGCATAAGCGAGAATGTAATCAGCCGCCTTGGAAGCGAGCGACGCGGCGCGAAAAATGGCGCGCTTGTCCTCGCGCAATACTTCCAGCCAAGAACCGATGTAATCCGTATGCCGCACGGTCGGGGCGATGGACTGGTCCGCGCAGATGAACGCACTGGCGAGTTCCGCCACCAGTTCCTCGCGGGCGTAATCTTTGGTGCCGAATGCGCCTTTCAGGTCGCGGGCGAGGCGTTTCGGGTGCCCGGTCCAGTGGCCAAGCTCATGAAAGCAGGTGCGGTAATAATTGATCTGGTCAAAGAAAGCAGGCTGCGGCGGAACCTGAATGAAATCCCTGGACGGAACATAGTAGGCGCGGTCGCCGCCAATCCTGAAATCCGCGCCCGTCGCTGTAATCAGCGCTTCGGCGCGGGGGATAATCTCGCGCTCCGGCAAGTCGGGCGCGTTGGCGGTCAGGTCTTCGGGCAGGCCGTCGCACTGGTCTGCATTGAACACGGTATAGCGTTTGAGAAACGGCACCGTGCCCGGCGACTCGCCCGTCTCGCGCACACGTTCCCGTTCGGCTTTCGGGGTGAAGCGGTCGGCATAAACAACCGTCGTGCCGCGCTCGCCTTTGCGAACACACCCGCCAAGTGACAGCGCCTGTTTGAAGGTCAGCCATGTCTGACAGGAACGGCTTTGCTCAATCGCCGCGCCCCATAAAAGCAGAATATTGATTCCGGAATAGCGCCTGCCCGTCGCGCCATTCTCGGGCAAGCCAAGCGGAGTAGCCCCCTCCACCCCGCCCCAAGGCTGCACCCAAGGCGCGCGCCCCTGTTCCAGTTCCGCGATGATGTTATCCGTGACCTCTGAATAAAGGTCTTTCCGCGTGTTTCGTTGTCTGCGGCGCTGCGCCATCTCTGCCTCCTCTGACCCCCGCTTTTTTCCCGCAAGGCGGGGGCGGTGAGAGGCCGCTGGCCAGATGGCGTCAGGCGTGAGCGGAAGGGGTCAGGTAGGAGGCCGCAGGCACATAGACGATCTTCAAGACGCCGCCCCCCTTCCGGGAGCGCCGCCATCTGGCATGCGCGCCTCCGCCCCCGCCTGAGAGGGAAAAAAGAAGCAAACATGCCGGCGCGCCAGCGCCGACCGAATCCTTCACAACACTGCTTAAAAACTGCGCCAGGGATGAAAGCCCGAAGGGCCGGGACGGCGCGCAGCGATGGCCTGGTTCACGCCAGCCCGGCCGGCGAAGGCCGGGGCGCCCTTTCCTTGGTCGAACAGCCGAACACCGCCCTTAGAAAAAACGCCGCGTTCGCTGCTTATAGGCGCAATACTCATCCCCATACTGGCGTTCCAGCCAGGGCTCTTCTATCCTCGGAGCGAGCCAGTACATCGCTGCCCATAAAGACAGCAGAAACGTTACGCGCAAATCGTTCAAGATGATCGCCCAGCCCAGCAGACCAAGCCAGGTCACGACATAGATCGGGTTCCGGCTGAAACGAAACCAGCCATCTGTCACCAGCCCCCGCGCTTCGCCGAAGGCATTGCGCCAGCCCATCTGGATTGAGATCCAGAAGGCAAGGCCAATACCCGTGACCGCCAGCACGCCGCCGACACCTTGCCGGGCCATGGCCCCCGCATCCTCCGCCGGCTCAAAAACGAGGATGGAGAGCGCAACAAGCGGGTATAGAAACAAACGAAAAAAGGCCCAGAACGTCCGGTATTGCCAGCTCCGTTTTTCCGGAGGCGGAAAAAACTGAAAATCGCGTCGGAACAGCGATACCGCACACAGCGAAAAGATCGCTGCCGCTCCGGACACTGACAATCCGAACGCCAGCCATTCCATCCATAGGGGTGTATTGAACACAGGCGCGCCTCCTAAATCCAGCGCCGCGTGCGGATACGGTAGGCGTCAAACGCTTCACCGAATCTCGCCTGCAGCGCGCGCTCTTCCGGTTTGATCTGAAACTCAGTCATCAGCCAGACAAAGAGAATTGGAGCTACGAAAGCGGACAAATTGCCCATCAGAAACGCGCCGCCTGTCAGAATGGCCGCCATGGCCAAATACATCGGATTGCGGCTGATGCGGTAAAGCCCTGTGGTGACCAGCGTGGCAGCCTCTTCAGGGGCGAGCGGATTGACGGTTGTGCGGGCGCGGATGAATGCGCCGAGCGCGAGCGCCAGAATGGCCATGCCAGCAGCGATGAAAAGCAACGCCGCCGCAGAACGCCACACGCCTTCGAACGCCAGAAAAGGCGTGACAGAGGACAGTCCCCAGCCGATCGCACCGCAGATCAGGACCTGAACAAGAGGTGGAATGCGCAGGCTCATGAGGACGATTCGACCGGAGTCGCATGCGACGCGCCGGTTGTGTTCAGTTCCCGCAGGGCCTGCAGCGTGATGGCGCTCGCCGATTTCAGGAACAGGCCCGCCAGAAGGGCGGCGACAAGCAGGTCCGGCCAGGCCGTTCCGGTCAGCGCGACAACCCCGCCAGCGACGATCACGCCGACATTGCCGATGGCGTCATTGCGCGAGCAGAGCCAGACCGAACGCACATTGCTGTCGCCGTCGCGCCAGCGCAGCAGTATCAGCACGCTCGCGACATTGGCGGACAGTGCCAGAAAGCCGACCACTCCCATGGTTGCGGCTTCCGGCGGCGCGCCGTTCATGACCCTCAACACGGTCATGCCGAGGACGGCGATCGCGATCGCTGCGAGCGAGGCGCCTTTGATCAGCGATGCAAGCGCCCGCGTCCTCAGGCTCGCCCCGATAACGAAGAGGCTGAGCGCGTAGGTCGCCGTATCGCCTGCGAAGTCGAGTGCGTCGGCTTTGAGGGCCTGAGAGCCCGACATTATCCCCGCCGTCATTTCAAACAAAGAACATGACCGCATTGATGGCGATGACGGCCATCAGAGCCCGCTTATAAGCAGGCGAAACCCCATCAAATGTTTTGTCCTCACAGCAACCCGACATCTTCTAATCCTATTCCCCATTGACGATTCTCGAAGAAACCCTACAGTCTACAGCGACTATAGAGGCAAGACTTTTCTTTGGAGCCCGGAATGACGCAGATGACCATTGGTCGTTTATCGAAAGCGGCGGGCGTGAAAGTGACAACCATACGCTATTATGAATCGATTGATTTGATGGGCGAGCCGGACCGAAGTTCGAGCGGCCAACGGCTATATGGCGATGAGGCCGTGCAGCGTTTGTCGTTCATACGGCATGCCCGTGATCTTGGTTTTCCGATGGAGGCCGTTCGTGAAATGATTGATCTGCAAACTCAGCCGGATCAGGATTGCACGGCCGTGGACGCGATAGCCCGTGAACAGCTTGCAGATGTGCGCAAACGCCTGACGCAGCTTGAAGCGCTTGAGGCGGAGCTCAAACGGATGATTACGTGCTGCGAGGGCGGCCGGGTTGACACGTGTCGGATCATTTCAACGCTCAATGATCATAGCGAATGCATCGCAGATGCGCATGAGCGGCTTTCGACCTTTTGAGCAAACCGCTTGACCCTACAGTGACTGTAGATGGTAATTCTCTTCCATTATTGAAAGCACCTCCCGATAAATTTGGATGGGCGAGACTGAATGGAACAACGACAAAGCATACGTGTAGTCTCTCAATTGAGAGCATTGTCATGAGCAAAACATCTACCTCCCCAACAGCAGGCTCCGACACTTCGCTCCCGTTTCGTTACCGGGTATCAGGAATGGATTGCGCGCGAGATGCTGCCGAAATCGAACGGGCGGCTCAATCGGCTGGTGTCGCCCCAAAAGCCGTCAAAGTTTCGGCTGCGACACATATTATGACGCTATGGGTTTCAGAGTCCCAACTTCCAGAAATCGAACTTGGCGTCGCCAAAACCGGTTACGGCTTCGAGAGAATTGCGCCAGGCGATGATGGCCCCGCCGCCTCACAAACCCAAAAGAATCCGGAGTATTTACGCGCCCTTTGGATCGTAATTTTCCTGAACGTTGGTTATGGAATTGTGGAAATGATCGCGGGTTTTTTCGCCGGTTCACAGGCGTTAAAAGCTGATGCGTTAGATTTTGTCGGTGATGGTCTCATTACATTCCTCGGCGTGCTCGCAATCGGCTGGAGTCTTGCCTGGCGCGCTCGTTCAGCCATGATTCAAGGCGTATTCCTGGCTTTGCTTGGCTTCGGCGTACTCGCGAATACGGTGTGGCGTCTTCTTAATCAAACGATACCTGACGCTGCCCTGATGGGCATGTTCGGGCTCATCGCGCTCGTCATAAATGTCATCGCCGTCTTACCGCTACTCCCTCACCGAAAAGGCGACGCTAATGTCCGCGCGGTTTGGTTGTTTTCACGTAATGACGCCATCGGGAACGCGGCCGTAATTGTGGCAGCAGGTTTGGTCGCCTGGCTCGGTCACGGTTGGCCCGATCTCGTGGTTGCAGTCGGGATCGCCGGGCTATTCCTGCATTCTGCATGGGCAATAATTCGCGATGCACGCAACGACCTCAGAGCCGCAATATGACCATTCAGAAGATTGGATTCATCATTGGTCTGGGCGTTCTGGCGATAGATCAACTCACTAAAGCACTTATCCTCAATATTGATGCCCTGGATAACGGTGTGACGGTCCTTCCATTCTTCAACATTGTGCGGCTCAAGAACAATGGTATCAGCTTTGGTCTTCTAGGCAGCCTGCCTCCCTGGCTCCTTACTCTAGCCGCTCTATCGATCGTCGCGGTTTTATTCTATTGGTTATGGCGCACCGCTGATCGCCAGATCGCAACCGCACTCGGGCTGATTACAGGTGGAGCACTCGGAAACATAGTCGATCGCGTGCGACATGGAGCGGTGACCGATTTTTTAGATTTTCACATCAATAACTACCACTGGCCCGCGTTCAACTTCGCCGATAGCGCGATTGTCTGCGGTGTCGGCTTACTGTTGATCTCTGAGTTACTCACGAAGCCACGACGGACGGATAATGCTGAACAAAAATAGCGGCTGATTAATCTGGCCCATGCTTAATAGTTGTCGATGTAAGAATTCGCTTGCCCCTACAGCCACTGTAGGGGCTATAAAACCGACATGATCAAATTCGATTCACTTCGCGTTGGCCTCGCAATGGCCGCCTCAGCGCTCGTAGCAAGCTGCGCCAGCTTTGCCGATCCGCTCACTGAGACGCTACAACCGCTCGGGGCCTGGGCCAGCGGGACCGACGGTGACGCCTGTGAAACCGCTCCGATTACTTATTTTTCATCGGATGGGGTCGTGCTTGTCCTCCTCAGCGCCAAAGGGCCGGTCCATGCGATTGGCAGTTGGGACCGCAACGGCGACGTGCTGGCCATGACGCATAATGACTTTCCGCTCGATCCCAGCGGGCAATCAAAACCCGCTGTTGAACTCAGTATTATGACATTGGACGCTGATAGATTTGTCACCCGAAATGCCAAGGGCGATATTCGGGAACGCATTAAATGCAGCGAGATTGCGATAAAGACGGGTCATGACACTGAGCCGCACTAAATAAATGAATAGATTTAATGATTTTGACAATGAAATAGGATAGTCGTTGAGCGAATGAAAATTGTAACCGTCATATGCACCGTCAGGTTTTGGCTTGCGCTCATGTTGAGCGTGACCCTTGGTATGGGTGCAACGGCGGCCGATATTCATCCTGTGGACGCTGAAGAGATTGCCTGTATGACCGCAGACGCTGAAGCGCATCATGCCGCCGAAATCGGTGACACTGAAAATGATGATAGTGAGCAGCGTCCGGCCCACAAACATCATACTCATAGCTGCGGGCCATGCCATTTGCATATGGTGGGTATGAACAGCCTGACCTTCTCTTACGCTTTATCAGCTACATCGGGGCTTCGCCCCGGCGCAGACCAGCACGTTCCGCGCGCTGGTCCTCACGGTCTTTATCGTCCTCCGCGTGCCTAACCTGACTCTCTGAATCCGCGCCTTTTGCGCGTGGGTTTGATGTCGATTCAGGTTATCACAAGGAAGAATATCCCATGCCAAAATTCAAACAGGGCGCACTCTGCGTCCTGATCGCGGCTGCCTTTGCAGGCACAGCGGTCGCGGCCCCGTGCAACGGGCCAACAGGCAGCGCGCCGACCATCGTGCCCGATGCGCCGCTAACCCTCACTATGGCGCTCATGCAAATCCGTCATGCGTCCCCGGATGTCCGCCGGGCCGCACTGGAGACGCGCGCCAGCGCAGCCGAAGCCGATCAGGCTGGGCGCCGTCTTAATCCGTCAATCGGACTGGAAATTGAAAACTTCTCAGGCACCGGACCGCTCAACGGGTTTGACCAAACCGAAACCACGCTCGCCATTGAGCAGACATTCCAGCTTGGAGGTAAAAGAGCCAAGCGCGAGCGTGCCGCGCGGGCGCGGGCAGCGCTCGCCGACGCTGAATGCCGCGTCATATTAAGAGAGACCGAGCTAGAAGCAGCGCTGCTCTATCATGACCTGATCGCCGCGACAGAACTCGCAGCGCTGGCACGGGAGTCGGCGGATCTCGCCGTGTCTTTGGCTGAAACCGTTGCGAAACGTGTTGAGGCCGGCGCGGCCGCCCCGCCGGAGCGCTCGCGCGCCGAGGCAGATGCGGCTGCACTCAAAGCCGCCGCACTTGCCGCAGACGCTGAAATTGATCAACGCCGCTATGAACTCGCCGCGCTTTGGGGAAGCTCAACGCCGGTTTTTGCGCCCCCGCGCGCCATATTGTCTGATGAAAGTGAAATACTCTCAAAGACGCGCGGGCTTGACGAGCACCCGGCGCTCGCCGCGGCTAAAGCTGGAGCAACAGCCCGCGACGCTGAGCAGGACGCCGCCCGCGCGGCCGGTATTCCTGATGTCACGGTTAGTGCGGGCGTTCGCCAATTTGAAGAGACCGGCGACAATGCGCTCCTGGTCGGGGTCACCGTGCCGATTCCGCTTTTTGACCGTAACCGCGACGCCGCTCGCGCAGCGGGTTATCGCGCCGATGCCGAACGTATCAGCGCCGTCGCCGTTGAGGCCAGATTGCGGTCGCAGCAACAGGCCGCCGCCGCGCGGGTGCGCGCCGCCGAGGCCCGGCTGACGCTACTCGAACAGGAGGCGCTACCTGCGGCCCGTTCCGCCTACGACGCATCTGTTGAAGGCTACGCGGCAGGCCGGTTTGACCTCACATCAACGCTCGATACCCGTAAAGGGCTGATCGAGGCAGGCGTCAGCGTAATTGACGCGCGGCGTACCCTTAATGCGGACCTCATGCGTCTCAAAAGCCTGATCGGTGCCGCCCCGTTTAATGGAGACTTCCAATGAAACAGACACATATTTTGCCAACGACCATGATGGTTCTGGCCGTGATTTTGGCGGGATGCGGCAATGCAACCCCGGATACAAATCGGGTCGCTAGCGAAACCTCCGCCGCGACCGCTGATCACGATGATCACGATGATCATGCCGAAGAAAAAGCGGATCACGATGACCATGGCGAGACCGATCAAGATGATGAGCATGACGATCATGCGGAAAGTGACGGCGAGCCTGACGGCCATGATGATCATAGTGAATCCGAAGGCGACGTTGTAAAACTAACCCAGGACGCGGCCACTGAGGCCGGTATTGAAACAGCAATTGTTGCAGAGGGGGCGATTGCGCAATCTCTCAGCCTTCCGGCCGAAATCCGCTTTGACGCTGATCGTGTTGCCAATGTCTCGCCCAAGGTCAGCGGCGTAATTGGCAAACTCTATGCGAGCGAAGGGGATCACGTGGCACGCGGCGATACGCTGGCGCTGATCAAGAGCCGTGAACTCGCAGGTCTGAAAGCCGCTTGGCTCACGGCGGAAACGCGCAAAGCTCTGGCCAGTCAGGCGCTGGCCCGCGAGGAAAAACTGTTTGCGGACAAGATCACCTCGGAAGCCGATTTGCAAGCCGCGCGGGCGGAATTTGAAGCTGCGAAAGCCGATAGTGACGCGGCTGAAAATGAGCTCCATGCCGCAGGTGTCAGTCATGCCGCACTGGAGCGCATTTCCACGGCGGCTGACGGCGATAATGCCAATGCCTATCTGACAGCGCCGATTGCCGGAACGGTGGTGCGCCGCACGGTCATGCTGGGCGAAACGGTCTCAGCCGGGGATGCCGGCGCTGATCCGCTGTTCACCCTTGTCGACGATAGTGTCGTCTGGGCGGATATTGCCGTTTACAAACAGGACATCGCCCGCATTCGCGTCGGCGCTCCTGTCGCGCTAAAAACCGACAGCGGTGAAATCCTTGCGCAGTCCACAATTGCCTTTGTCTTGCCGGTCATCAGCGAAACGTCACGCACCGCGACGGCCCGCGTGATCGTTGACAACCCGGATGGCACACTGCGACCTGGTCAGTATGTCACGGCCGATCTCAGTGTTGGCACATCTGAGCAGGTTTTGCGCGTACCGGAAGCAGCCATTCAATTGGTTGAAGACAGACCTTCCGTGTTCGTCCCTGTCGAGGGCGGCTATGCACCGCGCGCAGTGATGACAGGCACCAAATCCGGCGGGTTTGTGGAAATCCGCTCCGGCCTAATGGCGGGTGAGGCAGTCGTGACAGACGGTGCCTTCACCCTCAAAGCTCAACTCGAAAAAGACGCCTTTGGCGATGGCCACGGCCACTAGGACATTTGATATGATAAATTTAATGCACCGTATCGCCGGAGGGCGGCTGCTCGCCGCCATCGCGGCGCTCGCCATGACCCTTGGCGGATTATTCGCGTTCAAGGCGCTACCCGTTGACGCCTTTCCCGATGTGACACCCTCACTCGTTCAGGTCTTCACAGAAACCGAAGGCCTCGCCCCAGAAGAGGTGGAGCGCTACGTGACCTATCCAATCGAGACCGCCATGTCCGGCTTGCCAAAGCTAGACCATATGCGCTCGGTCTCAAACTTTGGACTGTCCGTCGTTAACATCTATTTTGAAGACGGCACGGATGTCTATTTTGCGCGCCAGGTTGTTGGTGAACGCCTCGCCGAAGCGCGCGGCAATATCCCCGATGGCTTTGGTGACCCGCAAATGGGGCCGATTTCAACAGGTCTAGGGATTATTCTCTATTTCCGTCTCGAAGATGAGACCGGCGCGCGCGATCTTGTAGAAATGCGCGAAATCCAGGACTGGATCATCAAATACCAGCTTCAGACTGTGCCCGGCGTCACCGAAGTGCTGTCACTTGGCGGTTATGAAAAGCAGTATCAGGTCAGGCTCGATCCGGACGCGCTATTGGCTTACGACATCCAGATTGGTGATGTGATGACCGCCCTTGAGCGCGGCAACAAGACCGAAGGCGCACAATTTCTCGAAATCGGGGCCGAGCAATATACGGTCCGCGGCGTCGGACTGGCGCGATCGGTTGAAGATCTTGCGGAAATTGTCGTCAATGTCGATGATGGCCGCCCCGTGCGGGTACGCGACCTCGGTGAAATCATTGTCGGCGGCGGGGTACGCCAGGGCCTGGCCACCGCCAATGGCGAAGGTGAAGTGGTCGCGGGACTGGTGCTCAAACTCTATGGCGCCAATACGTCCGATGTGATTGCGCGCGTTCAGACACGCTTTGAGGAAATCAACAAAAACCTGCCGGAAGGCGTCAACGCCGTGCCCTATTATGATCAGGGAACACTGGTCAACAAAGCTGCCGCCACGGTGACAACGGCGCTGTGGCAGGGCGCGCTACTCGTCGCACTGGTCGTTTTCGTCTTTCTGGGCGGCTGGCGTCCAAGCCTGGTTGTTGTCCTTTCTATTCCATTTTCCGTGGGCTTTGCCTTCATCGCGATGCAATGGCTCGGCATCAGTGCCAACCTCATGTCGCTGGGCGGCGTGGCCATTGCCATTGGCATGATGGTGGATGGGGCTATCGTCATCGCAGAAAATGTCGACCGGGGATTCCGGGAAAGCGATCCGTCTGTCGATCAGAGAGATGTTGTGGCGCGCTCGGCTGCGGAAGTCATAGCGCCGCTAATTGCGGCCGTTGCGGTGGTGATCGTCGTCTTTCTGCCGCTTTTCTCGCTGCAAGGCGTGGAAGGTAAAACCTTCCGGCCTCTGGCAGCCTCCGCGGCGCTCGCCATGACGGGGTCATTGTTCTACGCCGCGCTGATTGCGCCATCGCTCGCAAATGGGGTCATGCGTCGGAGCAAAAAGCCGCGTGAGGACCGTCCGGGATGGATTGCCCGCACGGTCAGCCAAGCCGCCGGATTCTTCGTTCGCCAGCGTTTGGCGGCGATTGCTCTGGCCGCCATCCTCCTCGTAGCGGGCGGACTGGCCGGATCGCGCCTCGGGTCTGAATTTACTCCTTCGCTTGAAGAAGGTGATGTTCTACTCCGCGTGACCATGGCACCATCTATCTCTTTGACAGAAGCGGCGGAAACGACCACCCGCGTTGAGAAAAGGCTTCTGACGGCCTTTCCGGAAATCAAGTCTATCGTGACCCGAATCGGTCGCGGTGAGGTCGGGGCCCACGCCGACCCGACCAATAGTGCGGAAGCTTTTGTTGAACTCAATCCGAGGTCGGAGTGGCGCAAAGGCTTGTCGCCGGAGAACTTGCGCACAGCGATATCGGAAAATCTCGAAGGTGTGCCCGGTATTGTCGTCAATATCGGTCAACCTATCGCGATGTCTGTTGATGAGCTTTTGACCGGGACGCGCGCAGAACTTGCCGTGAAAATTTTCGGGCCGGACAGTGATGTCCTGTTGAAAAAGTCACAAGAGCTACAGGCCATCTTGCAACAGGTCGATGGGGCAGCTGAAGTTCAGGCTGACCAGATTACAGGGGCGCCACAACTCGTGGTGCGTGTCGATCGCGCGGCCCTCGGGCGGTATGGTCTCGATGTTGAGGACGCGCTTGACGCCTTGCGGACCTCGGTCGGCGGCGCAGAAGCCGGCGCTCTGTTTGAAGGCGTTCGGCAATTCCCGATCGTCGTGCGGTTTCATGAAGAGAGCCGCGATACAGCCGAAGCCATCCGCCGTTTGGTGCTGGAATCGCCGACCGGCGCACGTGTCACGCTGGAAAGCGTGGCCACTATCGAGACCGTGATTGGTCCGCGCCAGATCACGCGAGAGGATGGCGAGCGCTTTATCACTGTCCAATCCAATGTGCGGGGCCGTGACATCGGGTCTTTTGTAACGGAGGCGCAAGCTCTGACGGACGCCAATCTTGACCTGCCTGCAGGCTACCGCGTTGTCTGGGGCGGTCAGTTTGAATTGCAGCAACAGGCCAATGCTCGGTTCGCAGTTGTGATACCAATCACGCTCGGCATTGTATTGCTGATCCTGCTACTGACATTCGGACGGCTTAAATCGGCAATTCTCATACTGCTGAACATCCCCCTGGCGTTAACCGGAGGCGCGCTCGCACTCTGGATTACAGGCCTGCCTGTCTCGGTTCCCGCGACGGTTGGTTTCATCGCGTTGTTTGGTATCGCACTTGGCAACGGGATGGTCCTGGTGAGCTTCATGGATGATTTCGCCCGCGCCGGGCGGGACCGGGATGCGCTCGCAATCGATGCGGCTGGGATGCGCGCCAGACCCGTTCTGATGACGGCGATGACAACCGCTTTGGGACTTGCGCCCTTGCTGTTTGCGACTGGCGTCGGCGCCGAAGTACAGCGGCCTCTGGCAACTGTCGTCACAGGCGGGCTTGTCTCTTCAACTCTGCTGACGCTGCTCGTGATGCCGGCATTGCATCGGTGGTTCTCGCCAAAACCTGACTCGCATCATTCGCTACTGGAAACACGGCACAACCCCGAAACTGTGCCAGCGGAATAAATCACTCCGCCTTGGCGGTGTAATCCGCCAAGGCGTCACTTTTTTGGAGACGCTTATGTCACCCCCGAAACACTCAAATCATGATCATGACACTGACAGTCATGGTCATGACCATGGCGATGTCATTAGCCGTATAGTGGGCCCGCGCGCGGAAATCATCTTTGCCGGGCTAGCTGGACTTTGCCTGCTGGCAGGCTGGCTCGGACCCAAACTTGGGTTTCTACCGGACCCCATCGGATTTGGCTTCCTGCTCGCGGCTTACTTTTTCGGCGGTTATTTCGCGCTGCGTGAGGCCATGGGTAAAATACTCAAAGGCCAGTTTCAGATCGACTTTCTGATGCTGGTGGCTGCTACGGGCGCCGCCATTCTCGGCGAATGGGCGGAAGGTGCTTTTCTTCTCTTCCTGTTTGCCATTGGCCATGCCCTTGAAAACTATGCCATGGCCCGGGCGCGCAATGCGATTTCGGCTTTGTCGGATCTCACTCCGGATGAGGCGCTTGTCCGTAGGGGTGAGACGACAGAAACCATTGCGATTGACGAGTTAGTTGTCGGCGATGTCGTTGTGGTGCGTTCCAATGAGCGCTTGCCAGCCGACGGATTTGTGGTCAGCGGACAAAGCGCCGTCAATCAGGCGCCCATTACAGGCGAAAGCGCGCCCGTAGACAAAAGACCCGTGGCTGACCGCGAAAAGGCAGCTGCTAATCCTGACGCGCTGAAGGCCGAAAGCCGCGTGTTCGCGGGGTCAATCAATGGGTCCGGCAGTCTTGATATAGAAGTGACCAAATTGTCGGGCGAGACGACGCTGGCCCGCGTTGTCACCATGGTGAGCGAGGCTGAAACACGCCAGTCACCGACCCAGAGTTTTACCAAAAAGTTCGAGCGCATATTTGTGCCGTGCGTCATTGTTCTGGCGGTTGTTACGTCGCTGGCCTTCCTTGTTTTGGACGAGACGGCTTCCGAAAGCTTCTACCGAGCCATGGCTGTATTGGTGGCGGCAAGCCCCTGCGCGCTGGCCATTGCAACCCCAAGCGCCATTCTCTCCGGCGTGGCCCGCGCCGCGCGCGGCGGCGTGTTGATCAAGGGCGGCGCGCCGCTTGAGGCGCTCGGACGGCTCGACGCCATCGCCTTTGACAAAACAGGCACACTGACGGAGGGCGAGCCGCGCCTAGTGGATATTGTGCCTTTCGGCGATGTCGATGAAGACACTTTGCTCAGGGTTAGCGCCGCTGTTGAAACGCTGAGTGATCATCCGCTGGCCGAGGCCGTGGTGCGCGATGCGAAAAGGCGCCTCGGATCAATCCCCGACAGCGCAACCGATTTTACAAGCATAACCGGTCGCGGTGTTTCCGCCATGTATGATGGCCAGATTGTGCATATCGGCAAATCGGCCTTGTTTGATGAGGTGGACGGCAAGCCAGTGCCCGAGGACTTGGCAGAGCGCGTCAATTCGCTGTCGGCCGATGGCCGCACAACGATGATTGTGCGCCATGGTGAGCGCTATCTGGGCGTAATCGGTCTGATGGACACGCCGCGCGAAGCCGCGAAAACCGTCATAGCGCGGCTGCGCGACATCGGCGTGACCCGCATGATGATGATTTCGGGCGATAATCAGAATGTGGCAGATGCTGTCGCGCGAGACGTTGGGCTGGACGAGGCCTTCGGCGATCTCATGCCCGATGACAAAGTCACCAAGATCAAATCGCTCAAGCAAGGCCGCGGTGTCGCTATGGTTGGGGACGGCGTCAATGATGCGCCTGCCATGGCTAATGCGACTGTCGGTATTGCCATGGGAGCGGCGGGCTCAGACGTTGCGCTTGAGACCGCTGACATTGCCCTCATGGCTGATGATCTTGAAACGCTGCCATTTGCAGTCGGATTGAGCCGGGCAACCAGTCGCACTATCCGGCAAAATCTCTGGGTCAGCCTCGGCATCGTCGCGTTTCTTATTCCCGCGACGCTTTTCGGTCTCGGGATCGGGCCCGCTGTCCTCATTCACGAAGGTTCAACTTTGATCGTCGTGTTCAACGCTTTGCGACTACTTGCGTTCCAGGATCGCGAACATTGATGAAACTGAGGATCTTCTGGTGCCGAATTCAATCAAACGCCCTGGTGCCGCCAGCGCGGCTCAGTGTTTCTGACTAAAACTGAAAAGTAATCATTCACAAAAGTAGTCTACGTATGTCGATGAATAATTTGCGGAACTTGTTCATTACGGGGACCTTAGCCGCCTCGCTCGCGGGATGCGCGTCGGCCCCAAAAGCTTTCCAACCATTAGATGTCATCGAAGCTGAAGCGGTCCGTGCCGAGTGCGGACTCATCCTACCGGCTTCCAGACTCAAGAGCGGCGGAGACTTCAGGCGACGGGCATATCAGACCTGCAAGAGCGACGTTCTAAGAGAGCTTGCCCGCAATGAGTGAAGACTTCACTCATGCGGCACGCTGATTAAACCCCAGCTGTGCGCCGAGAAGTTCAACCAGATAGCCGCCATCCCGCAGCCCCTCCGCCTTTTTGATAATGTAGCGGATGGCGTCCCGCATGGTGCCGGTTTCATCGCTCCACTCGGCATCGACGGCCGCTTTGCCGTTGAGAACAATGGCGATTTCGCGCCGTGACATGCCAAGCTCAAGACAATCGAGGGCGACCAAACCGTCACGCAGGATTTGCGTGGTTTTGGTCCAGAGCGGCGCCTCGGGCACGCTGCCTTCCTCGATCAGGGCAAGTGCGGCTTTCTGCGCTTTCAGTTTGCGCTCATAGGCTTTGAGATCAGAGATGGTCAGTTTCATCCGAACAGGTTCGAGCCCCAGAATCGAAACGCCGGTGCAGCGCACCTGCACGACGCAGCCCTTGCCGCGGATCAGAAGAAATTCGCGGGCCTGCAAATCGGTAATGTGGGTGATTTGGCAAATTGGAACCGTGCTGTCCCAGATATCACAGCTTTCGCCCGGCGCCCGTGGTGAGCAGTTCACTTCCACCTGATCGGGAAACACATGCTTGTTCCAGACCGCATCGGCTTCAAACCCATTAAGGTCTGGATCGGGCATGAACATAAGGCCCCAGCGGTGAGCGAGGCGCTGCGGGTTGCGGGGCTTCAAGAGACGAATATCGGCGCAAGGCGCTTTCATTTCAGATACATCGTCGTCCGACCGCGCCTCTGCATCGCGTCTGAGGTCGGGATTGCGCCTTGCATATTCCCATGCCCAGCGATCAGGCGACAGGCGCGAAAGGTAATCGTAGCGCGCCAGGACGCCTTCCGAACTCAAGGTAAAAGTCTTCATCATCAGCTCCCTTCACAGGGGAATTCAGCAAGATGAGTGCCAACCTGAAATTGAAGACTGAATTCATACGCGCAGATTACTTAATGCATGAACAGCATCTTACGGGAATAATTTGAGCATCTGATCACTATTCAAACTCTCCTCATGAGGGATTTTTACAGTCGCAACCTGTAGCAATAGTTACAGGTTCGCGTTTGCATTCATCTGCAGCAGGTCGCGGGGCGTTGCTGGATATGGCCCGCAGTCCCACTCCCCGAAAATCGCATGGGCTGTCAGGCTTTGGTCACTCGGAAACGTGAGTGACAGGAGCCTTATGAAATGGACAAGCCCGCGCACCAAAGCGAAACAGAAGACCGTCGCAGCGCAATGCTGCGCACCGCGTTCTGTTCTGTGGTGCGCGAAGCGCTGGAAGCGCCAGATACGATCGAAATCATGGCCAATCCTGATGGATCGGTCTGGATCGAGAAGGCTGGCATCGGCCTCATCATCTCTGAACACACTCTCCCGTCTTCCGACCGCGAGCGCGTCATCCGGCTCGTGGCCTCTGGGGTGGGAGTAGCCGCAAACCGCACCTCCCCGATTATCTCTGCTGAACTCCCCGGCAGCGGCGAGCGGTTTGAAGGGCTTCTCCCACCCGTCTCAACCGCGCCATGTTTCTCCATCCGCAAGCCTGCGACCACACCGTTTGAACTCGGCGACTATGTCACCCAGGGCGCGCTGGCGCCTGCGCTGGCCCAAGCGCTCAAGGACGCGATTGCAACGCATGCGAACATTCTGATCGCCGGCGGCACGTCCTCTGGCAAGACGACATTTACCAATGCCTTGCTGGCAGAGCCCTCACTACATGACGACCGCATCGTCATCCTTGAAGACACGCGGGAGCTGCGCTGCGCCGCACCCAATGTCGTCCAGCTCAGAACCCATCGCGGCAGCACCAGCCTGCAGGACCTTGTCCGCTCGACCCTGCGCCTGCGCCCCGACCGGATCATTATCGGCGAAGTGCGCGGGGCTGAAGCGCTCGACCTGCTCAAAGCCTGGAACACCGGCCATCCCGGCGGGATCACCACGCTGCATGCGAACTCCGCCCACGGCGCGCTAGCGCGGCTTGAACAGCTGACACTGGAAGCCACACCGCGCGCGCCCTTCGACCTCATCGCAGAGGCGATTGACGTCGTCGTGTTCATGAACCGCGCGGGCGGCCAGCGCCGCGTTGAAGAGGCGCTCCGCGTCACCGGCTTTGACGGCGAGGGCTACCAGACCCAGCCGCTCGTCTCCCGCTCTTTGTCCCTCGTCCAACATGGAGAAACACTATGACCCTCTACACCCACCTTCAGACCGTAAACCGAACGGTTCAGGTCGCGGCCTGTATCGGCCTCGGCCTGATGATCGCCGGTCCCGCCCATGCGGCAGGCTCCGGCATGCCCTGGGAAGGTCCGCTCGATCAGATCCTGCAATCTATTGAAGGGCCCGTCGCGCGGATCGTCGCGGTGATCATCATTACGCTGACCGGTCTGACCTTGGCTTTCGGAGAGACCAGCGGCGGGATGCGAAAGCTGATCCAGATTGTGTTCGGTCTTTCGATCGCCTTCGCCGCCACCAGCTTCTTCCTGACTTTCTTCAGCTTTGGCGGCGGAGCGCTGGTCTAGTGGCGGAAGGCTATGAAATCCCCCTCCATCGCTCGCTGACCGAGCCGATCCTGATGGCGGGCGCACCGCGCACGGCCGCCATCGCCATCGGGACGCTCGCTGCCGCGGTCGGCCTTGGGCTCCAGCTCTGGATACCGGGCCTCGTGCTCTGGACCGTCGGGCATTCAGCGGCCGTGTTCATGGCGCGGTCTGATCCGGATTTCATGGCCGTTGCGAGCCGTTCGACGCGCCACAAGGAGCATCTGACATGCTGAACTTGCGTGAATATGCCGACACACCAACGCTTCTCGCCGACTATCTACCATGGGCCTGTCTCGTTGCGCCGGGCGTCGTCCTCAACAAGGACGGCAGCTTCCAGACGACATTCAAATATCGTGGCCCTGACCTTGAAAGTTCGACCGAGGAAGAACTCGTCTCGGTTATGGCCCGGGTCAACAATGTCCTGCGCCGGTTTGGCTCAGGCTGGGCGCTCTTCTTCGAGGCGCAGCGCCACGAGGTGCATGACTATCCGGAGGCGGAGTTTCCAGATGCGCTGTCCTGGCTCATCGATCAGGAACGCGCGCTGCAAGCCGAAGAAAGCGGCGCCCGGTTCGAGAGTGCCTACTATCTAAACCTCCTCTGGCTACCGCCTGCCGATGCGACGGGCCGCGCCGAGAAGGCGCTGATCCAGCGCGCTGAGACCGAAGATGCCGCGACCTGGCGGCACCGGCTGGAGACGTTCCAGCAGCACGCGGACCGCGTCTTCGATCTCCTTTCCACCTGCCTCGCCGAGATTGGTAAGCTAACTGACGATGAGACGCTGACCTATCTCCACTCGACCATCTCGATCAAGCGCCATCCTGTTGTGACGCCTGAGCTGCCGGTCTTCCTCGACGCCGTGCTCGCCGATGAGCCCTTCGCTGGCGGGCTGGAGCCGATGATCGGTGACGCGCATTTGCGCACGCTGACCATTCTCGGTTTTCCGGCCTCGACCCTGCCGGGCATCCTTGATGAGCTGAACCGGCAGGGTTTTGCCTATCGCTGGGCAACGCGCTTCATCGCCATGGACAAGGCCGAAGCTGAAAAAGTGCTCGGAAAGAAGCGCCGCCACTGGTTCGCCAAACGCAAATCGATCGGCGCGGTCCTGCGCGAGACCCTGTTCAATGAACAGGCGGCCCTCGTAGACAATGACGCCGACAATAAGGCGGGTGATGCCGACGCCGCGCTACAGGAACTCGGCTCCGACCTTGTCTCCTATGGCTATGTGACCACAACGATCACTGTCGCCGATCCCGACCGGCGCGTGGTGGACGAACATATCCGCGTGGCCGAGCGCATCGTGAATGGCCGCGGCTTCACCGCAATCCGCGAGACCCTGAACGCCGTCGATGCCTGGCTCGGGAGCTTGCCCGGTCATCCGTATGCCAATGTCCGTCAGCCCATCCTGCACACGCTGAACCTGGCCCATATGGTGCCGCTGTCTGCGGTCTGGGCGGGCGAAGACGCCAATCGACACCTACAAGCCCCTGCGCTCATCCAGGCACAGACCGACGGCACAACACCGTTCCGCCTAAATCTCCACATTGGCGATGTTGGTCATACGCTTGTCGTCGGTCCCACCGGCGCGGGCAAGTCCGTGCTCCTGTCCCTGCTCGCCCTGCAATGGAAGCGCTACACAAACGCCCAGGTCTTCATCTTCGACAAGGGCCGGTCCGCGCGCGCTGCAACGCTTTGCATGGGCGGCGCGCATATCGACCTTGGCAGTTCGAACGCCCCAAGCCTCCAGCCCCTGAAGGACATCGACACCGAACATGGCGCGAGTTTCGCCGCTGACTGGCTGACAGGTCTCTGCACAAATGAAGGCGTCAGCATGACGCCGGACCTGAAAGCCCGGCTCTGGGAAGCGATCCAGTCTCTCAGCTCAGCGCCTGAAAACGAACGCACGCTGACAGGCCTCAGCCTGATGCTGCAGGACGACACGCTCAAATCGGCGCTCCACCCGTTCACGCTGGAAGGCCCGCATGGCCGCCTTCTCGATGCCGATCAGGAGAGCCTCGCCCTCGCCGATACAGTCTGTTTCGAGATGGAAGAGCTGATGCACGCGAAAGGCGCGGTCGCCCCCGTCATCACTTACCTGTTCCACCGACTTGAAGCCCGGTTCACCGGCAAACCAACGCTGCTCATCCTAGATGAAGCCTGGCTGTTCCTCGATGATCCGATGTTCGCGGCGCGCATTCGCGAATGGCTCAAAACCCTGCGCAAGAAGAACGTGTCTGTCGTGTTCGCAACACAAAGCCTGGCCGACATCGCGAACTCAAGCATCGCGCCTGCACTCGTCGAGTCCTGTCCGACACGGATCTTCCTCCCGAATGAACGCGCGCAGGAACCGCAATCGAAAGAGACCTATGAGCGCTTCGGACTCAATACCCGCCAGATCGAACTGATCTCAAGAGCCACGCCGAAGCGCGACTATTATTACCAGTCACCCCTCGGCGCGCGCGTCTTTGATCTGGGACTTGGACCCATCGCCCTCTCGGTTTGCGGGGCGTCCTCGCCGGAAAATCAGGCCCGCATGGACCGCATCTGGGCCGAGACGGAAGGCGACGGCTTTGCTGCCTGCTGGCTGATCGAGAAAGGCCTGCCCTGGGCGGCTGAGCTGCTCACCCGCTGGCCCGGCCATGCGCCTGAAGCCGCCGATCCGATCCAATCAGTCCACGCCATCGCCGCCGAATAGGAGCCCCCGATGAAACGCTTCCTTGCCTCCGCCCTCATTTGCGCCGCGCCGCTCTCCATCCTCATCGCCCCGCCAGCCGCCGCCCAATGGACGGTCTATGACCCGGCCAATCACATCCAGAACATCTACCAGGCGATCCGGTCGCTTCAGGAAGTGAACCAGCAAATCCAGCAGCTCACCCATGAAATCGAGATGCTGGAGAACATGGCGCGCGATCTGGAGGCGCTGCCCGATAGTATCGTCGACGACATATTGCGCCGCATGCGCCGCATCGAGGAGCTGATGCGCGAGGCCGAAGGCATCGGCTACCGCGTCGAGGAAATCGAGCGCGAGTATGAAGAGGTGTACCCTGAAGACTATGGCAGTGAACCGCCGCGCCAGGCCGTCCTCGTCGAAGAGGCCCGCGCCCGCTGGCGTCAGTCCCGCACGGCTTACCGGGACAGTCTGACCGTCACGGCGCAGGTCGTCTCCACAGCGCGGGCTGACAGTGACAGTCTCGGCCGGCTGATCGCCGACAGCCAGTCCGCCGTCGGCAATCTCCAGGTCGCGCAGGCGGGAAACCAGATCGAGGCCCTGCAGACTGAGCAGCTGATGCAGATGGAAGCCATGATGGCCGCCCATTACCGCGCCGAGGCGCTGGAACGCGCGCGCCAGCTGGCCGAGGCCGAACGCGGCCGCGCCCGCACCCGGGCCTTCCTCGCAGAGTAGCGCCCCATGGACGTGATCGACACATTTCTCGCGACCTTTATCGCCTACATTGACAGCGGGTTCGGCCTGCTGGCGGGCGATGTCGCATACCTGTCGACCACGCTCATCGCTATCGACATTACGCTGGCAGGCCTGTTCTGGGCGCTCTCCCAGAACACGGACGTGATCGCCGGGCTCCTCAAGAAGGTGCTCTATGTCGGCTTCTTCGCCTTCATCATTGGCAATTTCTCTCTTCTCGCAGGGATCGTCTTTGACAGTTTCGCGGAGCTTGGCGTGACCGCTGGCGGCGGGACCATGACCGCCGATGATCTCCTGCGCCCCGGCTTCATCGCCAGTGTCGGTCTCGACGCCGGTCAGCCGCTCTTGGAAGAGATCAGCGACATGCTGGGGCCAATCTCCTTCTTCCATAACTTCATCATGATCGCGGTGATGTTCATCGCCTGGGCGATCATCATGGTCGCCTTCTTCGTGCTGGCCGTGCAGCTCTTCATCACGATCCTGGAGTTCAAGCTGACGACGCTCGCCGGGTTCGTGCTCGTGCCGTTTGCGCTCTGGAACAAGACGACGTTCCTGGCTGAACGCGTCCTCGGCAATGTCATCACCTCGGGCATCAAGCTGATGGTGCTTGCCGTCATTATTGGCATCGGCTCGACGCTCTTCTCATCCGTGACCGATGCGTTCCGTACCGGCGATGATGTGACGCTCGCGCAAGTCATGGGCACGGTGCTCGCCGCGATCGTCTTCTTCTGGATGGGCATCTTTGCGCCCGGCATCGCCTCCGGCCTGATCACCGGTGCGCCGCAACTCGGCGCGGGTTCCGCCGCAGGCGCGGCCGCCGGTGTCACAGCCGGAACCTATGTCGCCGGGATGGGCGGCCGCGCTGCCGTCGGCGCCGTCGCGGGCGGGGCGTCCTCCGCCGTCAAGGCCGGCGCCAGCATGGCCGGCGCGGCGCGCACTTCTTATACGCTGGGATCGGTCGCCTCTGGCGCATCCGGCGCAGCGGGCGTCGCCGCAGGCCTTGCCGGTGTCGCCCGTGCAGGCGGCGACGCTATGCGTCGCACAGCATCGCGCCCGGCTCAAGCCCTCAGAGACGCCTACCAACGCGGCAGTCAGGGCGCCTGGCGCGCCACCGGCGGGTCTGAGGCCGCGTCCATGCAAAACTCTGCCTCCGGATCATCATCAAGCCAAAGCCCCGGCTGGGCGCGGCGCATGCAGGCGAGCCAGCGCATGGGACAGGCAGGCCAGATGGCCGCGCACTCCCTGCGCGACGGTGATCGCGGCGCTTCGGGCGCAAACCCCACCCTCAGAGACAAGGACGACTAGACGATGGCTTTCAGGCGATCCTCCTCCAGCTATGGACCAAGCCCGTTTCCCGAAACGCCTTACCAGAAGGCGGGCCAGATCTGGGAGTTCGCAGCCGGTTTGCCGCAGGCAAAACAATCCATCCGGGGGATGGATTGTAGGCGAAGAACGCCGCGGCAGCGGCCCGCAGGCTCCCGCTTCAACCCAACAAGACAGGAGGTCTGATCTATGGCGTTCAAGCGTTCATCTTCAAGCTACGGCCGCAGCCCGTTCCCCGAGACGCCATATCAGAAGGCCGGACAGGTCTGGGATGAAAGAATAGGCTCCGCCCGCGTGCAGGCGAAGAACTGGCGGCTCATGGCGCTCGGCTGTCTCGGGCTCTGCTTCGTCACCTCCGGCGCGCTGGTCTGGCGCTCGATGCAATCCACCGTCACGCCCTATGTGGTCGAAGTCGATGAGACGGGTGCGGCCCGCGCTGTGGCTCCGGCCACGACAAGCTACACGCCGACCGATGCCCAGATCGCCCATCACCTTGCGAACTTCATAGAACATGTCCGGGGGCTTTCCGTTGACCCTGTCGTCGTCCGCGAGAACTGGCTGCGCGCCTATGACTTCGTGACCGACCGCGCCGCCACCACGCTCAACGAATACGCCTCCGCCAATGATCCTTTCGCCGATGTCGGGCGCAAATCCCGCACCGTGGACGTGGTCAGCGTGGTTCGCGTCTCGGAGGACAGCTTCCAGGCCCGCTGGATCGAGAAGACCTATGAGAATGGTGCGCTCGTCAGCGCCCAAAGGTTCACCGGCAATTTCACAATCATCACCCAGCCGCCGACGGATGCAGAGACCCTGCGCGCCAATCCGCTCGGCCTTTATGTCCATGCCCTGAACTGGGGTCAGGACCTCGTTACAGGAGAATGATCCCCATGCTTCGTATTCTGCTTGCCACTTCGGCCCTCGCACTTACCACGGCCTGCGCCACGACCGAGCTTGAACCTATCGATGCGAGCGCCTTTGTCGCGGCCAAGCCCGTCGAGGATAGGACCGACTATCCGGTGGAGATCGTCGAAACCGCCGTCGCGCTGCCGCTGCCCGGCCAGATGATGCCCATCGGCGCGCGTGTCACCACCAATGCCGATGGCAGCGTGACGCGGACCTACACAAGGACGATATCGCGTCCCTCAGTGTCACCGGCTGAAGCCATCAGACAGGGCCGCACCGGCGCGCTTATCGAACCTTCGGTCGATGGCTATGTGAACGCGATCCAGGTCTATCCCTATACAGAAGGCGCGCTCTACCGGCTCTATGCCAGCCCCGGACAGGTTTCGGACATTGCCCTGCAGCCGGGCGAGGAACTGGTCTCGGTCTCGGCAGGCGACACGGTCCGCTGGGTCGTGGGCGATACGATCTCCGGCTCTGGAAACACTTCCCGCGCGCATGTGCTGGTCAAACCGATTTCCTCCGGCATTCGCACCAATCTGATGATCGCCACGGACCGGCGCACCTATCATCTGGAACTTGAAAGCACGGGCGGCGGCTATATGGCCGCTCTGTCCTGGCGCTACCCCGCGGATGAACTCGCAGGCCTCACTGCCCGCAATGAGCGCGCGATCGCACGGGACGCGGGAAGCATTGAGCGCGGCCTGACGCTGGAAGGCCTGAACTTCGACTATCGCCTCTCCGGCGACAGTCCGGACTGGAAGCCTGTCCGCGTCTTTGATGATGGCCGTCAGGTCTTCATCCAGATGCCGGAGGACATCGCCACAACCGACATGCCGCCGCTTTTCGTGCTCGGCACGGACGGTGATGCGGAACTGGTGAACTACCGTGTGCGCGGCAATTATTATGTCGTGGACCGGCTGTTCCGTGCGGCCGAGTTGCGCCTCGGCGAGCGGAACCAGACCGTGGTGCGAATCTCACGCAACGAGCGGCGCTCGCCGCTGGCTGGCCTGTTCGGGAACTGAGCCGATGTCCGAGCCCATTCCCTTCGACGAACATGCCGAGCGGCTGAAGATCCGCTCCAGCCCGAAGCCGGTGACGCGGATCAATCGCAAAGTATTGATGGTCGGCGCAGGCCTCGGCGTGCTCGCCCTGTTCGCAGCCATGAGCGTTGCCCTCAAACCGCCAACCGCTACCGATCCGGATGCCCGTCGCGAGCTCTACAACACGACGAACACGCGCAAGCCCGAAGGTCTCTCAACGCTTCCGACCAGCTATAGCGACATCACATCCGTCGAGGACCGCGTCACGCGTCTTGGCCCACCGCTTTCGGGCGATCTCGGCGCGACCATGCTGCGCGCCGAACGCGAGCTCGGTATCGAACCGGAATATGTGACCCGGTTCGAGGATGACTTTCGCCCGAACCCAGCCGACGAGGCCGAACGTGCAAGGCGCATGCGCGAGGCCGCCCTTGCCGATGAAGCCGCCCGCGCACCGGTCTTTTTCCGACTCGATTCTCAGAGCGGCACGGCAAGCACCACCGACACCCGTCCTGCTTATCGAGACCCCGCGCTTGATCTGGGTTCTGAGCTTCTGGCGCTCGCCGCTCTGCCGCAAGGCGCACGGTCCGCTTTCGGACAGCCTATCGATACAAATCTCCAGTCCCGCAAGCTCGCCTTTACGAGCGAAGGACCAGCAAGCGACATCTACAATCCACACGGCGTGGAAGACCCTGCCTCGCCGTATCAGGTCATGGCTGGCACGCTCATTCCGGCTTCAATGGTCACGGGCATCAACTCAGACCTGCCGGGCACGATCGTCGCGCAGCTCACCCAGCCCGTCTATGACACCGTCACCGGCCAATACCTCCTCATCCCGCAGGGCTCGCGCCTGATCGGGCGCTACCAGTCGGAAGTCTCTTTCGGGCAGGACCGCGCACTCGTGACCTGGGACCGGATCATCTTCCCGGACGGGTCGTCGATTGTGATTTCCGCGCCAGGCGCTGATGCGCAAGGCTTTGCGGGTCTCTCGGATCGAACCGATCATCATTGGGACCGCGTGTTCATCGCAGCAGGCCTCGCCACCATTCTCGGCGTCGGCGCAGAACTCGGTGCAGACGGTGACGGCGATCTCGAACGCGCGATCCGACGCGGCACGACCGACACCGTCAACCAGGCCGGCCAGCGCGTCGTCGAACGCAACCTTGGCATTCAGCCGACGGTCCGTGTGCGGCCGGGCTGGCCCGTGCGCGTGGTCGTCACCCGCGACCTCATCCTCAGACCCCATCCACAAGGAACAAGCAGATGACCCTACGCCTTGGACAGTTACCCGATCGCACCCCGGTGCGTATGAGCCTCTCGGTCGATCCCGACCTCGCCAGCGCCCTCAGCGACTATGCCGAAATCTACCGGCAAACCTATGGCGCGGAGGAAAAGCCCGAAGCGCTCATCCCCGCCATGATCGAAAGCTTCCTGGCGTCAGATGCCGGGTTCAAACGGGCGCGCCGCGCCCTTCATTCCAACGCCAGCAAAGGAGACTAACCCATGGCGCAGATCGGCACGTTCACCCTGAAAGATGGCAGCTATACCGGCACCATCCGTACCATGACCATCAACGTCAAAGCACAGCTTGTCCCGAACAGTGACAAGGCATCAGATGGCGCACCCGACTTCCGGCTCTATGCCGGCGGGGCCGAACTCGGTGCGGCCTGGCGTCAGGAAAGCAAGGACGGCGAAACCCCGTACCTCGCCGTCAAGCTCGACGATCCAAGCTTTGCCAGCCCCGTGCGCGCCGCCTTCTTCGAGAATGAAAAGGACGGCACCGGCGTCATGGTCTGGAACCGGACGAAGACCAACTAGCAAAGGGTCTGGCGCCCCAATGAGCCTCAGCCTGCATGATCTTGAAAAAGGCCGCCGCATTGCGGCGCTCGTCGTGCGCCATTGCGGTGAGAAGTATTTTCCCCTGTTCGACCGGTTCGACCGGGAAGTCCGCGAGCGGGCCTCGGCGGCCGACCGGATCGAGGACGCCATCGGCGCGAACATGCCCGCTCGGCCGAGAAAGCGAGGGCGCTCTTGATTTCCTCAGAAAGAACCGCTATATATCCCTTCAGTGGAAAGGATCGCTCAATGTCCCAAACAGCAGCCATCGACGCACAGGAACGGGCACGGGTGATGACCATGGCCGTGGTCCGGGCCGCTGAAAAGCTTGGTCTTTCCGGGAAGGACATGGCCCTGATTTTGGGGGTTTCGGAACCGACCGTGTCGCGGATGCGCAAGGATGAGTTCCGGCTGGAGGAAGGCACCAAGCCGTTTGAACTGGGAGCGCTGTTCGTTCGCCTGTTCCGGTCGCTTGATGCGATCACCGGCGGCGACGGCAAGGTGGCCAACGCCTGGCTACGCAATGAAAACCGGGCGCTTGGCGGTCGTCCACTCGATCAGATCAAGACGATTACAGGACTGACCCATGGCCTTGCCTATCTGGATTCCAGACGCGCTCCGCTCTGAGCGGCAAGGCGTATCCCGCGTTTTCTGGCGCTGCGTGGAGGCGCAACACATCGTCTCCACGCTTCAGCTTGTTGATACGCTGGATGAGCAGCGTCTTCTCGAAGACATGCTCGAAGAAACAAAGCCGCCTGTACCCCCCGACTGCGCAGGGCTCCACTATCTCTACATGACGCCGTTCCGCTACGGCCTCTATCCGAACGGCTCGCGGTTCCGCCGCGCCGGACCGACGCCCGGCGTCTATTATGTGTCCGAAGAACCGGCGACAGCGATCATCGAAACCGCGTTTCATTTGCTGCTCTTCTACGCAGACTCTCCGGGCACGCCATTTCCGGCGCAGCCGAGCGAGCACACCACATTCGACGTGCCGGTCCGCACCGACGCAGCCATAGATCTCATGTCAAAGCCATTTAGCGACGCTGCCAACCTCTGGACGCATCCAAACGACTACGAAGCGTGCCAGCAACTCGAAGAAGCTGCGCGTGCGGAGAGTATCGGGCTGATCCGCTATGCGTCAGTGCGCGATCCCGAGCACCGGCCAAATGCGGCTATTCTCTCCTGCGCCGCCTTCGCCGCCGCAACCCCGACACAAAACCAGACCTGGCGGCTATGGTTCAACAAGACAGGCGTGCACACGATATGTGAGTTTCGGGGAGAAAGATTTGGTATTCCAGCGCTTGCATGGGAAACCGACGAAAGACTCAAGCGACTGTTTTCTGCAGATACCACGCAGAAAACTCCATAAAATTGAATTACATAAATAGTCGGATCCCACTGAATCGAATGCTCCATGGAAAAAACACAGAATGAGCGCACTGTCCTCTTCGTCACAAAAGCGACGCCAGAGGATAATGAATTCACAGAGTGGCTCGCCCCGCGCCTTGAGGCTGCAGGATACCAGGTTTTCGCCGACATTCTGAATCTCGAAGGAGGTGAACGCTGGCGAAAAACATTGACCCGTACTTTGCAGGACCGGGCGGTAAAGCAATTGCTGATTTGCGCCGGAGATGGCTTGCATAAAAACGGCGTGCAGGAAGAAATTGGCATTGCAGCCGACGTCTCCCGCACGACCGGTGATGAAAAATTCACGATACCGCTTCGCGTTAGGAGCTTCCGCAAAGTCTTCGGCATGGGAGAACTACAATATCTGAACTTCGAAGATAGCTATGCGGATGGTCTCGCTGATCTGTTAGAGACGCTCGAAAAGCAGAACGTCCCAAAACTCAATGAACCTTTGATTCAGCCGCAATGGGAGCAGCACCGAAGGCGAAATGAGATCAGACTGGAAAACCGCGCCGAAACCCTGACCAGCAATTGGGTCGCGATCGAAAACGCGCCAGACGAGATCGCTTATGTCGCGCCGACTGGACCTTGCGATCGCGACAAGCTGAAAAGGCGCGCGAACAGCTTCGCTTTTCCCACTTATCCTCACTTATCTGGTTTCATCACCTTCGCTTCCCCCTTGGAAATGGCCGAGCATTTCGAGGGGTTCGGACCGATCAAGACGATTGCTACGAGTCGCCTTTCATCTTTCATGGAAAAGGGGTGGTCGGAACTCGACATAAAGAGTCGTGAAGCCAAAAATATTTTAGTCGCGCTATTCCGTCAGGCCTGGGAGCGACGTCTCTCTTCGATCGGGTTTCAAGAATATGGGTGGGCGAGCGGTCTCGGGCATCATGCCGCCCCCGCGCAGATTCGCATCAACGAACGCGT
Organism: Hyphomonas sp. UBA4494; assembly: GCF_002388935.1. Classification (NCBI taxonomy): domain Bacteria; kingdom Pseudomonadati; phylum Pseudomonadota; class Alphaproteobacteria; order Hyphomonadales; family Hyphomonadaceae; genus Hyphomonas; species Hyphomonas sp. UBA4494. The sequence continues at coordinate 141,605 of NZ_DGNK01000013.1, forward strand.
GGCATGGGGGCCAAAGGAAGGCAAGCGTAGGTCGGTTCTGCGGAACGTCGCAAAGGGGCGGGTTTGGTCCTACGGCGTGAGCGCAATTCCCAATCTCTATCCCTTCCCCCATTTCCGGCTCAAGGCTCGGGTTCTGTTTTCGGATATCAAGGAAAACGCTAAAGGAGATGAGGACCGTCAGGGCAGCATCATCGACGATAAGGAGAGGCAGCACCGTCATCGGCGCAGCGACTGCAAGGGCTGGAGGAACAAGTCCTGGCACGGTCGCATGATGGCGTTTCTGGAGCTTGTGGCGGGAGGCGATTCCTATATCTCACTTCCCATCGGCGCGGGCGGCAATCTCGTCCTCAACGTAATGCCTATACAGATGATTTCACCGGTGACGACACCGATCGTCCATGACGACGAGGACGCCGAAGAAACTGATCCCTCGACTCTGGCTGGCGATTTTGACCCCGAGGATGGGGATACCTCCGATGAAGAGGAGGCGCAGAAATGAAATTTGACGTCGTTACGCCGAGACTTATTCACCTCCCGGAACCAGCTCTCTCATTCGGTTTCGGTCAATCGACGGACCATCCCAAAGACGGGCTATATCTCTACGGACCCCACAAAGCGGATGATCGCAACAAGGTCATCACCATAGGCGTCATCGGCACAACAGAGGGACTGGAATATTTCCGGCGCTGGGGGCGCAGCGTGCTCGGCGATGTGCTTGTGCCGCCCCCAAAAAAGACGGACAAGGAACATCGTCTCCATCTCAGCAATTTTCCGGGGATGCCTGCGGCCTTTGGTGTTAGCTTCGACCCCCGAGACTTCATTGAATACGTGGTCGACGGCGACAAGATTGAGACAACCACAGCCCTGCAAAACCACCATGAAGCGGTCGCCCAGACAGTTGAAGTTTTTCTCGAACGCGTTCGCCATCATGACGAAAACGAAGAAAGACGTCCCGACGTCTGGGCGTTTGTCCTGCCAGAAATTATCTATACGCGTTGCACACGCCAGGCTCGGCGCAGCGGCGTGACTCTATCTCCTGGCGAATATGTGAAGCGTCAGAAGCAGCGCAGCAACTTGCCGCTTCTGGAAGATGTAATCGATCTTACGAAAGAAGACATCTTCGATGACGTTCCGGACTTCCATCGTCAGGCAAAAGCCAAGCTTCTGAAGCTGGGCTACACTTCGCAGCTCGTGCGGGAAACAACGCTTGCGCCGGAAGCATTCACAAATGCCCACGGCTATCCTATCCGCGGTGTCCAGGATGCAGCCACAATTGCCTGGAATCTGGCTACTGGTCTCTACTACAAAACGCAGGCCGAACCGCCGTGGAAGATCGCTAATATGCGCGATGGCGTCTGCTATGTTGGGCTCGTCTTCAAGAACCTCCCAAATGACAGGAACAATCATGCATGCTGCGCGGCACAGATGTTTTTGTCAGAAGGCGACGGGATCGTCTTCCGTGGAGCAAATGGCCCTTGGCAAACGGAAAACGGCGAGTTCCACTTGAAGAGCACCGCCGCCCGGGATCTCATCGGCAAAGTCCTTGAGACGTATGAGGAGAAATTCGGCGCACCCCCAAAGGAACTCTTCATCCACGGGCGCGCTGGATTTTCGAGCGAAGAATGGCGCGCCTTTGAGGCAGCCGCCCCCAAGGAAACGAATATCGTCGGTGTTCGAATTAAGACGACGACCGGCCAGGTGAAGCTGTTCCGGGACGGAAAGTATCCAACCTTGCGCGGCACGGCCATGATCCTCGATCAGAATAACGCCTTCCTCTGGACATCCGGCTACGCACCGAGATTGGACACATACATTGGTCCAGAAACGCCAAACCCTCTGAACGTGACTGTACTAAAGTCATCCGGCGAAAGACCGGATATTGAAACGGTGCTGTCCGACATCTTGGCGTTGACGAAAATCAACTACAACGCCTGCAACTACTCGGACGGCCTGCCCGTCACCATCCGATTCGCGAATAAAGTCGGTGACGTTCTGATTATGGGTAGCGCGAGAGGCGGCGGAAAGCAGCCGTTCAAATTCTATATCTGACGGAGAACATGAATGGTCTATGTAAATGGAACCGCACATATCCGTCACGCTCAGAGCGGTCAGGTCTATGAGATTGATGCCGACATGCTCGACTTCGAAAGCGTCTCCAGTGAAGAACGCAGCATGGGACCGGAAACAGCCTATTCGGCAGTCGTTGAACATCCGGAGCTTGGGCAGCTCACCTGGTCGATTTGGGAATATCCAATAGGCGCAAAAAATTATCGCGAGACCGATGTCGGCCCGCATGAATTGCTGAACAACCTTGAGTTTGGACTGGAACACGAACCGCCAGACCCGGACGAAGACGGCGACGAAAGAATAGACGAAGAAGACCGACAGGCGCAGATAGACGCGCTGGTTGAATGGTTCTTTGAGCGTTATGAAGATCCGGCCCAGCGGCTACCCTATATCAGCGCCGAAGGCGGCTACCAATGGATTTATGGCGGCCCTTACGATGCACGCGAGGAACTGGCTGAGAACTTCCCAGACTTGCCCGACGACGTCATCGAAGCTGCTGTCGATGAAATCGAATCTGACGGATTGACGGATTGGGCACCCGTCGCAAGTGCCGAGGACTATGATCAGTATGAGGACAACGAGCCGGATGATTTAGAAGTTTCCGCAATCGCGCGCGACCTTGAAGATTTAATTCAAGGCCTTCCAGAGGCCGTTGCTGAGCCAGCGTTTGAGGTCGGCGGTGATGGCCTGATCCATATGGCGATCCCTCCTGATGCGACGACGCCGGATGCGAACAACCCTTTGCTCGATGAGTTACGTGAGGCAACGCAGGATTTACTACACGAACTCAATGGAACGAATGCGCATACGGATCTTCTGAATGCCGTGCAGCGCTATCACGCTACCATCAGCGCTGATTCGATTTCTATTTCGCAGGTTTATTCTCGCGGCATACGGCTGGCGAACGTCGGTGAGGCAACCGAAAAAGCGATCGCGCGGGACTATCTTCCGTCATTCCCGTTGAGTGTTGAGGCGCATCTGTCCTCTGTGCTGGACCTGAACCGCGCTTACATTATGGCCCACCCGGAAGGACGCAGGATCGCCGAGAATTCTGCCGCCTATCAACGGACGCCATCAGATACAGAAGCAATGCGAAGGGCCGCGGATGATTTTGCCGATGCCGTTGCCAGTGCACGAAGCCTGTTTGCCGATGACGTCCGCGAACTCGTTGTACAGGCATCGTCGCAGATAGGGCACGGCCCCCAGCCAGGCCGGTCGAATCAGAACGCCGCACACACGTTCGGCAACCTGACTCGGTTCATTCTAAAGCAAGTTGGGACCGCAGCCTTGTTCACAGGCGCCGCTCTCGGCGGCGCGGCAATCACGGGAAGTATTCCGGGCGGGGCGTTGGCTGCAACCGGAACCGAGTACATCAATTTATGTTGGAGCTTTTTGGTCGCAAACGCATCCGCCCTTCACGCGATTGCCGCCTCCTTTGGCGCAGACTTGTCCTGGATGTCGTCTGCTGCGCACATTCTCGAGCGACACAAAGCGCAAAAGCCTGACTCATGATTTTGCGGAGCCGCCGACTGCCCAGAGTACATTTTCGCGATCAAACAACTCCATCACCCGAGGATCAAACGGGTGGATGATCTTGAGCAGTTCGTCACGCCGATACTCAAGCGAGCCACCGTCGCCATAGACGGGTCTTGTCGTCTTGTGGCCCATGAGCAGGCATCGCAGGCCGTAGTCGATATTGGCTTCCTGCATGCGTTTCTCGAAGGCGTGGCGGAATGAGTAGATCTTGTGGTCGGGCGACTCCAGCAGGCCGCGATTGCGGAAGTTCTTCATCATGTTGGCGGAGAAAAGCTCGCCCTTGTCGTAGTAGTGGGCAAAGGCTTTCGGCGCCGCGCGCTTTGCCGCTTCGAGTGCGATGCCGACCAGCGGAATGTCCCTCTCGGAGGTGTCGGTCTTCACTTCGCGGTCCGTCCGTGCGCGGATGGAGATGTAGGGCACCGGCTCATCAATGTGAAAATCTTCAACGCGTAGGTTGATGATCTCACTCGGTCGGCATCCTGTCTCGATCAGCATCAGCGTAATGAGCTGCAGTTCCGGCCGCCATTTACGGGTAGCACCCGGCGCAAGAATCTTCTCCCGCACCCAGTTGGATGAGAATGGCGGCACTTCGGTTCTCGCCTTCGCCTTGAAGTGCATATTGCGGAAGGGGTTCGGACGTTCCTCTTCGCCAATGTGCTTGAAGTAATCGGCATAGAGCGAACGGATATTGCCGATGTGACGGTTAGCGGTGTTAGGCGCGACCGGCTTTGCGTTCTGATCCTTGGGTCTGACCTGTTTGGCCCAGTGCTTCTGGTAATTGAGCGCGAGGTCACGGGTGATCTCCTCAAGGGCAATGTCACCGGCAAAGTCGATAAAATACTGAACTGAGGTTCGCTTAGTTTTCTCCCACGATGCGCGTTGGTTCGGCGATTTGTACAGCTGCGCGTTGTACGCGATCTCGTTCACATAGACTTCGAAAGCCTCGGACACGCTGACAGTCGGTTTCGGCGCGCCGCCAAGCAGCGCTTCGGCGTCCCGCACTTTGGGGATTTCGGCGGGCCCTGCGTTCTGATGAACCGCAAGCAGCCGTGCCAGCGCCTCTTCAAGCGGCGCAACAGTCGCGAGATGGTCGATGGGCTGATAGGTGAAGCCGCTCGCCAGCGCCTTGACGGTCGCCATGCGATAGCGGCGACGAACGGCCTCCGAAGTTTCCCGACTGGATGAGGGCCCGACCTCTTCGGCGATCTTCAACGATGCCCAGTAATGGTCATCGGCTTCGGCCAGCAAGTCGCGCTTGTAGCGAGCCTGGTCGATTGAAGTGGTCCCCAGCGATTCCTTGATCCGCTTGCGCGAATCAAGGTGCGCGAACTTACTCGGCACACGGCGGTTATACCACCAGACGCGGCCTCGCTGTTCGAGGTAGGAATTGTCGTCGACGCGCTTCATGACGCCGACCATTGGTCCACAATCTGGTCCCATTTTGGTCCACAGATTCCGGCCATTTTATGCAAAGCGAAGCAAACGAGATCAAAAATATCGTTTAACTTCAATGCTTTACACGGAAACCATTTCGAGAGAAATGGCGCGAGTGACGGGGCTCGAACCCGCGACCTCCGGCGTGACAGGCCGGCACTCTAACCGACTGAGCTACACCCCCAGGGCAGGGCCGCTTCGGCACCCGCTCAAGAGAACGCGGGTTTTAAGGACCGGCGCGGACCGCGTCAATAGCTCATGCGTCGCTTACGACATGTAAACGCCGCCGTTGACGTGAATCGTCTGCCCGGTCGTATACGCCCCCTCCGGCGAGCACAGGAAGCGGACGAGGCCGGCGATCTCGTCGGGCGTTCCCATCCGGTCGAGCGGCACGCCGCGGTCGCCGAGCGACGGGCGGGCGCCGGCGCTCGCGCCGCGGCTGGTGTCGATCATGCCGGGGGCGACGGAATTCACGTTGATCCGATGCGGCGCAAGTTCCAGCGAGAGGCCGCGCGTGAAGCCCTCGAGGCCGGCCTTGGCGGCGTTCACGTGGATTCGGTTCAGCGTGCCGACCCGATTCGAAATGCCGCTCAACGTCACGATCGATCCGCCATTGCCGCCGGCGACCATGTGCCGGCCGAAGGCCTGGCAGACGTTGAAGGCGCCGTCGAGCGCCACGCCCAGCACATTGCGCCACTCTTCGTAGGACATCTCCAGGAAGGGCTGCTGGTTGCGGAGCGCCGCGTTCGAGACGACGACGTCGATCCGCCCGAAGGCGTCCATCGCCGCCGCCGCCATGCGGTCGACGGCGGCGCGGTCGGTGACGTCGGCCAGGAAGGGCAGCGCCTCGACGCCGTAGTCCTTCTTCAACGCCGCCGCGGTCTCCTCGACCGCGGCCTGGTCGCCCCGTCCGTTGACCACCACATTGGCGCCGATGGCGGCCAGATGCTCGGCGATGTGCCGGCCGATATTTTTGCCGGCGCCGGTGACGACCGCCGTCTTGCCCTTCAGGGACTTCGCGCCCGGATCGATCATTGACGTCCTCCAAAGCATTCAGTTGAAACGAAAAACGCCGCCAAACGGCGGCGCTGGTGGGCGATGACAGACTCGAACTGCCGACATCCTCGGTGTAAACGAGGCGCTCTACCAACTGAGCTAATCGCCCGGTCGGCGAGAGCGCCGACCACAACCGGCAGAGGCGACATGCCGCCCCGCCGGTCGTTGGCCGATGTCAGTTGACGGCGTCCTTGAGGCCCTTGCCGGCCTTGAACTTCGGCTGCTTCGACGCGGGAATCTGGATGGTCTCGCCGGTACGCGGGTTGCGGCCTTCGGTGGCCGCGCGGTTCGACACATTGAATGTGCCGAAGCCCACGAGCCGGACCTCTTCGCCCTTCTTCAGCGAGGCCGTGATGATATCGAACACATAGTCGACGGCCTTGGTCGCATCGGCCTTGGATAGACCGCTCCGGTCCGCCACTTCTGCTATCAGATCGTTCTTGTTCACGTGAGGCCCCTCCAGATGCGATGGCGGGAATCTAGGGATTCCCTTGAGACTCAGGAGTCTACTCGTCGGCCAAGAAGGGGGTCAAAGCAAAATCGAAGGATTTCTGCGGAAAATGCAGGCATTCCGGAGATGAAAAACGGGAGCCAAGTGGCTCCCGTTTCTATTCTTTTCGCCAATGGAGGCGGTTTCAGGCAGTTAATGTGCCATAACCTGCTCCGGGGCCTCGGGCTGACGCCGGCCGGACGCGGCCTGCTCGGCGAGCCAGGCCTCCTCATCCCATTCGATCGGCTCCGGCATGCGGGTCAGCGCATTCTTGAGCACTTCATCGATGGTGTTCACCGGCACGATCTCCAGGGCGTTCTTCACGTTGTCCGGAATGTCGGCGAGGTCCTTGGCATTGTCCTGCGGGATCAGCACCTTCTTGATGCCACCCCTGAGCGCGGCCAGAAGCTTCTCCTTCAGACCGCCGATGGGCAGCACGCGGCCACGGAGCGTCATCTCGCCCGTCATAGCCACATCCTTGCGCACGGGGATGCCCGTCATCACCGAGACAATAGCCACGGTCATCGCGGTACCCGCCGAGGGACCGTCCTTCGGGGTCGCACCTTCCGGCACGTGGACGTGGATGTCACGCCGGTCGAAAAGCGGGGGCTCGACGCCGAAGCGGGTCGCCCGCGAGCGGACATAGGAACTCGCCGCCGAGATCGACTCCTTCATGACGTCGCGCAGGTTGCCCGTCACCGTCATGCGGCCCTTGCCGGGCATCATGACGCCTTCGATGGTGAGCAACTCGCCGCCGACTTCCGTCCATGCCAGACCGGTGACGATACCGACCTGGTCCTCGCCCTCGGCCTCGCCATAGCGGTACTTGGGCACGCCGGCATAGTCCGCGATGTTTTCCATCGTGAGCTCGATCGACTTCTTGCCCGGCGTGGTGAGGATTTCCTTCACGGCCTTCCGCGTGAGGTTGTTCAGCTCGCGCTCAAGGTTACGAACACCGGCTTCGCGCGTGTAGACGCGGATCAGGTGACGCAGGGCTTCGTCGTTGATCGACCATTCGCCCTTCCTCAGGCCGTGCGCTTCGATTGCCTTCTGCAGGAGGTGACGGCGTGCAATCTCGACCTTCTCGTCTTCCGTGTAGCCAGCGATGCGGATGATCTCCATCCGGTCCATCAGAGGCTCGGGAATGTTGAGCGTGTTCGCCGTCGTCACGAACATGACGTCGGAGAGATCATAGTCGACTTCGAGGTAGTGATCCGCGAAGGCGTTGTTCTGCTCGGGGTCGAGAACCTCAAGCAGGGCCGACGAGGGATCGCCACGGAAATCCGAACCCATCTTGTCGATCTCGTCGAGCAGGAAGAGTGGATTGGTGTGCTTCACCTTCTTCATCGACTGGATGACCTTGCCGGGCATCGAGCCGATATAGGTGCGCCGGTGACCGCGGATTTCCGCTTCGTCACGGACGCCGCCAAGCGACATGCGCACGAAGTCGCGGCCGGTCGCACGCGCAATCGACTTGCCGAGCGAGGTCTTGCCGACGCCGGGCGGACCGACGAGGCAGAGGATCGGCCCCTTCAGCTTGTTCGAACGGGTCTGCACGGCGAGATACTCGACGATGCGCTCCTTGACCTTGTCGAGACCATAGTGGTCGGTGTCGAGGATCTGCTGGGCGTTCAGAAGGTCCTTCTTCACGCGGCTCCGCTTCTTCCACGGCACAGACAGCAGCCAGTCGAGATAGTTGCGCACGACGGTGGCTTCGGCGGACATCGGGCTCATCTGCTTGAGCTTCTTCAGCTCAGCCATGGCCTTTTCGTTCGCTTCCTTGGAAAGCTTGGTCTTCTGGATGCGCTCTTCGAGCTCGCGCATCTCGTCCTTGCCCTCGTCGCCGTCGCCGAGTTCCTTCTGAATGGCCTTCATCTGCTCGTTCAGATAGTACTCGCGCTGCGTCTTCTCCATCTGGCGCTTCACACGCGAGCGGATACGCTTCTCGACCTGAAGGACGCTGATTTCGCCTTCCATTAGAGAATAGACGCGCTCCAGACGCTCGCTGACGGAGGCCATTTCGAGAAGCTCCTGCTTCTCGGGAATCTTGATGTTGATGTGGCTCGCGATGGTATCGGCGAGCTTCGCGGGATCGTCGATCTGGCCGATCGATCCCAGAACCTCGGGCGGCACCTTCTTGTTGAGCTTCACGTAGCCCTCGAACTGCGACACAACGGAACGCGACAGGCCTTCGAGCTGTTCGCCCTCGCCATCCGCTTCCTCGATCGCATCGACCTCGGCTTCGAAGAATTCGTCGTTGCCGGTGTAGCGCTTGACGCGCGCACGGCGGACGCCCTCGACCAGCACCTTGACGGTGTTGTCGGGCAACTTGAGCAACTGAAGCACCGAACCGACGGTGCCGATTTCGTAGATATCGTCCGTGTCCGGATTGTCGTCCGCCGCGTTCTTCTGGGCGACGAGCAATATCTGCTTGTCGTCCTGCATCACGTTTTCCAGCGCGCGCACCGACTTTTCGCGACCGACGAAGAGCGGCACGATCATATGGGGAAAGACGACGATATCGCGCAGCGGCAACACCGGAAGAACGAGAGCCCCGCCCTTCTCCGATCCGCCTGTCTGCCTGTTTTCGTCTGTGTCTGTCATGCTCGGATACCTGCCTTACAAATGCTGCCGCCCGCAACGAAACTCCAGCCTACCATTCGAATCTGAATGAATGCTGATCTGCCGCTTGTCCGTCCAGAATACCGGGATTCGGATGGACCGCCCCGTTCATTGAAGCGGTTCCGGACGAAAAGTCTGCCGGAACCTCGTGTGTTCCGGCCGGCGCGCTGCGTTGGCGGGCCTACTGGTTAAAATGAAAATGGCCCCGAGAGCTTCCGCTTTCAAGGCCACCTTCAACCCCCTGCCAGGGCAGGGTTTTTCGTTGTTCAGTTCGGGTCAGGCACCTGTACCGACGTCGCCCTGCCGCTCTGCGTAGATGTAGAGCGGGCGGGCCTTGCCCTCGACGACCTCCGCGCTGATGACGACTTCCTCGACGCCTTCGAGCGTCGGCAGGTCGAACATGGTGTCGAGCAGAATCGCCTCCAGGATCGACCGAAGACCACGCGCGCCGGTCTTGCGTTCAATCGCCTTGCGGGCGATCGAACGAAGCGCCTCTTCCGAGAAGGTGAGTTTGACGTTTTCCATCTCGAACAGGCGTTCGTACTGCTTCACGAGCGCGTTCTTCGGCTGCGTGAGGATGGTGACGAGCGCCTCCTCGTCGAGATCTTCCAACGTCGCCAGAACCGGCATGCGGCCGACGAATTCCGGGATCAGGCCGAACTTGAGCAGATCTTCCGGTTCCAGATCCTTCAGAAGCTCGCCGGTCTTGCGGTCCTCGACGGACTGGACGGTGGCGCTGAAGCCGATGCCCGCACCCTTGCCACGCTGGCCGATGATCTTTTCGAGGCCCGCGAAAGCGCCGCCGCAAATGAACAGTATGTTCGTGGTATCCACCTGCAGGAATTCCTGCTGGGGATGCTTGCGGCCGCCCTGCGGCGGCACGGATGCGACCGTGCCTTCCATGATCTTCAGCAGCGCCTGCTGCAC
>NZ_DGNK01000026.1:0-91571 GCF_002388935.1 Hyphomonas sp. UBA4494
CCCTGTTCCCATCAGGCAGTAACGAGAAGGCCGTCCCATAAGGGGCGGCCTTTTTTTTATCGGGCGTCAGTCGAGTTTGATGTCAGCGCCTTTTGGACCGCCCTCTTCGACTTCCACGCCGAATGTCTCAAGGAAGCGGCAGACCATCATGTAGTAGCCGATCAGCAGAACCAGCTCTTCCAGCAGGGACGGTCCGAAATGTTTCAGAACCGGTTTGAGCGCGCCGTCTGACGGATGGGGATGCGTTACCAGATGGTCTGTAAAGGTCAGTGCCAGTTTCTGCTCGTGGCTCAAGCCGTCGGCATTTGGACCAGATTTCACCGCTTCGATCAGTTCGCCATCCATGCCGATCGCCAATCCGATAGCCTCGTGCTGGCTCGTTTCGTATTTAGCATTGGACAAGTACCCGACACGCAGGATCACGCATTCGCGGGTGATCGGATCCAGTTTTCCGTTTTGAAGGAAGGCCGTGCCCATGCCGACAAAGGGTTTCAGCAGATGAGGAGCATGGCCAAGCATTTGAAAGATATTGAGCGGGGCGAGCTTATCCAGAAAGGCTTTCTGGTCTTCAGGAAGGGCGTCAACGTCGGGATAGGGGATGCGGGACACAATTTTTCTCCATGGGCTGAAGCTCTAGTCTTGCGGCATGACGGCATTTGAGGCAAACCGCTCTTTCGCCTGTAGGGGTATAGCTCAGTTGGTAGAGCATCGGTCTCCAAAACCGAGGGTCGAGGGTTCAAGTCCTTCTGCCCCTGCCAGGCGGATTTCCAAATTTTCAGTCAATACAGTCCGTTTCCGGGCCGCTTGTCCTGGCGGCGCTTAGATGATTGAAAAATCGCGGAGCGGTGCGATGCTGGTCAGAATTGACGGGAATTTCAGACCATGCCGAACGCAATGTCATTGGAAAGCGCACAGCCTTGGTGGAAGGGTGCGGTCATCTATCAGATTTATCCGCGGTCGTACCAGGATACGAATGGGGATGGCGTTGGCGATCTGAAAGGCATAACGCAGAGGCTGGACCATGTGGCCTCACTCGGCGTGGACGGTGTCTGGATATCGCCTTTCTTTACATCCCCCATGAGGGATTTCGGATATGATGTGGCCGATTATTGCGATGTCGATCCGGCATTTGGCACGCTGGAAGACTTCGACGCACTCTTGAGTCGAGCGCACGCACTCGGCCTGAAAATCATAATCGATCAGGTCTATGCACACTCATCCGACGCGCACGCCTGGTTCGCCGAGAGCAGAGAGGACCGAACCAATGCTCGAGCGGATTGGTATGTCTGGAGCGATCCAAAACCCGATGGAACACCGCCTAACAACTGGCAGGCTGTGTTTGGCGGACCGTCCTGGACATGGGATGCGCGACGGCAGCAATATTACATGCACAATTTCCTGCCGAGCCAGCCGCAATTGAATTTGCACAATCCGGATGTCCAGGATGCGCTCGTCGATGTGATGCGGTTCTGGCTGGATCGCGGCGTGGACGGTTTCCGACTCGATGCGCTCAATTTTTCCCTGTTCTATCCGGACTTGCGGGACAATCCGCCGAAAATTCCTGCACCCCGAAATGTGTCGCGTCCCTTTGACCTTCAGGAACATGTTCACAATCAATCGCATCCCGATTTGCCCAAATTCCTGAAGCGCTTGCGAATGCTTATGGACGAATATGGAGAAGTATTTTCGGTCGCGGAAGTTCCAGGTCCAAACCCGCTTGAAGAGATGCGGGCCTATACGGAGGGGGAACAGAATCTCAATTCCGCCTACAACTTCGATTTCCTCTATGCGAAGCGATTGGGAGCCGAAGCGATAGCCACATCCCAAAGCAACTGGCTTGGCGCGCCAGGAGAGGGCTGGCCATCATGGGCCTTTTCAAATCATGATGCGCCGCGGTGTGTCAGCCGCTGGTTGGAGGGTGCCGATCCTGTTGTTCGGGCCAAATTGACCACAGCTTTGCTGTTTTGCCTGCGCGGAAATCCCATCCTTTATCAAGGCGAGGAGCTTGGCCTACCGCAGGCGGAGATTGCGTTTGAGGATTTGCAGGACCCTGAAGCAATCGCGAACTGGCCCCGCACGCTCGGCCGCGATGGCGCTCGCACGCCAATGCCCTGGGCCAGCGCCGATACATATTGTGGTTTCAGCGATGCCAAGCCGTGGCTGCCTCTGGGCCAGGGCCATGCGGATTTGGCGGTAGATCTTCAGGAAGCCGATCCCCAATCCATGCTTCAATTCACACGCACGCTCGCGCGTGTGCGCGCCAGCTCGCCCGCGTTACAATATGGCGAAATCGAATTTATCGACTTGTCCGGGGACTTGCTCGTGTTTCGTCGGCTATGGGAAGGCGAAACGATTGAGTGCGTCTTCAATATTGGCGGGACCGAAGTGGTGGCTGCGATGACAGACGTTTCATCTGATCAGGTTCTAATGTGCGTCGGAATCGATAGTCAAAACAAGACACGCGTCCCGCCATACTCGTGTCGGATTTCCCGCCACTAGGACAAGCCGCAGGATTCGCGAACGATAAGTTCGGTTGGCAGACGCTCAGATCGCATGCTGCCTGTGTCCACCGACGCAATCAGCTTGGCGACAAGGATCCGCCCAGCCCGCGCAGGATCCTGTGAGATCGTGCTCAGGGCAGGATAGCCATAGGCGGAGAGTTGAAGATCGTCATAACCAATCACCGAGACGTCATCGGGCACACGCACTCCCTCTCTGAGCAAGCTGCGAATGGTGGCCAGGGCAATCAGGTCATTTGCTCCGAAAACAGCATCAAACGTGACGCCGCGCTCCATCAGGCTGGAAATGGCAGCTTCGGCGGATTCTACGTCAAAACTTGACTGGAGCGTGAGGTCCGCATCGAGCGGAATGTCAGCCCGACGATGCGCAGAGATATAGCCTTCATAGCGCTGCAGAATCTCTGGATTGGACGTATCACCGACAAAAGCGATTCGCCGGCGGCCGAGATTCAGCAAGTGAGACGTCGCCCGTTTGCCGCCGCGCAAGTTATCCGAGCCGATAGAGCAGTATTTCTGGCCGGGGATTTCCGCGCCCCAAACTATGAAACGGCTTTCAGTTTCGGCCAGTTGGTTGAATCTTTCGTGCAAGAAGCTCTGGCCAAGAAATATGACGCCCTCAGCACGGTTCGCGGTCATGATGGAGGCGAGGTCGTCCTGGTTTTTCGGGGCCAGATAAGAGATCAGCACATCGCAGCCAGCCAAACGCCCAGCCTCACTGAGGCCGCTGATCAGTTCCTGAAAGAACGGGTCAGAGACTTCCGTCTGGCGCCCAGCCAATGTAGGCACGACGACTGCAATCGTCGCAGCAGCGCCGGACAAGAGCGCGGGCATGGATGGTCGGAAATTATAGTTGTGCTCGCGGGCGATCTTCCAGACCCGACGCTTGGTTTCATCATTCACTGCGGAGCTGTTGTTGAGGGCGCGCGAAACAGTTGCGATCGACACACCCGCGATTGAGGCAAGATCTTCCAAACGCGTTCTAGTGCTGGACATCTCGTGCTTCCTCCGCTTAAGAACACCGAAAACAACGTTGTCACATGTTTGGTCTATTCGTCCAGACCGTTGATCAAAGAGTCTGCAAAATTTGCAGAGAAGCACTACCAGCCGGGGAGGCGAAGCTAAAGTGAAGAATGATGATACCAAAATTTGCGTTTCACGACCTTTGCGAGTCTGACGAATAAGCTGACAAACTAGAAAATACTTGGGATCGATCCGAATTCGGCCTGATTCCGACAATGTTCACCTCGAGCGCTCTGGAGACTGCCTGATGGCAAAATTCATTCCTGTCGATCCGTTCGACATCGTTATCTTCGGCGGGACAGGTGACCTCTCCCGGCGCAAGCTCTTGCCTGCCTTGTTTCACAGATGGCTGGATGGCCAGATTCCGGAATCCAGCCGTATTGTTGGCACTGCGCGCAGTGAGATGGACACCAAAGAATATCGCAAGATGGCAAGAGAAGCCTGTGAGTCAGCGTCTGGCGACAACTGGGATACGAAGGAATGGTCCAAGTTCGAGAAGTTCATTGAGTATGTGTCCATTGATGCAACACAGGAAGATGCAGATTGGGCCACCCTCAAATCTTTCCTGACACTGGATGACAACCGTCCGTGCGTATTTTACCTCGCTACGTCGCCGCGCCTGTATGTTCAAATATGTGAAGCACTGGGCAAGGCGGGCCTGTCAGAGGGCAACACTCGGGTTGTGCTGGAAAAGCCGATCGGGACCGATCTGGAATCTGCCAAGGCGATCAATGACGGTGTTGCTCAAGTCTACGCCGAACGCCAAGTTTTTCGGATTGACCATTATCTTGGCAAAGAGACGGTACAGAACCTCATGGTCCTGCGATTTGCCAATATGCTGTTCGAGCCAATTTGGTCTCGCAATTATGTTGACCATGTTCAGATCACGGTTGCTGAAGACTTGGGTCTCGAGGGACGTGCAGATTATTATGATAAATCCGGTGCCCTGAGAGACATGGTGCAAAACCATATGCTCCAGCTGCTGTGCCTGACGGCTATGGAGCCGCCGAACCAACTCGACGATGATGATGTTCGTACCGAGAAAATCAAGGTGCTCAACGCGCTGACACCGATCACGGGCGAAGCCGCCAAGAAGCAAACTGTTCGCGGGCAATACAAGGCTGGTGTGAAAGACAACAAGCCCGTGAAAGGCTATCTGGAAGAGTTGAGTTCTGAAACCGTCAGCTCGACTGAGACCTTTGTGGCGATCAAGGCCAATATCGACAACTGGCGATGGGCGGGCGTCCCCTTCTATCTGCGGACTGGCAAGCGGATGTCGCAGCGTCACTCGGATATCATCATTCAGTTCAAACCAACTCCCCATTCCTTGTTCGGGGAGGGGTATGAGAGTGCGAACAAGCTGGTTATTCGTCTGCAACCGGATGAAGGTGTGCGCCTGTTCGTTCAAATCAAGGAGCCGGGCCCGGGCGGCCTCCGCGTCAAGTCTCTCCCCTTGAATCTCTCCTACGCCGAAAGCTTCACAGTTCGGTATCCGGACGCGTATGAGCGTCTGTTGATGGATGTAGTACGCGGAAATCTGTCCCTCTTCATGCGCAAGGATGAAGTTGAAGCGGCATGGACTTGGGTTGATGGGCTTATCGAAGCCTGGGAAAAATCAGGTGATCGCCCCGAAGCCTACACAGCCGGTTCGGATGGCCCACTCGCTGCTGCCATGATGATGGACCGCGACAATCGGGCATGGTGGGAGGGATCATGAGCGGATTGGCGCATGAATTCATGATGTTTGACAGCCGCGATGAGGCAACGCGCTTTGTAACGCAATTCATAGCAGGTGGGCTGACGAAGGCGTTGGAGCTGAAAGGCACCGCGTCGCTGATGGTGTCAGGTGGCTCAACGCCGGGGCCGATATTTGATGCCCTTGCCACGACCGAGCTGGATTGGGCGCGGGTCATGGTTGGTCTCGTCGATGAACGTTGGGTCAACCCTGAAGACGACGCATCCAACGAGCGCCTCGTACGCAGCCGACTGCTAAAGGCAAACGCCGGAGCTGCAGGCTTTCTGCCGATGAAAACAATGGACGCCATGCCACAGGAAGCTGTGGCAGACAGAGACAAGGCGTATGCCCCGCACTGTGAGCCCGCAGACGTGGTTTTTCTTGGTATGGGTGAGGATGGTCATACCGCCAGCTGGTTTCCGGGTTCGAAGGATCTGTCAGCCGCTCTGGAAAGTGAAAATGTGGTTGCAGCCGTTGATGCGACCGGGTGTCCGGTCGCCGGTGAAAATCCGCAGCGTATTACCCTTACAGGCAAGGGCGTAACGAGTGCGTCGTCCGTGATTCTGCTAATCTTCGGAGAAGCGAAAAAGGCAGTGTTCGACACGGCGATAATGTCATCCGTGCAGGAAAAGCCTATTAAATATGCAATCGATAAATTGGGGCCGCGTTTGACGGTCGTATGGGCAGCATAATGGTTGAGATGAATTCGACAATCGCAGAAGTGACCGCGCGTATTCGAGAGCGGTCACGTGACTCGCGCCAAGCATATCTCGAAATGATCCGTAGTCGCCGCCCCAAGGATTTCGCCCGACGGAGAATGTCTGAAAGCAGTTTGGCGCACGCCTCGGCGGGATGCGCGGTGATTGAGAAGACACAATTACTCGGCGCGGGTTGGCCGAACATTGGCGTCATCACAGCCTACAACGACATGCTTTCAGCACATGCGCCGTATCAGGACTACCCCGCTATTATTCGGGATGCCGCACGGGAGGTGAATGCCATTGCACAAGTCGCCGGAGGCGTCCCTGCAATGTGTGATGGCGTCACACAGGGCTTTACCGGTATGGAGCTGTCACTGTTTTCTCGCGACGTGATTGCGATGGCATCGGCCATCGGCCTGAGTCACGACGTGTTTGATGGCGCAATGCATCTGGGTGTTTGCGATAAAATTGTTCCCGGCCTCGTGATCGCTGCGCTACGGTTTGGCTGGATCCCGTCTGTTTTCGTGCCAGCTGGGCCCATGCCGTCCGGTCTGCCCAATCCTGAAAAGCAACGCGTTCGCCAGTTATTTGCGGAAGGCAAGGTTGGTCGTGACGCGCTATTGAAAGCGGAATCGGAAAGCTATCACACGCAGGGTACTTGCACATTCTATGGCACAGCGAACTCGAACCAGATGCTGATGGAAGTCATGGGGTTCCACTTGCCAGGCGCTGCCTTCGCCAATCCAGGCACACCTATTCGCGAAGCGCTGACACGTGCAGCCACACATCGCGTCGCGGAGATCCATGCGCAGGGCGATCACTATATGCCAGCGGGCGAAATGATCGATGAGCGGTCTATTGTGAATGGCGTGGTAGGTCTGATGGCGACGGGGGGGTCTACCAATCATGCACTTCACTTGCCAGCCATGGCAGCTGCTGCGGGCATCATTCTAACTCTGGAAGACTTTGCGGATATCAGCGCGGTGACGCCGCTGCTGGCGCGTGTTTATCCAAACGGGCCAGCTGATGTGAATCATTTTCACGCAGCAGGCGGTATGGGTTTCCTCGTACGTGAGTTGCTCGATGCCGGTTTAATGGATGGCAACGCCATGGGTGTGGCTGGTCCGATATCAGGCTACGCGGCGGAGCCTTATCTGGAAGATGGCAAAGCCGCCTGGCGTCCTGCACCGGAAACCAGTGCCAATACGGACATATTGCGCCCCGTATCTGATCCATTCTCCAAGGATGGCGGACTGCGGATGATGGACGGTCCGATTGGCTTGGGCGTCAGCAAGGTGTCCGCTGTAAAACCGGAGCATCGCATTGTGGAAGCACCTGCGATCGTATTCGATTCCCAGGAAGCGCTGAAAGCTGCATTTGATGCAGGAGAATTGGACAAGGACTTTGTCGCGATTGTTCGGTTCCAGGGACCAGCGGCGAATGGCATGCCTGAATTGCATACACTCACGCCGCCGCTCGCAGTTTTGCAAGATAGGGGCTTCAAGGTGGCGTTGGTCACGGATGGTCGTATGTCAGGCGCGAGCGGTAAAGTGCCGTCAGCGATCCATGTGAGTCCGGAAGGTTCACGCGGCGGCCCGATCGCGAAAGTGCAAAATGGCGACATGATTGTGTTTGATGCCGAGCGCGGTGTGCTCGATATCAAGGTTGATCCGGAAGAGTTTGCAAAGCGCATCCCGGACGAATACAGGCCAAACGAGAACGGGATGGGACTCGGCCGCGAAATGTGCACCTATTTCCGAGAATTGGCAGGCCCTGCCGCCAATGGGGCGAGCCAGTTCAATTTCTCGAACCGGGGGGATTGATCTGATGGGTGAGCCCGTTCTGGTAGGGGATGTAGGGGGAACCAATGTTAGGTTCGCCGTGGCTGAGAAGCGGGGCGGCAAAGTCGAGATCAGTGATTTTTCAAAACTGTCCGGGGATAGTTTCGAAACATTTGCCGCTGCGTTGCGCCGATACTTGCAAGACACCGGTTTAGAGCCGAAGCATGCCTGTTTTGCCATGGCCGGCCCTGTGCGGGACGGAGAAGTCATGCTGACCAATCGAGATTGGCACGTCTCAGCCCGGCACCTGTGCGAGGTATTCGGCTTTGACGACATTAAAATCATCAATGATTTCACCGCCATGGCCCGATCGGTACCTGAGCATTCCGGAGACTATTTTGAGGAAATCTTGCCTGGCAAAGAAATACCGGAACTGCCTGTAATAGTAGCCGGGCCTGGCACCGGATTCGGTGTGGCATCCTTGTTTCCCCTGGGCGACGATGCCTGGCAGGTTCTCACGGGTGAGGGCGGGCACATCGCCTATGCGCCAAGGGACGCATTGGAATTCGACATAGCGAGTGTTCTCATGCGGACTCAGGGCTATGTATCGAACGAACTGGTTGCGTCGGGCATGGGACTCGAATTCGTCCATCGCGCATTCTGCGAAGTCTTCGGGCGCGAATTGGAAGACATCTCGCCTGAGGAAATGCGTCACCGGGCTGACGAAGGTGACGAGATGTTTGATCAGTTAATTGCCATGCGCGCGAAAGCCGTCATGGGGGCGGTCGGCGACCTGGCGCTGGCAAATGGAGCGCTTGGCGGTGTCGTTCTGGCTGGTGGGGTAACTGAGCGAATCGTTGATTATCTGCGACGACCTGAGTCAGTTGCCCGGTTCCGTGTACGTGGGCCGATGTCTGGCTACCTTGCGAATTGTCCGGTACGCCTTATGCACGACCCCGAGGCGCCTCTGATTGGCGCTGCTGCCTACTATGCCCAGGAGACGCTTAAATGAATTCCTCGCTTGATGCCTTGAAAGCGGCCGCCCAACGGGCACCGATTGTTCCTGTGCTTGTGGTGCCTGATGTGGACGCAGCGGCTCCATTGGCGCGCGCGCTTGTTGAGGGCGGTCTCACGATCGCTGAAGTGACGCTGCGCACGCCAAGTGGCTTGAAGGTCATTGAGGAAATGAAGAAGGCGCAGCCGGATTTGATCGTGGGGGCGGGGACAATCTTGACGAAGGAGGACGTGGTGAATTCAATGAATGCCGGTTCCGACTTCCTTGTGTCTCCCGGCATGTCGCCCGGCCTGCTGGACGCACTCGGTGATTATATGGGCATCACAATTCCGGGCGTGGCGACCGCGAGCGAAGCGATGACGCGCTATGAGGAAGGGTTCAAGATGCTGAAGCTGTTTCCGGCCGCGATTGCTGGCGGCGTTGGCGCGCTCAAGGCGCTGTCCGGACCGCTGCCGCATCTCCAATTCATGCCGACGGGCGGTGTCAGCGCCGATAATGCGGGTGAGTATCTGGCCCTGCCAAATGTGGTGGCAGTAGGTGGCTCGTGGATCGCGACGGAGAAGGATGTAACCACTGGCGCCTGGTCGTCCGTTGCCGAGAAGGCAAGAACGGCGCTTAGCAGGATCTAATCGCCGTCCTCAAATGACCTTGTTTCAGGAGCGTCCGAAAACGCGCTCGAAGGTCGTGTCCACGTGTTTGAAATGGTAGCCAAGGTCGAACAAGGACTCGAGTTCGGAATCTGTCAGTCGGGATGATACATCCTCATCCTGTTTGAGCAGGTCGAGAAGGTCACCTTCCTTCTTCCAGGTCCGCATCGCATTGCGTTGTACCAGACGATAGCTGTCTTCACGGCTGACGCCTTTTTCGACGAGGGCCAACAAGATGCGTTGCGAATTGTGGAGGCCACCCATGCTGTCGATCGTGCTCATCATGTTTTCGGGATAGACCAAGAGGTTCTCGATCACGCCGCCAAGACGGTGCAGCGCAAAATCAAGATGCACAGTCGCGTCCGGTCCGATGCCACGTTCGACCGAGGAGTGCGAGATATCGCGCTCATGCCAGAGCGCAACATTTTCCATGGCAGGCGTCACAGCGGATCGGACAAGCCGGGCAAGACCCGTAAGGTTCTCCGTCAGAATGGGATTACGCTTGTGTGGCATGGCGGATGAGCCCTTCTGGCCCGCCGAGAAAAACTCTTCGGCTTCGAGCACTTCGGTGCGCTGAAGGTGACGTACTTCTGTTGAAAGCCGTTCAATAGAGGACGCGATCACACCCAAGACTGCGAAGAACATGGCATGGCGGTCGCGCGGGATGACCTGCGTAGAAACGGGCTCGACGCTGAGACCGAGCTTTTCGGCAACATGAGTCTCAATCGACGGGTCGATATTTGCAAATGTACCAACTGCGCCGGAGATTGCACATGTCGCCACTTCTTCGCGAGCCAGCACCAGGCGGGTCCGTGCGCGCTGGAATTCGGCATGATAGCCGGCAAGTTTCACACCGAATGTAGTGGGTTCTGCATGAATCCCGTGACTGCGGCCAATTGTGGGTGTCAGCTTGTGTTCAAAGGCCCGTTTTTCCAGTGCGGCCAAGACGCGGTCTACACCAACCAGCAGGAGGTCGGTTGCACGTACAAGCTGAACATTGAAACATGTGTCCAGGACATCTGAAGAGGTCATGCCCTTGTGCAAAAAGCGCGCTTCGTCACCAACATGTTCTGCAACATTTGTCAGAAAGGCGATGACGTCATGCTTCACTTCCCGCTCGATTTCATCGATTCGATCGACGTCAAACGCCGCACGTTCGCGGACCGCTGCGGAGACTCCCTCCGGGATCAGACCCTTCAGCTCCATGGCTTCGGCTGCGAGGGTCTCTATCTCCAGCCAGATGCCGAATTTGGATTCGGGAGACCAAATGGCTGCCATTTCGGGGCGGGTGTATCTGGGGATCATGGAGTACCTCGGGGCTGGGATTCGGCTTTCTAATACTGGCTGGAGCACAGAACACCAGTGTCTCGGTAAATTGAGCGCAGAGGAAACTGCGTGGCGGGTGCGTATCCCCTGGTGCGGGGAGGGTTGCGGAATATGAGTGCATGGTTGAAATGCGTGGTAATTGGTAGACTGGAACGCTTGTATGTTTCGGTGGCGGCTGGAGCAGGTTCATGCAACTCAAACCGATGATCGCGACCGCTGCTGGCCTTCTGTTGATGGGACCAGCGCTGGCCGAAAACATAACTGGAACCTGCCATGCGCCTGTTTTGATTCCGGAAACGTTCGAGACCGTGACCGAGCAGGTGCTGCACGAGCCCGAACGCACCGAAATTCGTATCTATACCGCCGAGTACAAAACAGTGTCGCGGTTGGTCGAGGTCAAACAGGCCGCGACCGAGTATAGGATCGTGCCTGCAGTCTATGAGGCGGTTACAGAGCAAGTGCTGGTCCGGCCGGAACGAACAGAGACGGTTGTGATCCCGGCAGAATACGAAACCTACACCGAACAAGTGCTGGTCCGGCAGGCTTATTCGACCCTGGATTTGAAGGACGAGGTGGCTGGTCGCGAGATTGCCGGCGAGGATGAGGCCAGCAAAGCTTTTCAGAATGACGTGCTTGTGTCGGTCGAGGTCCCGGCAGAGTACAAGACAATTACACGCACGCGTATTGTGAAGCCTGAACAGTCCGAGACACGCATAGTTCCAGCAGCGTATCATACGCTCGTGAAGCAGGTCCTGGTCGAACCGGCACGTGTCGAGCCGGTTACGATACCAGCGGAGTATGAAACTCTCATGATCGAACAATTGGTCAAGCCCGCCCGTGAAGAAATCGTCTCGATCCCGGCAACGTACCGCACGGTCGAGAAACGGATCGTGACAGGCGAGGGGAGGGCAGAATGGAAGCCTGTGTTGTGCGACGAAGATATATCTCCCGAGACGATTACTGCCCTTCAGAAAGCGCTTTCACAAGTCGGTCATGCGGTCGAAATTGATGGCAAATTCGGGCCCGCAACGATGAGCGCGCTGAAAGAGTACCAGCGGGAGCAGGGCTTGGGTGTGGGTCAGCTGTCGTTTGAAACGCTAGAGGCACTCGGCGTACCTGCTCACTGATCCTTTGGCTGCGAATGGATCGCAAAAAGCCGATTGAATTCATGGCTATGGCGCCGAGCCTGCTGCGCCCGTTCTGCTTTGCGCCGTGACGCACCGCCGCAGTATAGTGCACGTGAGTTGGGCAATAATTCAGGCTAGACTGAGTTGCTGCGATATATTGCGTCTGTCTGTTGCGCCATAGGCGAAACCGTCCTAATCCGGCGCCAGATCAAGCCACCCCTGCGGCAGGAGACAAGGTACCATGTCAGAGATCGAACGCTTGGCACTCGACTATTTGCCCGTGATCATTTTTCTGGTCATCGGTGCCGTGATTTCCGGCCTGTTCATTCTAGGTTCGGTGCTTCTGGCGCCCAGCAATCCCGATCCGGAAAAGAACTCAGCATATGAGTGCGGCTTCCCCGCTTTTGACGACGCGCGGATGAAGTTCGATGTGCGCTTCTATCTCGTCGCGATTCTGTTCATCATCTTTGACCTGGAAGTGGCATTTCTGTTCCCGTGGGCAGTAAGCCTTGGAACGATTGGCTTGGTCGGGTTCTGGTCCATGGTTGGTTTCCTCGGTGTTTTGACCATCGGATTTGTTTATGAGTGGCGCCGCGGTGCGCTGGAGTGGGAATAATGGCTGACGATTACAAGACATATGCTCTTGGCGGCGCGCGGACGGGAGTCGAAGGCGGCTTCCAGCCCGGCAATGATGACCCGTTCTATACCGGCCTGTCAGACCAATTGGCTGATAAAGGCTATTTCACCGCCGCAGCCGACGATCTGATCACTTGGGCGCGCACCGGTTCCCTGATGTGGATGACGTTCGGCCTTGCCTGCTGCGCCGTGGAAATGATGCATGCTGGCAACCCGCGTTACGATCTTGAACGCTTCGGTATGGCGCCGCGCGGTTCACCCCGCCAGTCGGACGTGATGATCGTTGCCGGCACCCTGACCAACAAGATGGCGCCAGCCCTGCGCAAGGTTTACGATCAGATGCCAGAGCCACGCTATGTGATTTCCATGGGTAGCTGTGCCAATGGCGGCGGCTATTACCATTACAGCTACAGCGTTGTTCGTGGCTGCGATCGAATCGTGCCGGTCGATATCTATATTCCGGGGTGCCCGCCGACTGCTGAAGCGCTGGTTTACGGCTTCTTGCAGCTGCAGAAAAAGATTCGCCGCGAAGGCTCGCTGGAACGGTAGGAGCTGACATGATGACCACAGAAGCTATCGAAGCCCTGGGTGAGCTGGGCGCTCACATCGCCGCGCGCCAGCCGGATGCCGTCAAGTCTGCGGACGTGACGCTTGGCGAGCTGACTGTGTTTGCCGAGCGCGATCACATTGTGAGCCTGATGCGCTTCCTGCGCGACGACCAGCAGTGCAATTTCGAGACGTTTGTCGATGTTTGTGGGGTCGACTATCCGGAGCGGACCGAGCGGTTCGAAGTCGTTTATCATCTTCTTTCGATGCGGATGAATCATCGTGTGCGGGTACGTATCAGGACCGATGAAGACACACCCGTTCCGAGTATTGTCGGGCTTTGGCCTGCCGCAAACTGGTTCGAACGGGAAGCCTTCGACATGTATGGCATCCAGTTCTCCGATCATCCTGACCTTCGCCGCATCCTCACCGACTACGGCTTTGAGGGGTACCCGCTGCGTAAGGACTTCCCCCTGACAGGCCATTATGAAGTGCGTTACGACGACCTTGAAAAGCGCGTCGTCTATGAGCCGGTCGAACTGCCGCAGGAATATCGCAATTTCGATTTCCTCTCACCGTGGGAGGGTATGACCAGTCATATTCCCGGGGACGAGAAAGCCGAGGAGCCTTCTGAATAATGGCTGACACCGCGCACATCTCCGAAATGGAAGACCGAAAGTTCACACTGAATTTCGGTCCTCAACATCCGGCCGCCCACGGCGTCCTTCGCATGATTCTCGATCTCGACGGCGAGATCGTGACCCGTGTGGACAGCCATATCGGTTTGCTGCATCGCGGCACCGAGAAGCTGCTGGAGTACAAGACATTTCTGCAGGGAATGCCATATTTCGACCGGCTGGACTATTGCTCCCCCATGAACCAGGAGCACGCTTGGTGCCTGGCAGTCGAGAAGCTGCTGGGCGTCGAAGTCCCCAGGCGGGCAAGCCTGATTCGCGTGCTCTATTCAGAGCTCGGCCGGATCATGTCGCACTTGCTGAATGTAACAACGCAGATCCTTGACGTAGGCGCGTTGACGCCGATTACCTGGGGTTTTGAAGAACGTGAAAAACTGTGCGTGTTCTATGAGCGCGCCTCCGGCAGCCGCATGCATGCCGCTTATTTCCGCCCTGGCGGCGTCCATCAGGACCTGCCGCAGAACCTCATCGACGATATTGCGGAATGGTGTGAGCAGTTCCCCGGAAAGCTCGATCACATCGAGAGCCTGGTCACCGAGAACCGCATCTTCAAACAGCGCAATGTCGATATCGGCCTGGTCGATGAGAAGACCATCATGGAGTGGGGATTCTCGGGCGTAATGGTGCGTGGGTCCGGGTTTGCCTGGGACCTTCGCCGCTCGCAGCCTTATGAATGCTATTCCGAGCTCGACTTCAAAATTCCGGTTGGACGGAATGGCGACAATTATGACCGCTATGTCTGCCGCATGGAAGAGATGCGCGAGTCGGTGAAGATCATGCAGCAATGCATTGACCTGATGTCAAAGGAGGGGCCCGGGGCTGTCCTTGTGCCCGGTTCAAAGCTTGCGCCGCCGCGTCGCGCCGAAATGAAGAATTCGATGGAAGCGCTGATCCATCACTTCAAGCTGTACACTGAAGGTTTTCATGTTCCGGAAGGCGAGACCTATGTCGCTATCGAGGCGCCGAAGGGCGAGTTCGGCGTTTATCTCGTCTCAGACGGGACGAACCGCCCGTATCGCGCCAAGATTCGCGCGCCGGGCTATCCGCACCTGCAGGCGATGAACCATCTCAGCAAGGGTCACATGCTGGCGGACGTGTCCGCCATCTTGGGCTCACTCGATATCGTGTTCGGGGAAATCGACCGATGAGTACTGCGCAGACACGCTTTTTTGACGAACATCCTCTCAAGGATGAAGCCCGTCGCTGTTTTTCGAAAAGGGGCGAGTAGTGGCACTACGCCGTTTTGACATGGAGGCTGGAGGCGACACATTCGCGTTCAAGCCCGAGACCGAAGAGAAGATTGCGTTCTGGCGCGGCAAGTACCCGGCTGACAAGCAGCGGTCTGCGGTGATCCCGATGCTGTGGCTGGCGCAAAAGGACAATAGTGGCTGGCTATCCGAGCCTGCAATGCGTGAAGTCGCCGACCGTCTGGAGATGCCGTATATCCGCGTCTATGAAGTCGCGACCTTCTACACGATGTTCCGTCTGCAGCCGGTCGGAAAGTACCACATCCAACTCTGCGGCACGACGCCTTGCCAGTTGCGCGGCGCCGAAAAGCTGAAGGAGGTCTGCCGGACCGAGATCGGCAAGCAAATGTTCGTGACCGATGACGGCCGTCTATCCTGGGAAGAAGTTGAGTGTCTTGGCGCGTGCGTGAATGCACCGATGGTTCAGGTGAATGACGATTATTTCGAAGATTTGACGCCAGATTCGCTGGGGATGATTCTCAACAAGCTGAAGAATGGCGTCGAGGCGCATCCCGGTCCACAAGTTGACCGCATCAATAGCGCGCCGGAAGGTGGCACCGCCATTCTGACCGATCCGCAATTGTTCGACGGAACACGTAACCAGTCGGTTGCGTTGCCCAATTTACCGACCGCAGAGCCGGAACCAGAGCCGACGGCTGCTGGCAAGCCAGCGGAATCCGCGCCGACGAACACACAACGTGAAGTCCCCCAAAAGGATAACACCGGCAAGACGACGCTGATCTCGAAGACAGAAACCGCCGAGAGATCTGCGCCTGCTGCTGTTTCCGGAGAAAAGCCGGAATCGGTCACGATCGCTGCTGAAGGCCATGATGATCTGAAGCGCATCAAAGGTATCGGCCCTAAGAACGAAGATGCGCTCAATGAGCTCGGCATCTTCACCTTCCGGCAGATCGCGGACTGGTCGCCAGCCAATGTTGATTGGGTTGAAGACTATATGAGCTTCCCGGGTCGCATTGAGCGGGAAGACTGGATCGCGCAAGCAAAAGAGTTGGCCACGGGTGGCGAGACCGAGTTCTCGAAGCGGGTCGATGCGGGGCAAGTTGCCTCCAGCAAGGATGATGAGGACTAGGCCATGCTGCAGGACAAGGATCGCATCTTCACAAACCTCTATGGTTTGCACTCACCCGACCTCGAAGCGGCGAAGAAACGCGGCGCCTGGCACCTCACCAAGGAGATGCTGGATCAGGGGCCAGACTGGATATGCGACCAGATCAAGGCCTCCGGCCTGCGTGGTCGCGGCGGCGCTGGCTTCCCGACCGGTCTGAAATGGACGTTCATGCCGAAGGAAGTGCGTGATCGACCGCACTATCTCGTCGTCAATGCTGACGAGTCCGAGCCCGGTACCTGCAAAGACCGCGAGATCATGCGGCATGATCCCCATCTGCTCATTGAGGGCTGCATGGTGGCAAGCCGCGCGATGCGCGCCCATAAATGCTATGTCTACCTACGTGGTGAATATATCAATGAACGGCATGCGCTCGAGAAAGCCGTCAAGGAGGCTTATGAGGCTAAGCTGATCGGCAAGGACAATGTGAATGGCTGGGATTTCGATCTCTATGTCCATCACGGGGCCGGCGCCTATATTTGCGGCGAGGAGACAGCCTTGCTGGAAAGCCTTGAAGGCAAGAAGGGACAGCCCCGGCTGAAACCACCGTTTCCGGCCAATGCTGGCCTGTATGGCTGCCCAACAACAGTAAACAATGTCGAGTCGATTGCAGTGGCTCCGACCATTCTTCGCCGCGGTGCTGAGTGGTTTGCCGGATTTGGCCGTCCAAACAATGCGGGCACGAAACTGTTCTGTATTTCCGGGCACGTGAACAAGCCATGTAATGTCGAAGAAGAAATGTCGGTCACTTTCCGTGAGCTGATTGATAATCACTGCGGCGGTATCCGGGGTGGTTGGGACAATCTCAAGGCGGTGATCCCCGGTGGATCGTCCGTGCCGATGGTGCCGGCTGAGCAGATCATGGACGCCTACATGGATTTCGACACACTGCGGGACCTTAAATCAGGCTTGGGCACGGCGGCGGTGATCGTGATGGACAAGGACACCGACCTGATCAAGGCAATTGCCCGTCTCGCATACTTCTACAAACATGAAAGCTGCGGCCAGTGCACGCCGTGCCGTGAAGGCACAGGCTGGATGTGGCGCGTCATGGAGCGAATGGTCAAAGGCGAAGCCGAGCATGATGAGATCGAGACGCTCCTGGATGTAACCAAGCAGGTTGAAGGCCACACGATTTGCGCACTCGGTGACGCAGCGGCCTGGCCGATTCAGGGCCTGATCCGCCACTTCCGCCATGAGATTGAGGATCGCATCAACCAGTACAGACTGCCGCGCGCCATGGTGCAGGGTGCAGTCGTGGCAGCGGAGTAGAGATATGTCCGACGACCTTTTCAAGTTGAATGTCGATGGCCAGGACATCGAAGTGCCGCGCCAGTACACGCTGATGCAGGCGTGCGAGGAAGCGGGCGCTGAGATTCCGCGCTTCTGTTATCATGAGCGCCTGTCGGTGGCCGGAAACTGCCGCATGTGCCTGGTCGAATGGGAAGGCGCGCCGAAACCGATTGCCTCGTGCGCGCAAACCGTGGGTGACATGCGTCCGAACCGGGATGGATCGGCACCGAACATCCGCACCAAGGGCGCCTATGTGGAAAAAGCCCGCAATGGCGTCATGGAATTCCTGCTGATCAACCACCCGCTGGATTGCCCGATCTGCGACCAGGGCGGCGAGTGCGACCTGCAGGATCAGGCCATGGCCTATGGCCGCGCCGGCAGTCGCTATGACGAGAACAAGCGCGCCGTCGAAGACAAGAATATGGGCCCGCTGGTCAAGACGATCATGACCCGCTGCATCCAGTGCACGCGCTGCGTACGCTTTGCTGCCGAAGTGGCGGGGGTCGAGGAACTCGGCATGATTTCGCGTGGCGAGAATGCTGAGATCACAACCTATCTGGAAAAGAGTCTGACATCCGAACTGTCTGGCAACGTCATCGATCTGTGCCCGGTTGGTGCGCTGACGTCCAAGCCATACGCGTTCAATGCGCGCCCATGGGAGCTGCGTAAAACATCCTCTATTGATGTGATGGACGCCATGGGCGCAGCGATCCGCGTGGACGCCAAGGGCGATGGTGTGATGCGTATCCTTCCTGAAGTGAGCGAAGGCATCAACGAGGAGTGGCTGTCGGACAAATCCCGTTTCATTTGGGATGGCTTAGCCCGCCAACGCCTCGACAAGCCTTACATTCGCGAGAACGGCAAACTGCGCCCGGCTAATTGGGGCGAGGCTTTTGCGGCCGTGAAAGAGGCGCTGTCGGCATCCCCTGAAAAAATCGGCGTTGTCGCCGGAGACTTGATCGAGGTTGAGCAGGCCAAGGCAGCGCTTGATTTTTTCCGAGAGCTCGGTGTGGAGAATACAGATTGTCGTCCCGCCGGGGCGCAATATGGCACAGATGGGGTGCGCGAACGTTATATCCTGAATGGCACACTGGCTGGCGTAGAGGATGCCGACGCCTTGCTGTTGATTGGTACGAATCCGCGCGTTGAAGCCGCTGTCTGGAATGCGCGCATCCGCAAGGCATGGCTTTGGGCTGACCTGAAAGTGGGTCGTATCGGCGAAGCAGCGGATCTGACATATGAGCATGCTTGGCTCGGTGATGGTGCATCAGCCCTCACAGATATTCGCAATTCGGACTTCGGCAAAGTGCTCTCCGATGCCGGGCGACCGATGATCGTCGTCGGTGAGGGCGCACTCTGCGGCGAAGATGGCGCGGCAGTTCTCGCAAAAGCGCTGGAACTGGCAAACGAAATTGGTGCGATAAAGGACGGTTGGGCCGGATTTGGCGTTCTTCACAACGCGGCAGGCCGTGTTGGTGCGCTAGACATCGGGTTTGTGCCCGGCGAGGGCGGAGTTGCGACAGCAGAAATACTGTCCGGTGGTATGGATACCGTTGTGCTACTCGGAGCTGACGAGCTCGATCTGTCGGGTCTTGGCGATGCGAAGGTCATATACATCGGCTCGCATGGAGATGCGGGGGCCGCACGCGCGGATATCATTCTGCCGAGTGCCGCTTATACCGAAATGTCGGCAACCTTTGTGAACACAGAAGGCCGCGTCCAGATGACCAGCCGCGCTGTGCAGCCAAAAGGCGAAGCGCGCGAAGGCTGGGCTATTTTCCGAGCCTTGTCGGAGGTCGTTGGCAAGAAACTACCTTATGACACCGCCGATGCGCTGCGCGCTGAGTTGCGCGGTCCTGAGGGTGAAAGTACCACTTTCTCCGGGCTGGGATTCGCGCCCGGCGCGATGGGTGCGGAGGCCCTCAAAACGCCAATCACGACCGCTCCGACAATCCTTACTACCGCGACATTCCGTCCGGTGTTTGACGATTTCTATATGACGAACCCGATCGCACGGGCGTCCAAGACGATGGCCGAATGTTCTGCGCTGGCCTCAGCGCTGGACACTCCGGTAGCAGCGGAGTAGGGCGGGCGCCATGAGCAACTACGTCGAGTCTCTCGGGCAACTTTGGGGGCCATTGCTGGTCCTCGGACAGATCGCACTGTTCACGCTCGTCCTGTTGTTATCGATCGCATTTCTCCTGCTTTTGGACCGTAAGGTCTGGGCTGGTGTGATGATGCGCAAAGGTCCGAACGTCGTCGGGCCCTTCGGCTTGATGCAGTCATTCGCCGATTTCGGAAAATTCCTGCTCAAGGAAATCGTGATTCCGGCTGGTGCGAACAAGACCGTCTTTCTCATCGCGCCAATCCTGACCTGTACGCTGGCCTTCGCAGCCTGGGCGGCGATTCCGGTTGCGCCCGGTACGGCAAGCGGCACCAGTTGGGTCATCTCGAACCTCAATGTTGGCGTGCTTTACCTGTTCGCCATAAGTTCGCTGGGCGTCTATGGCATCATCATGGGCGGCTGGGCGTCGANNTCGGCGCGCTGCGCTCGGCGGCGCAGATGGTTTCCTATGAAGTTTCGATCGGTTTCGTTATTGTGACCGTCATTCTGCTCGTCGGCTCCATGAACCTGACGGATATCGTCAACGCTCAGGAAGGCGGTATCTGGACCTGGCATGCTTTCAGTTTCCAGCACTTCCCGCTGATTGTCGTCATGTTCCCGATGTTCATTATCTTCTTCGTCTCAGCGCTCGCTGAGACGAACCGGCCCCCCTTCGATTTGCCGGAAGCCGAATCCGAGCTCGTCGCTGGTTACCAAGTGGAGTACGGCTCAACGCCCTACCTACTGTTCATGCTGGGCGAGTATCTTAACATCGTCCTGATGTGCGCCCTGATGACGATTCTGTTCTTGGGCGGCTGGCATGGTCCATTCGCACTGGGCGAGGAGTTCGTCCGCGACCATCCCTTCGTGAATGCGTTCGCCGGCTTGTTCTGGTTCATGTTCAAGATCCTGTTCCTGTTCATCATGTTCGCGATGGTGAAGGCGATTGTCCCTCGTTACCGCTATGACCAGCTGATGCGCCTGGGGTGGAAGATCTTCCTGCCAACCTCGCTCGTGGCGGTTCTGATTGTGTCCGGCTATGTCGTTTATCTGGGAGTTCAGTCATGAGTCTGGCTCAAACCATCCGCGGCGCGCTCCTGACCGATTTCCTCGGCGCGCTCGTCGTGGCGACAAGGGAAGTGTTCACGCGCAAGGCAACGGTGAACTATCCGTTTGAGAAAAATCCTCTTTCTCCGCGCTTCCGTGGGGAACATGCTTTGCGGCGTTATCCCAGCGGTGAAGAGCGCTGCATCGCCTGTAAATTGTGTGAGGCAATCTGCCCGGCGCAGGCCATCACGATTGNNACCACGCGCTACGACATCGACATGACGAAATGCATCTACTGCGGCTTCTGTCAGGAGGCCTGTCCGGTCGATGCCATCGTGGAGGGGCCGAACTTCGAATTCGCCACTGAAACGCGCGAGGAGCTG
Source organism: Hyphomonas sp. UBA4494 (assembly GCF_002388935.1). Classification (NCBI taxonomy): domain Bacteria; kingdom Pseudomonadati; phylum Pseudomonadota; class Alphaproteobacteria; order Hyphomonadales; family Hyphomonadaceae; genus Hyphomonas; species Hyphomonas sp. UBA4494. Next base: position 20,949 of record NZ_DGNK01000026.1, read on the forward strand.
TTCTATGACAAGGACCGCCTGCTCGCGAATGGAGATCGTTGGGAACGACTGATCGCCAAGAATCTGGAACTCGACGCGCCTTATCGCTAGGCCGCCGAAACTATTAACTCATGGGGCATTCTGCCCTGCAAAGAAGGGGGCCTAGTAGGGCTGTGGCAGTCATCGCTTTCTATCTGATCGCGGCCGTCGTGCTCGTATCGGCGCTGTCGGTGATCATGGCGCGCAACCCCGTTCATTCGGTGTTGTGGCTCATTCTCGCATTCTTCTCATCGGCCGGTTTGCTTGTGCTGATTGGCGCTGAGTTCCTGGCCATGCTTTTGGTCGTTGTCTATGTCGGCGCGGTTGCTGTGTTGTTCCTGTTCGTCGTTATGATGCTGGACGTCGACTTCGTCGAGCTCAAGCGCGGCACACTGAGATACTGGCCGTTCGCTGTGCTTGTCGGGATCATATTTGCCGCCGAAATCGTGCTGGCATCGGTGATCGGCACGGCAGACATGGAGACCAATTTCGATGCATCTCCGGGCGCTGAGACTAATGCCGAGGCCATAGGACAGGTAATGTATACGCAATACCTGCTGCTGTTCCAGATGGCGGGCATCATCCTGCTCGTTGCCATGGTTGGTGCCATCGTGCTGACGCTGCGCCACCGTCCAGAGACCAAGCGTCAGAACATTGCCAAACAGACCTCGCGCCGTCGCAGCGATGCCTATGAATTGAAAGACCCCACTCCGGGGCAGGGGATCTAAGACATGGACCTTGGGCTTTCCCATTTTCTCGCCGTTTCGGCGGCCCTGTTTACAATCGGGGTCGTAGGCATCTTTGTGAACCGCAAGAACATCATCGTCATCCTGATGGCGATTGAGCTGATCCTGTTGTCGGTGAACCTCAACCTCATCGCCTTTGCGGTATTCAGTGGCACGATTGCCGGGCAGGTCTTCGCAATGCTGGTGTTGACAGTTGCAGCAGCCGAGGCAGCTGTTGGTCTTGCCATTCTCGTCGTCTACTTCCGCAACCGCGGTGATATCTCGGTCGAAAATGTCGACCTGATGAAGGGGTAAGGCGATGCTTCCAGATATCCTGATCCTGTACATCGTCCTTGCGCCGGGGCTCGTGGCGCTGACCGGCCTGGTGCACAAGCAGATTGGCGACAAGGTCGTCATGGGGCTGACCACTGCTGTCGTACTATCAGCAGGCGCGCTGTCGCTGATCCAACTGTTTGCCTATGTGGCAGGTCTTGGCGGTCACACGGGCACCGAGGAGCATCATGCAAGTCTTGTCGCCGCAACGACGGGGATGGAAATCAAACAGCATGTGATTACCCTCATGCCTTGGATAAGCGTCGGCGAATTCCAGGCGAATTGGGCAATCCGCGTCGATACGTTGTCCATTGTGATGATGGCGGTGATCACCGGCGTATCCGGCCTCGTGCATCTCTATTCCTGGGGATACATGAGCGAGGATCCGCACAAGGCGCGTTTCTTCAGCTATTTGTCGCTCTTCACCTTCATGATGCTCATGCTGGTCACCGCTGACAATTTCATCCAGCTGTTCTTCGGCTGGGAAGGCGTGGGTCTCGCCTCCTACCTGTTGATCGGCTTCTGGTACCAGAACAAGGCGCCGAACGACGCCTCCATCAAGGCTTTCGTTACCAATCGTGTAGGCGATTTCGGCCTTGCGCTGGGTATCATGGCCGTCTTCTTTGTATTCCGTTCAGTCGAGTTCGGTCCCGTACTGGACGCCGTGCGCAACAATGCGGCCGTTGTGCCCGTTGGCTTCACGGAAGCGGCACCGGTCCGGGACCTGGTGATTCCGTTCCTGCATTGGAATCTGAACGCGCTGGAAGTTATCGGCGTGCTGCTCTTCATTGGCGCTATGGGCAAGTCGGCCCAGTTCTTCCTGCATGTCTGGTTGCCGGATGCGATGGAAGGTCCGACCCCTGTATCGGCCCTGATCCACGCCGCAACCATGGTGACCGCAGGCGTCTATCTCATCTGCCTCTTGTCGCCGATCTATGAGTACACATTCTACGCCGCAGGCATGATCACCATCGTGGGTGCGGTGACCGCGCTCTATGCGGCCACGGTTGGTATGGCGCAAAACGATATCAAGCGCGTGATCGCCTATTCGACCTGTTCCCAGCTTGGCTACATGTTCTTCGTGGCAGGTGTCGGCGCCTATGAAGCGGCCATGTTCCACCTCTTCACGCACGCCTTCTTCAAGGCGCTTCTGTTCCTTGGCGCTGGCTCGGTTATCCATGGCATGCACCATGAGCAGGATATGCGTCGCATGGGCGGGCTCGCCAAATTCATGCCGCTCACCTATGCGGCCATGATGATCGGGACGATTGCCATTATCGGCCTCGGTATTCCGCACACCCAGATCGGTTTCGCTGGCTTCTTCTCCAAGGACGCCATCCTGGAAAGCACTTTCGCCGCTGGCCAGTCCAAGGTCATGTTCGGTCAGGTAGCTTTCTGGTTCGGCCTGATTGCAGCCTTCCTGACGAGCTTCTATTCTTGGCGCCTGATCTACATGACGTTCCACGGTCCGAAGACGTGGGAAGCGCATGATCATCATGATGACCACGCTCATGAAGATGCGCATGCGGCTGATGACGCACATGGCCACGCACATGATCACACGCCGCATGAGAGCCCGCTCGTCATGCTGGTGCCGCTGGGGCTGCTCAGCCTAGGGGCGATTTTCGCGGGCGTTTATTTCTACGACGCGTTCGTGGACGGCATTAATGAGACGTTCTGGGCTGGCGCGATCTATCGCGCCGCAGAGAACCATGTCCTTCATGATCGTCATAATGTGCCTGAATGGGTGTTGTACGCACCGCTGGTCGTCACGATTGCCGGCTTCCTGATTGCGACGTTCACCTATTACTTCAACCGGGGTGTTGGTAAGCGTGTCGCCGACAGTGGCGGTCCGTTGCACTCGCTGTTCTACAACAAATGGTATTTTGACGAGATCTATCAGGCCACGCTCATCAAGGGCTCGGCCATGCTCGGCAATCTCTTCTGGAAGGCTGACAAAAAGATCATCGACGGCATCGGGCCTGATGGTGTTGTGGCCGTGACCAAGGCTTCGGCTGGGCGCTTGTCGAAGATGCATACCGGATATCTCTACCACTACGCATTTGTGATTATCGGTGCTGCACTTGTATTCGGCGGAATACTGTGGCTGCGCGCTGGAGGAGCCAACTAATGGGCGGTTTTCCCATTCTTTCAGCGATGACGTTCCTGCCGCTGGCAGGTGCACTCATCATCATGCTCGTGCGCGCAGCGACAGCTGGCAGCCGAGATGCATCGTCCAGTGATACCGAGGGGCGCACAGCGCTTCTGGCTGGCCTGATCATATCTGGCGCCACGTTCATTGCATCGCTCGCAGCATTTGGTGCGTTTGATGCGTCCCAGTCGGGCTACCAGCTGGTGGAGCAATACAGCTGGTATCGTAACATCAGCTACAAGATGGGCATTGATGGCCTGTCCATTTCGCTCATTTTGCTGACCACTTTCCTGATCCCTATCTGCCTCCTCGCCAGCTGGAACTCGATCCACAAGCGCGTGACAGAGTATGTGGTCGCCTTTCTCGTTCTTGAAACCTTTATCATCGGTGTCTTCACTGCGATGGATCTCGTCCTGTTCTATATCTTCTTCGAGGCTGGACTGATCCCAATGTTCCTGATCATCGGAATCTGGGGCGGCAAGGACAAGATCTATGCGGCGTTCAAATTCTTCCTTTATACGCTGATCGGTTCACTGCTGATGCTCGTGGCCGTCGTGTACATGTACCAGGTTGCTGGTGGTTCTGACTTCGAGATTCTGGAGAAGTATTCCTTCGATCCGAACGTTCAGACCTGGCTGTGGCTGGCCTTCATGGCGTCGTTCGCCGTGAAGTTGCCGATGTGGCCGGTCCATACATGGTTGCCGGATGCGCACGTGCAGGCACCGACTGCGGGATCCGTTTTGCTGGCAGGCATCCTTCTGAAGATGGGCGGCTATGGCTTCCTGCGCTTTTCACTGCCCATGTTCCCGGACGCGAGCCAATTGTTTCAGCCGATGATGTTCGCACTAGCGGTGATCGCGATCGTATACACATCGCTGGTCGCGTGGCGTCAGACGGACATGAAGAAACTGATCGCATATTCGTCAGTTGCGCATATGGGCTTTGTTACGCTCGGCGTGTTCGCCTTCAACGAAGCCGGCGTACAGGGCGCCATCTTTCAGATGCTGAGCCACGGCCTGATCTCCGCCGCGCTCTTTCTGATCGTTGGCGTCGTTTATGACCGGATGCACACTCGTGAAATTTCCGCCTATGGCGGATTGGTTCACCGGATGCCGGTTTATGCCACGTTCTTCATGCTGTTCACCATGGCCAATGTCGGTCTTCCGGGCACGTCTGGCTTCATCGGCGAGATCCTGACCATGGTCGGTGGCTTCCAGGCTTCAACCTGGGCAGCGTTTGGCGCCGCGCTTGGTGTGATCTTTTCGGCCGTTTATATGCTCACCCTGTATCGCCGGACAGTGTTTGGAAAAATCACCAATCCTGATCTGAACACGATCAAGGACATGAACAGGATTGAATGGATCTGCATTGCTCCACTCGCAATCCTCACAATCCTGTTTGGTGTTGCACCCAATTTGATTTTCAACATTACCGAAGGTTCTGCCTTGCGCATTCTGAACCTGATGGCGGGAGGCTGATCTCGTGATTGATTTCACTGCCATGATACTGACTGTTGGGCCTGAACTCTGGCTCGTTGCGACTGCCTTGATAGGCGTGCTTGTGGGCGCCACGCTGAAGGATCGTTTCAACAGCGTATCTATCAAGTTCGGCGCTCTTGCCCTATTTGCGGCCGCCGCGTTTTCTCTGATGAACTATGAAGGCGGCGAAGCCTTCAATGGCCTCGTTCGTACGAACACGTTCGTGAACTTCGCGAAATTTGTCAGCTATGTCCTGGCAGGATTTGCGCTGCTCACATCTGAGGGTTTCCTGAAGCGGCATGGTACCATCCGGTATGAATATTCCCTGCTGATACTGCTCGCCTCCTTCGGCATGGGCATGATCCTGTCGGCGGCTGACTTGATGACGCTCTATATGGGCGTCGAAACGCTTAGTCTGTCTTCCTATGTGCTGGCTGCGTTCCATCGGGATTCTGCCAAGGCGTCCGAAGCTGGCTTGAAGTACTTCGTTTTGGGGGCGCTTGCATCTGGCATGCTGCTGTATGGCGCATCACTCGTCTACGGGTTCAGCGGTTCGACAGAATATGCCGTGATCGCTGCAGCGGACCCATCGATCGGCATGATGTTCGGCATGGTCCTGATGATTGTCGGTCTCGCCTTCAAAGTCTCTGCTGCGCCAATGCATATCTGGACGCCGGACGTCTATGAAGGCGCGCCGACACCTGTCGTTGCGTTCTTCGCCTCCGCGCCCAAAATGGCGAGCATGGTGGTCTTCGCGAATGTCATGTTCACCATGTTTGGCGACGTGATCGACCAGTGGCAGCTGATCCTCTGCATCATTGCCGGTCTGTCGATGATTATCGGCTCGCTGGGCGCGCTGACACAGACCAACATCAAGCGTCTGCTCGGCTACTCATCGATTGCGAATATGGGCTACGCGCTCGTCGCTGTAGCCGCGGGTCCGGAATTGGGTGCGGGGCCTTTGCTGGTTTTCATGACGCTGTACGTAATTGCGTCGCTTGGCCTGTTCATGGGCGTGCTTGCCATGCGTCGTAAAGGCGGCATGGTGGAAGGAATTAACGAGCTTGGTGGTTTGATGCGCAAGCGCCCCGTGCTGGCGATAGCTCTTTCCATTCTGATCTTCTCAATGGCGGGTCTTCCACCGTTCGGTGGATTCTTCGGAAAATGGGAAGTGTTGTCCGCCGGGGTTGAGGCCGGTTTGATGCCAGTCGTCATAATTCTCGTGCTCGCGTCTGTCGTATCGCTTGGCTATTATCTCCGTCTGATCAAGATCATGTGGTTTGATGAGCCAACAGAGCGTTTCGAGGCGGTCGATGGCCCCGTGACGATCACAGTTCTGCTCGCAGCGCTGATTGCCGGTATCCTGTTCCTGTTCTTCATAAGCGCACTATCAGGGTGGGCGGGCACAGCGGCTCTGGGACTTGCAGGTTGAGCTTAACCTGGCCCGTCTACCACCTTGGCGTCATAGACAGCACAAATTCCGAAGCGAGGCGACGGGCGAAGGCTGGCGATTTCGACGATTGCTGGCTTGTCGCAGAAACTCAGACAGCTGGGCGCGGCCGTTTGCAGCGTCCATGGATCTCACCGTCTGGAAACTTGTTTTCCACTGCGCTGTTTCATGAGCCCTGCGGCATTCCAGTAGCCTCTCGTATTCCCTTCGCCGGGGCATTGGCTGTATCTGATGTGGCTGCGCAGCTCGCTCCAGACGCCCCCGTCCGTTTGAAATGGCCCAACGATGCGCGCGTGAATGGCGCCAAGATTTCCGGCATTTTGATCGAAACCGGCGGGCAAGGCGCTGAGTTCTGGGTCGCCGCAGGCATTGGGATCAATGTGGCTTCCGCACCTGAGGGCGCTGGCCAAATGGCAACATCATTGCATTCTTTAAGGGGCGACGCAGTCCTGACCCCGGAAGATGTCCTGACGGCGCTTCGCGGTGCGTTTGGGCGTCGTCTTGAACAAGCGCGACAAGGATTTGAGACGTTGCGGCAAGATTGGCTGAAGGTCGCTGAGGGGCTCGGTCAGACGATCTCGGTTTCGCGAAACGACGATCCCCTGATAGGCGTGTTGGAAGATATGGCGGAAGACGGGTCGCTGGTGCTCAGATTGCCCGATGGACGTCAGGAGATAGTCCGGGCTGGTGATGTCAGCCTGATAGGGAGTAGCTAAGCGATGCTGCTGGCAATTGATGTAGGCAACACGAACACGGTGTTCGGCATTCATGACGGCGATACCTGGGTCAACCAGTGGCGCAGCGCGACCGATGCCACCAAGACCGCCGACGACCACGCGGCATGGTTGTGGCGGCTGGCGGACATGTATGGGATGGACTTGAAGCACATCAAAGGATGCGTGATTTCAACCGTCGTACCTCAAGCCCAGTTCAATTTTCGTAATCTTGCGCGTCGATATCTCAATCTCGAGCCCTTGTTCATTGGGGATCCCAATCTGAAAACGGGTGTTGAAGTGCGCATTCACCGGCCCGAACAGGTTGGGGCCGACCGGATTGTGAGCGCGCTCGGGGCGCACATGACCTATTCCGGCAATCTCATTGTGATTGATAGTGGAACGGCGACAACGTTTGACGTTGTGGCGGAAGATGGCGGCTTTGAGGGCGGCATCATCTCTCCCGGTATCAACCTGTCCATGCGGGCACTACATGATGCGGCGGCGCAGCTGCCACGCATCGCGATCCAGAAACCAGCCCAAGTGATCGGCCAAGACACGATCAGCGCCATGCAGTCAGGTGTCTTCTGGGGATACATCGATCTCATTGATGGGCTCGTAACCCGCATCAAGGCTGAATATGGAAAGCCCATGAAAGTGGTTGCCACCGGCGGTGTGGCCTCCCTCTTTGAAGGTGCCAGCGAAACAATAGATTATTACGATCAGGATATTACCATTCGTGGCCTGCTCGAAATCTACAAACGGAACAGTTGAGACCTATGGCAGACACGAACGGTATAGAGGACGAGCTGGTTTTCCTCCCCCTGGGGGGCTGCGATGAGATCGGCATGAACCTCAATGCCTATGGCTACGGCCCGGCGCACGACCGCCGTTGGATCATTGCCGACCTTGGTGTGACGTTCGGATCACTTGAGACGCCGGGGATCGACCTGATCTGCGCGGATCCCGAATATCTGATCGGGGAGAAGATCGACGCGGTATTCCTGACACATGCGCATGAGGACCATATCGGCGCAGTCGGCCTGTTATATCCGCGCCTGCAAACAAAGGCCCCGATCTATGCGACGCCATTCACGGCAGAGCTCGTGCGCTCGAAAATGGTTGAGCGGGGCGTGGACCCGTCCTGGCTCAAGCCGGTTGCGCTGGGCGGAACAGTTCAGGCCGGGCCGTTCGAGGTTACCTATGTCACGCTGACTCACTCAATTCCCGAGCCGAACGCCTTGGCGATCAAGACGCCGCTGGGCACGATCCTGCACACCGGCGACTGGAAGATCGATCCGGATCCCCAGATCGGATCTGCGACGGATGTCAAAGGCCTGACTGCCTTGGGGGATGAAGGCGTTCTCGCCATGGTCTGTGATTCAACCAATGTCTTCGAAGAAGGGGAGTCCGGGTCCGAAGAGTCGGTGAAGCAAGGGCTGATAGATCTGATCGCCGAGCAGAAACAAGCCGTGGCCGTGACCACATTTGCATCAAATGTGGCACGAGTGAAATCGATCGTTGAAGCTGCCGAGACGGCGGGCCGGGCTGTATGTCTGGTCGGGCGCAGCATGCATCGCATTACGGACGCGGCAAAATCCGTCGGCATATTGCCGCCGCATATGGAATTCATTGACGAATCCGAAGCGAGCCAGATTCCCGCCGAACACATCCTGTATCTCTGTACGGGAAGTCAGGGTGAAGCGCGGGCCGCATTGACGAGAATTTCACGGCGGGATCATCGTAATGTGTCGCTCCATGAAGGCGACACAGTGATCTTCTCGTCCCGACAGATCCCAGGCAATGAAAAGGGGATTTTTGCGCTTCAGAATGCACTGGCAGAGCAGGGCGTCAGGGTGATCACACCGCGCATGGTGCCATATCCGATACATGTCTCCGGTCACCCTTGCCGGGACGAGCTGCGCCGCATGTATGGATGGGTGCGACCGCAAGTATCAATTCCCGTGCACGGCGAGCGTCGGCACATCATGGAACATGCCAATTTCGCGAAATCACTGCAGGTTCCCCATGCTGTAACGCCGCAAAATGGCAGCCTGATCCGGATCGCACCGGGAAAGGCCCAGATTGTTGACGTCGTTCCAGCCGGTCGGTTGTTTCTGGATGGGGATCGGCTGGTGCCGGAAGGTGCGCAGGGAATTGAGGAACGCCGGAAGCTTTCCTGGGCTGGAATCATCTTCGCGTCCATGACGCTGGACGATGATGGAGACATACTCGACGGCCCCATCGTGTTGGCGAAAGGCTTGTCGGAAACCGATGGTCGCCTTGCTGATGAGAGCATCGAGCCGCTTGAGATCGCGGCCGAGGATGCAATTGGTCGCATGAAGAAACGCGACCGAATGGACGATGATGCAGTCGAGCGTACCGTCGGCCGCGCCCTGCGGAACGCTTGTCTTGAAACATTTGGTCACCGTCCCGTAATAGAAGTGATCGTCCTGAGGAGTTGAAACCCGTGTCAGAGTTTAAAATTGGTCCCTTGAACCATGTCGGTGTCGCAGTGCCGGATCTTGAAGCCGCCTGCGAAACCTATCGGACACTCTATGGCGCCAAAGATATCACCACGCCGTTCGACATGCCGGAGCAGGGCGTAAAGGTCTGTTTCGTCAATCTACCGAATAGCCAGATTGAGCTGATCGAGCCGTTGAACGCCGAATCCCCTATCGCCAACTTCATCACGAAGAACCCGAAAGGCGGCCAGCATCATGTCTGCTTTGAAGTGGATGACATCAACGAAGCAGTCGAAGAGATGGGCAAGCGTGGTGCCACAGTCCTCGGAAAACCCCGGATTGGCGCCCATGGCACTCCCATCATTTTCGTCCACCCGAAGAATTCGAACGGTGTCCTGATCGAACTGATGGAAACCCCGAAGGAAGCCCACTGATGACCATTTTCGGCGCTGGTGTTGTCTTCACCATTGCCTGGTGGCTGTCCTTTTTTGTCGTTCTTCCGATCGGCGTGAAGGGGCAGTGGGAAGACGATTCCACGATTGACGGAACGGAAGAAGCGGCGCCGAAAAACCCCATGCTTGCCAAAAAAGCGCTTTGGGCCACGGGGGGCGCAGTTGTTCTGACAGGTCTTACAGCCATCATCGTGCCACGTTGGCTTGCGCAATAGGGGGCGCTGCGGCTAGGTGGCCTTCGTTCACCGCGCGATCACGGAGATTCCATGCGTCTGTCGAAGTATTTCCTGCCCGTATCCAAAGAAGCCCCGTCAGATGCGGCCATCGCCTCGCATCAGCTGATGCTGCGCACCGGCATGGTTCGCCAGAACGGAGCAGGCATCTACACATGGCTGCCGCTTGGCCTACGCGTCCTCAAGAAGATTGAACAGATCGTGCGCGAAGAGATGAACCGCGCTGGCGCTGTGGAAATGCTGATGCCAACACTGCAGCAAGCTGACCTCTGGCGCGAGTCCGGTCGGTATGAAGCCTATGGCAAGGAGATGCTGCGCATCACCGACCGCCATGACCGCGATATGCTGTACGGCCCCACGAATGAAGAACTCGTCACCGATGTGTTCCGCTCATATGTGAAGAGCTACAAGCAGCTTCCGCTGAACCTCTATCACCAACAATGGAAATTCCGGGACGAGATCCGCCCGCGCTTCGGCGTGATGCGCGGGCGTGAGTTCATGATGAAGGATGCCTATTCCTTCGACCTGACGGCAGACGATGCGCGACACTCCTATAACCGTATGTTCTGCGCCTATCTCAACACGTTCTCGCGCCTCGGCCTGACCAGTGTGCCCATGCGCGCAGATACTGGCCCGATTGGGGGGGAACTGAGCCACGAATTCATCATCCTCGCTGAGACGGGCGAAAGCGCCGTCTTCTGCGACAAGACCCTGCTGGATATGCCTGCTCCGGGTCTGGACCTGGACTTCACGTCTGACCTGACAGCAGAAGTCGAAAAGCGGACGCAATACTATGCCGCGACCGAAGAGATGCATGACGAAGCCGCCTTCGCTGAACTGCCGGAAGACCGGAAGGTCTCTGCGCGCGGTATTGAAGTCGGCCATATCTTCTATTTCGGCACCAAGTATTCCGAACCCATGAACGCAGTTGTCCAGGGACCGGACGGCCAAATGGTGCCGGTCGAGATGGGCAGCTATGGCATTGGCGTTTCGCGTCTGGTCGGCGGCATTATCGAAGCCTGTCATGACGAGAATGGGATTGTCTGGCCGGAAAGCGTTGCGCCGTTTCAGGTCGGAATCATCAATATGCGGGTCGGCGATGAGGAATGTGACACGGTTTGCGAACAAGCCTACCAGGCACTCGAACTTGCCGGAATAGACACGCTATATGACGAGACTGATGACAGGGCTGGCGGCAAGTTCGCGCGGATGGATCTGATTGGTCTACCATGGCAGATTGTCATCGGACCACGTGGTATCAAGAACGGTGTCGTTGAAGTCAAGAATCGCAAAACGGGTGAGAAATCAGAGATGCCGCTCGCGGATGCCCTCAGCAAGGTGCGGCCCGAATGAGTGATATTCCGTCAGCCGCCGCGCCGTTTGGGAAGCTGGAGCGCACACTCGCCTGGCGGTACTTGCGCGCCAAGCGAGAGCATGGCGGTGCAAGCCTGATATCGATCATTTCCTTTGTCGGCATCTTCTTTGCGGTTGCTGCGCTGATCATCACCATGTCCATCATGAGCGGCTTCAGGGCGACCTTGCTGGATGCTTTGCTGGGCGGTCAGCCACATGTCTACGGCGTTGTTGCGTCGTACACAGAGGAAGAAGCCGAACAGATTGCGGAGACGATCTCTCTGATTGATGGTGTGTCCAGTGTCGCACCGTATATTGAAGAATATGTGCTCGTGACGGCGAATGGTCGCAAGACGGGGGCGGCCGTGCGGGCCGTCCGCAAGGAAGACCTCGCCACTATGCCTTTCCTGAAGGATGGCGGGGCGGCGGCCATTGAATCCGGGTTTGGCGAAGGCAAGAATGGCGGCAATGTCGTCATGATGGGGGCATTTCTGGCTGCTGGCCGGGAAGGCCTCGGTGTCCGGCCGGGCGACAAGGTAGAGATCATTACATCGCAGACTAATGCCGGACCTCTCGGATCAACGCCGCGCAGCAAGGCCTACACTGTCGGGGACGTTTTCAAGACGGGAAGCGTTGAGCTCGACCGGCTTTATATCTTTATGCCGATGGAGCAGGCGCAGATCCTGTTTCAGTCCAAGGATCGCTACCAAATGCTGGATATCCGACTGGATGATCCGAACAAAACAGCCGCGGCCATGGAGGCCATAGCGGCAGCTACCGGCAATGCGCTTTACGTATTTGACTGGAAAAGCCAGCGCGCGGGCTATCTCAACGCATTGCAGGTTGAGCGGACCATGGTGCGTATGCTCGTCATGGTGATCATGGGTATTGCCACACTGAACATCATCGTCGGCGTTGTTATGCTGGTGAAGAACAAGACACGCGATATCGCCATCCTGCGAACGATTGGTCTTGGACGCGGCGGTGTGCTCCGTGTCTTCCTGCTCGTTGGAACCATACTTGGCACCTTGGGTGCGTTGCTTGGTATGGCGATCGGCATTCTTGTTGTCACCAACATCGATGCTGTGGAGGCTTTCATCAATCTGTTTGTGCCGGGTGAAGTTTTCGACGCGGAAGTTTACGGTCTCGAGGGCCTGCCTGCGATCCTCGATTGGGGCGAAGTCCTGCAGACCGGTCTATATGCGCTCGGCATGTCTATGCTCGTTTCGATCATTCCGGCTTGGTGGGCTTCCCGTCAGGACCCGGTCAGCGCGTTGAGGTTTGAATAATGGCCCAACCCGTTCTCGAACTTCGCGATATTGACCGGTACTACAAGACGGCCGCTGGAGAATTGCACGTTCTCAGTGGAACCAATCTACAGCTGAATGCAGGTGAGTTGGTCGGACTAGTCGGTCCATCTGGTTCCGGAAAATCCACTCTGTTGCACACTGCTGGCCTGCTGGAGCGGCCAGAATCTGGCAAGGTCATGCTGGATGGCATTGATTGCCTCGCCCTGGACGACAAGGGCCGCACGGCGATACGTCGGGCCAAGATCGGCTTCGTCTACCAATTCCATCACTTGCTGCCAGAATTCAATGCAGCGGATAATGTGGCGATGCCTCTGATGATCGCAGGCACGAGACAATCTGCTGCGCGCGAAAAGGCCGAACACTTGTTGGGTGAAATGGGGCTTGATGAGCGCGGCCATCACCAACCCGCGCAAATGTCGGGTGGGGAGCAGCAACGCGTCGCAATTGCCCGCGCCCTGGCAAACGATCCGCGTCTTGTCATCGCCGACGAGCCTACCGGAAACCTAGACCCTGGTACGACGGAGCGCGTGTTCGCGACCCTGATAAAAATGGTTCGCGATGAGGGCGCTGCTGTGCTGGTGGCAACGCACAATCTGTCACTGATCCGCCACATGGATCGCGTCCTGACCTTGGCTGATGGCAAGCTGGTCGATTACCAGCCGGACTAAGTTGTGGAAGGCCGCGCCCGGCCTCTGGTCTGGTGGTGATGCGCGCGGCACAGTATCCTGTGAAAAGGAGATTTCCCGTGACTGAGTCGCCCTTCATTCATCTTGCCGTCCGGTCGAGCTATTCCTTGCTCGAAAGCATGATCACGCCCAAGGGCCTGAAGGCTTGGTGTGTCGAGCAGGGAATGCCTGCTGTGGCGATTACTGATCGTAACAATCTGTATGGCGCACTGGAAATCTCGCTGACGCTGACGGATGCAGGTATCCAGCCCATCATGGCATGCTGTTTCGATGTGACAGACGGTATGCCAAAGAGCGAACCGACACGGGTGTCGCTCTATGCGCAGAACGAGATAGGCTACAAGCGCTTGATGCTGTTGTCGTCGCGGGCCTATTTGGACGCAGCCGACGGTGTGCCAAAGCTTTCACGGGAGTTGTTGCTGGACAAAACAGACGGGTTGATCCTGCTGACCGGCGGCGCGGAAGGTGAAGTCGCGCGCCATCTTTTGAAGGCTCGTATCGCGGACGCTCGGACCGAACTCTCCACGCTTGCTTCGGCTTATCCGGGGCGCTGCTATGTAGAGATCACGCGTCATGGTACCGAAGATGAGTATGCTTGCGAAGAGGGGTTGATTGACCTCGCCTATGAACTGGGCTTGCCGCTGGTAGCGACGCATGATGCCCGGTTCATGAAGCCGTCGGACGCCAAGGCACACGACGCAATGATGTGTATTTCGAATGGCCAGTATTTGGGCCAGGAAGATCGCAAGCGTGTCGATGCATCCCAATATCTCAAAACAGCTGAAGAAATGCGGGAATTGTTCGCTGACATTCCCGAAGCCATTGCGAACACGTTTGAAATCGCCCAGCGCTGCGCGGTAAAGGCAGAGACGCACCAGCCCATCCTGCCGAACTTTTCGAATGAAGGACGTTCGGAATCAGAAGAACTACGCAAGCAAGCCCTGGAGGGGTTGGAATACCGTCTTGGCGCGGCGGACAAGCTGTATGCCGAGCGGGATACCTATTTTGAGCGGCTTGACTACGAACTGACGATCATCGAGCGCATGGGGTTTCCCGGCTACTTCCTGATTGTTTCCGACTTTATCAAGTGGGCCAAGGACAATGGCATCCCGGTGGGGCCGGGGCGGGGTTCCGGTGCGGGCTCGCTCGTCGCTTGGGTGCTCCTGATCACAGACCTTGATCCGCTCCGCTTTGATCTACTCTTCGAACGCTTCCTGAACCCGGAACGTGTGTCGATGCCGGATTTCGATATCGATTTCTGTCAGGAACGGCGAGGGGAAGTTATCCGCTATGTGCGTGACAAGTACGGTGCCGACTCCGTCGCCATGATCATCACATTCGGTACATTGCAGGCCAAGGCTGTCGTCCGCGACGTCGGCCGCGTTATGCAGATGCCATATGGTCAGGTCGATCGGCTTGCCAAGCTGATCCCATTCAATCCCGCCAATCCGCCCAAGCTGCAGGATGCAATCGACGACGAGCCAAAATTCCAGGATGAAATTGACGCTGACGAGCGTGTTGGGGAATTGCTCGAAGTCGCATTGTCGCTGGAAGGCAAGTACCGAAATGCGGGCACGCACGCAGCGGGTGTTGTGATCGGCGACCGGCCGCTGGTCGAGCTCGTGCCGCTCTACAATGATCCGAGGGCGGATCTTCCGGCAACCCAGTTCAACATGAAGTACGCTGAAATGGCGGGGCTGGTGAAGTTTGACTTCCTCGGACTGAAAACCCTGACCGTGATCGACCGGGCGCTCAAGCTGATCCGACGGGACGGCCGGGATGTCGGGCCGGAATGGCAAAGCCTGGATGATCAGGCCACATACGACCTCATGGCAAGCGGCGAGACGCTGGGCGTGTTTCAGCTCGAAGGCGCCGGGATGCGGGATACGCTCAAGAAGGTGCGTCCGCACAATCTTGAGGACGTCATCGCCATCATCTCACTCTACCGCCCCGGTCCGATGGAAAACATTCCGGTTTATGTCCAGGGCAAGGAAGACCCGTCCTCCGTTGTCTATCAGCATCCGGACCTGAAACCTGTCCTTGAGGCCACCTATGGCGTGCCTGTTTATCAGGAGCAGGTCATGCGGATGGCGCAAGAGATCGCTGGCTACTCCCTCGGCGAAGCCGACCTTCTGCGTCGCGCCATGGGTAAGAAGAAAGTCGAGGAGATGATCGCCCAGCGGAAGCGTTTTGTCGAAGGTGCGGCTGAGCAAAAGGGCATGGAAGAGAAGCTCGCCAACGACATCTTCGATACGATGGAGAAGTTCGCCGGCTACGGTTTCAACAAATCTCACGCGGCGGCCTATGCGTTGATCGGTTACCATACGGGCTACCTGAAGCGGCATTTCCCTGTCGAATTTCTCGCCGCTTCGATGAGTCTTGATATCGGCAACACTGACAAGCTCGCGGCCTTCTTCCAGGAAGCCAAGCGACTGAAAATTCCGGTTCTGGCTCCTGATGTAAACACTTCTTCGGCAGACTTCGATGTGCGTGATGGCGCGGTCGTATATGCGCTCGGCGCACTGAAGGGCGTCGGGCTTGAGGCCATGAAACATGTCGTCGAGATACGGGACAAGGATGGTCGCTTTGCGGATCTCTACGACTTCGCTGAACGCGTCGATCCGAAACATGTGAACAAGAAAGCGTTTGAATCGCTTTCCAAGGCCGGCGCATTCGATGGCATGGAGCCGAACCGCGCCAGAATGCTGGAGTCAGCGCCGCTGCTGGCAAATTTGGCGGTTAGTGCAGCCCAGGACCGACAAGGCGGGCAGGGCGGTCTGTTTGCCGAGGCCGAACCTGCACTAAGGCCGGTGCTGCCGAAAACCAGGGCCTGGAATGGTCAACAGAAACTGGATCAGGAGTTCAAGTCGATCGGGTTCTACTTCTCTGGCCATCCCCTGGATGACGTGCTTGAGGGATTGGACCGCGAACGCGTGACCCTGGCCATGGAGGTGCAGGATCGTGCCTCGGACGGCAAGCCGCTCGAGATGATCGGCGTCGTCCGCGCGCGTAGCGATAAACCTGCGCGCAATGGCGGCAAGTTTGCGTTCCTGACGCTTTCCGACCCATCTGGCGAAGTCGAGATGATGGTTTTCCCGGAAACCTTGTCCCAAAATTACGATCTGCTTCAGGTCGGCAATGCGGTGGCGATCACCGTTGGGGTGAAACGAAACGCCGAAGAAATCAAACTGAACGCTGAACGGGTACTGAAGCTTGAAGCAGCCAGATTGTCGAAGGCGATGGGGGCGCTCAAGATTCGGCTCGCTGTTGGCGCATATGTTGGCGATCTGGCGGGAGTGGTTGGCCATCTTGCAAAGCTTCAGGACCTTGAACAGGGCGAACTCCTGATCGAAATGCCACTGGAAGACGGCCGGGTTGTCACCATGAAGCTGCCGGCAACTTACACGATTGGCCTGAGTGCACAGCGGGCCCTGAAAGAAGCGCCCGGCGTGGAGCGCGTCGAGCCCCTCAAGGCTGCCTGACAAAAGCCGCGCCAGAACTCTTGCAGGCATCGGCATTTTCTGTATAAGCCGCCACATCAGAAACCAGTTCACGGGTGCATCCGGTGCGACGGGCCATAGGGGTCCAACGTTCCACTCGTGACGGCCAACCGGATGGAGAAAATCTATGGCCCTACCTGACTTCAACATGCGTCAGCTGCTCGAAGCTGGCGTTCACTTCGGTCACCAAACCCACCGCTGGAATCCTCGCATGAAGCCGTATATCTACGGTGATCGTTCGGGAATCCACATCATGGACCTGTCTCAGACCGTCCCTTCGCTGCACCAGGCCCTGGTCTTTGTGCGCGACACGGTCGCAAAAGGTGGTCGGGTCCTGTTCGTGGGCACCAAGCGTCAGGCCCAGGAGCCGATTGCCGAAGCTGCTGGCCGTTGCGCTCAGTATTACATGAACCATCGCTGGCTCGGCGGCACGCTGACCAACTGGTCCACTGTTTCGAATTCCATCAAGCAGCTCAAAGAGCTGAACGCGATGTTTGAAAGCGGTGACAGCGGCCAAGGCCTCACCAAGAAAGAATTGCTCGACCTTGAGCGTCGCCGTGACAAGCTTCAGCTCTCTCTTGGCGGTATCGCAGACATGGGCGGCCTGCCGGCTGCTATGATCGTGATCGATACGAACAAGGAAGCGATTGCTGTCCAGGAAGCTCGCAAGCTGGGAATTCCGGTCGTCGCCGTGCTTGATACAAATTGTGACCCGGCTGACGCCGATTATGGCTTTCCTGGTAATGACGATGCTGCGCGCGCCATTTCCCTTTACTGCAACCTGTTCGCGGATGCCGTACTGGACGGCCTGGCAGAGTCGACGGCTGGCCTTGGTGTTGACCTTGGTGAGCTAGAAGATATCGACGCCATGGCTGAAGCTGACGTGGCTGTGGCCGCAGAAGGCGAAACCGCCGAAGATACAACAGGCGCCTAGGAACAGGCGTCTGACCTGAAGACCAAACTGAAGGAATACAGCAATGGCTGAGATTACCGCTGCGCTTGTTAAAGCACTGCGCGAGAAGACTGGCGCAGGCATGATGGATGCCAAAAAGGCGCTCGTCGAAAACAATGGCGATGAAGCCGCGGCCACCGATTGGCTGCGCGCGAAAGGCCTCTCGAAAGCAGCCAAGAAATCTGGACGCACCGCCGCTGATGGTCTCGTTTCAGTCCAAGTCTCGGACGACGGCAAGACCGGCGCAATTGTGGAATTGAACGCTGAAACCGACTTTGTCGCCCGGAATGAGAAATTCCAGGCGGCGCTGGCTGGAATCACCAAAGCTGCACTCGAAACGGACGGGTCCGTCGAGGGGCTATCTTCTGCTCCAGCGCCGGATGGCGAAGGTTCTGTGGATGACCTGATCAAACGCCTGATTGCGACCGTTGGCGAGAACATGACCCTGCGTCGCAGTGCGAAGCTGACGGCGGACGGCAAGGTGGCTTCCTATATCCACAATGCTGAAACGGCCGGAATGGGCAAAGTCGGTGTGCTTGTCGCCCTCGACGGTTCTGGCGATCTGGAAGAAATTGGCCGCAAGGTTGCGATGCATATCGCGGCAACGTCGCCTGCTTCCGCCACCACTGATGAGCTGGATCCGGCGATTGTTGAGGCTGAAAAGCGCGTACTTACCGAGCAGGCTCGCGAAAGCGGCAAGCCTGACAATGTCATCGAGAAGATGATCGTTGGCCGGATGCAGAAGTTCTACAAAGAAGTTGTTCTTGTAGAGCAGCCATTTGTGATGAACCCTGACCAGACGGTTGGTAAATTCCTCGAGGAGCAGGGCGCAACGCTGAAAGGCTTCGTGCACTTCAAGCTGGGTGAGGGCATCGAGAAAGAAGAAGACAACTTCGCCGACGAAGTTGCATCCATGACAAAAGGCAGCTGATCACGCTTGCCTTTCGGCCCGCAAAGGGCTTTGAACATCCCGGTCGCCCATGACAGGCGGCCGGGAATCTTTTAGGAGCCTATAAGGCCGATAATACCGGAGACACCGCCCATGCAGACCGAAGAGTCCGACTCCAGCCCCTTGAAATACAAACGGGTGTTGTTGAAGCTCTCCGGAGAGGCGCTGATGGGCCCCGGACAATTCGGAATTGATATTCCGACGTGCGAGAAATTCGCACATGCAATCAAGCAAGCTCAGGACACTGGCGCGGAAGTCTGCCTCGTCATTGGCGGCGGAAACATTTTTCGCGGCGTCGCGGGCGCGGCCAAGGGCATGGAGCGTGCACAGGCCGATTCCATGGGCATGCTGGCCACGATCATGAATGCTCTCGCCATGCAAAGCGTGCTTGAGAGCATTGGCGTCCCGACGCGCGTGCAATCGGCAATCCGAATGGAGTCGATTTGCGAGCCCTATATTCGCCGCCGGGCCCAGCGACACATGGAAAAAGGCCGCGTTGTGATCTTTGCGGCCGGCATTGGAAACCCATTCTTCACGACAGATACCGGGGCTGCGCTGCGGGCGATCGAAATGAACTGCGATGCCCTGCTCAAGGGAACGCAAGTCGACGGCGTATACACAGCGGATCCCAAAATCGACGCAAATGCGACGCGCTACGACGAGGTTGGCTATCAGGAATTGCTGGCCAAGGATTTGCGCGTGATGGACCCCTCTGCGGTGAGTCTTATGCGCGACAACAACATCCCGATCGTGGTCTTCTCGCTTAAGGAAGAGGGGTCTCTCCTCAAAGTCCTTCATGGGAAGGGCACATCGACAACAATCAACAATCATGGAGCGTAAGTGTCATGAGCTATGACAAGAAGGATCTTGAGCGCCGGATGGAAGGCGCCCTGGCGTCTCTCTCCACTGAATTCAGCGGTCTGCGGACGGGCCGGGCCTCGGTGAACCTGCTAGATGCGGTTATGGTCCCAGCCTATGGTTCAACGGTGCCGTTGAACCAGGTCGCGTCGGTCACCGTGTCTGACAACCGCATGTTGTCGGTCAATGTTTGGGACAAGACTGTCGTTGGTGCGACTGAGCGGGCGATCCGGGATTCCGGCTTGGGCCTGAACCCTGTTACGGACGGCCAGAATTTGCGCATTCCGATCCCGCCGCTGAATGAAGAACGCCGTGTTGAACTCCAAAAAGTTGCTGGCAAATATGCTGAAGCAGCACGGGTATCCGTCCGCAATATTCGCCGGGATGGCATGGACACGCTCAAGAAGATGGAAAAGGATGGTGATATCAGCGAAGATCGCCACCGTACGCTGTCTGAAGAAGTCCAGAAGTTGACAGACCTCTATGTCAGCAAGGTTGACGACGCACTGAAAACCAAAGAAGCGGAGATAATGCAGGTCTGATGTCGACCGACGACGCCTCTGCGCCGTCCGACTCGCATGCGGGCGCATCTCGCGTACCCGCTCACATTGCCATCATCATGGATGGGAATGGTCGGTGGGCTAACGCTCGTGGATTGCCACGAGCTGCAGGGCATGAGCGAGGAGTCGAAGCACTTCGACGCACTGTTGAGGCGGCTGGCCAGATTGGTGTTCGATACCTGACAGTTTATTCCTTTTCGACTGAGAATTGGCGTCGGCCCGCATCCGAGGTCAACGCCCTGTTTGGGCTCCTGAAAACTTTCATTAAGAAAGATCTCGGAAGGCTCAAAAAGGAAGGCGTGAAGATAAGAGTTATCGGCAGGCGCCAGGGTCTGCCGGATGACATAGCTGGATTGGTCGAGAGGGCGGAACGTGAAACTGCGGACAATGCTGATTTCTATTTGAACATCGCGTTCAACTATGGGGGGCGCGAGGAGATTGCGCGCGCTTCGCGCAGACTGGCCGCGGATGTCGAGAGCGGCAAGTTGGCGTCTGAGAATGTGACTGAAGACATCTTCGCTTCCTATCTCGATACGGTCGATATGCCGGATCCAGATCTTCTCATCCGAACGAGTGGGGAATACCGCTTGAGCAACTTCCTGTTGTGGCAAGCCGCTTATAGCGAACTCGTGTTCTTCGACGTGTTATGGCCAGACTTCGATCGTTCCTTTCTGGAGAAGGCGGTTGCGATCTATAGCGAAAGGGAGCGCCGCTTTGGCGCTGTTTCGAAGGGGAGCGCATAATGGGCGACTGGACCCCGCCCGAGAGCCGCTTTTCCCAGCTTGGACTCCGCTTGCTGACGGCAGCACTCCTTATTCCTGCCGGCTTGTTCGTCGTATGGTCAGGCGGATGGTGGTTGGCGGCTGCTTGTGCGCTTTTCGGCGGTATCATGGCTTGGGAATGGGCTGGAATGAGCGGGCATCCTCGCGGCTGGCTTCTGAGCTTTGCCGCCGCACTATTCTGCCTCAGCCTTCCTATGGATTTGACCTGGCTTCACGTCTTCCTGGGTTGTTTCGGGTTGGCGCTTTCGTTTGCATCCAATGCGGGCGGTTTGCGGATACGATCCGCTGCTATGCTTGGTTGGTTCTATGTTACTGCCATGGCGGCTGGTCTCTGGTTCTTGCGCGAAGGACCCTGGGATGGCCGCACTGTTGCATTGTATTTCATGTCCTTCGTCTGGGCATCCGACGCTGCGGCGTATTTTGTCGGGCGGGGTTTGGGTGGGCCGCGCCTGTTGCCTCAGGAAAGTCCGAACAAGACTTGGAGTGGAGCAACGGGCGCGCTCCTATTCACGGCTGTGTGCGGTATTGCTGCGGCGGATTTGCAGAACTCCAGTCTGATCTTGTGGGTGCTTTTGGGCGCCAGCCTGTCATTTACCGCACAGCTCGGAGATCTGCTTGAAAGTGGCCTCAAGCGCCGGTTCAAGGTGAAGGACTCGAGCAACCTGCTCCCCGGGCATGGGGGTGTTCTTGACAGGGTCGATGGCCTCGGCGCCGTCGGAATCGTTGGTTCACTTCTGTTGTGGAGCTTTCCGTCACTCTCGACCGCACTGGGTCTGTACTGATGGCCACCCGCCGTATCAGCATCATGGGATCAACGGGATCAATCGGAAAGTCTGCGTTGGATGTCGTCCGTCACGCCAACGCCAATGCAGAGCAGACATTTCAGATCGTAGCGCTTGCGGCCGGCTCGGATGCAGAAGGTCTCGCTGCGCAAGCTATCGCGTTCAATGCTGAAATCGCGGTGATTTCTGATGAGTCCCAGCTGCCGACCCTGAAAACTTTGCTGGCTGGAACTGATATCGAAGCGGCGGCAGGCGAAACAGCGATCGCAGAAGCAGCAGCGCGCCCGGTGGAGCGCATGTTGGCGGCGATTGTTGGGGCAGCTGGCCTCAAATCCACGATATCTGCCATACGTGCGGGAAATGATGTCGCGATCGCAAACAAGGAAAGCATTGTGTGCGGTGGCAAGCTCATTCTGAGCGAGGCGCGACGCAGGGGCGTCTCGATACTGCCAGTAGATTCTGAGCATTCAGCCATTTTTCAATGTCTTGGCGATGGTCGCTCTCTGGAAAAGTTGACAATCACGGCATCCGGCGGGCCGTTCCTCACGTCGTCTCTGGATCAGATGCGCATGGCGAGCCCCAAGCAAGCGGCCGCCCACCCGAACTGGAGCATGGGCGTCAAGAACTCCATCGACAGTGCGACCCTCATGAATAAAGCGCTTGAGTTCATCGAGGCGGGATTTCTTTTCGATGTCGAAGGGGAGCGCTTGGATGTGATCGTCCATCCTCAATCGATCATTCACGGCATGGCGCACTTTACCGATGGCTCAGTCATCGCGCAGCTTGGTGCGCCAGACATGAAAACGCCGATCTCCTACGCGCTGGGCTGGCCGGACAGGGTTCCAACCGTCGTGGACCGCCTGGACCTCGCCAGCTTGGGTCGGCTGGACTTTGAAAATGTTGATGAAACGCGCTTCCCGGCCATTCGGCTGGCGCGTCAGGCATATGCACACGGTGTTCAGGCAACGACCGTATTAAATTGCGCTAATGAATCGGCTGTTTCTGCATTTATTGCGGGCCATTGCGGGTTTCTGGACATAAGCTGGATCGTGGAAGAGACGTTGAATCGCTATTTTTCGGGAAATATGCACGGAATCGCCTGCGATACTCTGGAGGAGATTGCCTTGCTGGACCGTTTCAGTCGAGAAATGGCGCGCGATGTACTAGAGAAGACCCAGCGTCGTACGGGAGGATAACGTTTTGGGTGATTTTCTCAGCCAGGGACCCTTGTTTCTATTTTGCCTGATTTTCATGATGGGCATCGTGGTTATCGTTCACGAGTACGGCCACTACATCGTGGGGCGATGGTTTGGTGCTGCCGTGGAGTCTTTCTCGGTGGGATTTGGAAAGCCGATTTTTGAGCGCACTGACAAGCACGGCACGCGCTGGCGCGTGAACTGGATTCCGCTCGGTGGCTTTGTGAAATTTGTGGGTGAGAGCCAGATGGCGGGCGATGTCGGCAAGATAGAGCAGGGACCGAGTGGTAGGGCATATCCAGAGCTCGGGGTCGGTCAACGTTCGCTCGTCAGTCTCGCAGGACCATTTGCCAACTTCATCCTTTCAACCCTCATATTCGCTCTGATATTGGGCGTTCACGGTCGTCCGGTCATGAAGGTCGGCATTGCCGCAGTAGTGCCAGATGGCGCGGCTGCTGAAGCTGGAATGGAATCCGGCGACGTTGTCATGTCAGTGAATGGCAAGTCGGTTAGCGATACGTCCGAAGTCTTGATGGCGATCATCCTGAACCCGAATGAACCAATCGATTTCGTTGTTCAGCGCGGCGATTCCGAGAAAGCCTTGGTCGTTACCCCTGATGAAATTGTCCGTGAAAACGATTTCGGGCAGCAAGTCCCCCAGGCCACGATTGGCGTGAGTATCGCCCCGATCTCGTATGGGGAACACATCTACTACAATCCGGTAGAGGCCTTGGGGCAGGGCGTTCTCGAAACCGGCGCGACGATCGATCGGACAGTGACGATGCTTACGCGAATCGTTACCGGAAAAATGTCGATGCACGCCATGACGGGGCCTGTGGGAATCGGAGATATTTCCCGCCGCGTGGTTAACAAGGTTTGGGAACAGGAGCAGGCGACGACCGGTCAGAAACTCGAACGTCTGTTCTGGATGCTGGCAAGCATTTGCGCCGCGATCTCAGTAGGAGTCGGCTTTTTCAACCTTCTTCCGCTGCCGGTATTGGATGGCGGACACCTTGTATTTAATGCATATGAAGCCATTGCGGGCAGGGAAATGCCGCAAAAAGTGCAGGAGGTGGCCCTGACATTCGGGTTGATCCTGTTATTGGGAATGGTCGTGGTGATCACTTGGGGTGATATCATCGAGACCGGCTTGTTCGGAGCAAGAGGCGGCTGATCCGCATGCCGAAATTAACCAGAGAGTGTGTCGACGATGCGTAAGTTTCTTGCAGCAACCATGATGGCGAGCAGCGTTCTGGCTGTGAACACAGCGCTTGTTCCCATGGGCACTGCCGATGCACAGGAAGATAGTCGCTATGGCGGCACCATCCGCTCCGTCATTGTCGAGGGTAATCAGCGTATCGAGGCGCGTACGGTTCAATCCTACCTGCTTGTAGAGCCTGGCGACTCCTTTGATCCTGACCGCATTGACCTATCCCTGAAGACACTGTTTGCCACCAACCTGTTTGCGGACGTGTCGATTGACCGTGTGGATGATAATCTGGTCGTTCGTGTGGTTGAGAACCCGATCATCAACCGCGTGGTTTTTGAAGGAAACAGCGCGCTAGATGATGACAAGCTCAAAGAAGACATCCAGGCGGCACCTCGCGGCATCTTCACTGCTGCTCGCGTGCAATCTGATGTTCAACGTATCCTCGAACTATACCGCCAGTCCGGTCGATTTGCCGCCAAAGTCGAACCGCAATACAAACCGCTGGAACAAAATCGTGTTGATCTGATTTTCGAGATCACCGAAGGGCCTGTCACCGGTGTCCGGTCGATCAACTTCCTTGGCAATCAGGCTTACTCGGACTCGCGCCTTCGCAGCGAGATCGTCACGCGTCAATCACGTCTGTGGCGCTTCTTCAGCTCGAATGATAATTACGATCCGGGCCGCCTCGAATATGACCGCGACCTCTTGCGCCAGTTCTATCAGAACAATGGCTATTACGATTTCCGCGTGACATCCGCTGTGGCGGAACTGACGCCGGACCAGAAGGACTTCTACATCACCATGACGGTGGATGAGGGACGCCAGTATTTTTTCGGCGAGGTCAAAGTCGAGACGGCGCTCGAGAAACTTAATGCTGAGGCACTGAAACGTGCTGTGCCAATTCAATCCGACACGCTCTTCCGGGGCGACTCGATTGAAGACACGATCGACTCGCTGACTTACGCAGCGGGTATTGCTGGTTACGCCTTTGTTGATGTTCGTCCACAGTTGGACGTGAATCCCGAGACGGGTCTGATTGATGTCACCTTCGCTGTGGATGAAGGTCCTCGGGTTTACATCGATCGAATCAATATTGTCGGCAACACGCAGACACTTGATCGGGTCATTCGTCGGGAACTCCGAATTTCAGAAGGCGATGCGTTCAACCGCATCCTTCTTGATCGTTCCAAGAACCGCGTCCGAGCTCTGGGTTACTTCAAGAATGTCGAAGTGGTTGAGACCCCGTCGGAAGATCCGGACCGGACCATTGTGGATATCAAGGTCGAGGAACAACCAACCGGCGAACTGTCCTTCGCGGCCGGCTTTTCATCCGTGGATGCCTATCTGCTCGACGTCAGCGCGTCACAGCGCAATCTAAGGGGGCGCGGTCAGTCGGTTGTTGCTCGCGTGTCCGCTTCGAGCCGTCAGCAAATTCTGGATTTCCGGTTCACTGAGCCAAGACTGTTTGATCGCAATCTTTCCGGCGGTATTGACGCCTACGCTACTCGCCAGGACTATGAAGATTATTCGGGCTTCACCAGCGATACGATTGGTGCGGGCGTACGCCTCGGTTTCCCACTTACGGAACGCATGCAGCTTGGCCTTAGCTACAGATTGCAAACCGATGAAGTGAACGTTCTCGACCGTAATTACATCATCGACGAAGACGGATTCTTTGTTACCGACCGCGTCCAGATCACAGGGGCCGACACCCCAGAAGATCTCACAGACGACACCTATCGGCTCGTCGAACCAGGCGATGCCGGTGCGGGCCAACGCGTTGTTGACCAATGTTCGCGCGATTACGTCTTGAGAGATCCGATCTGTCGGGCAGAACGCAGTGATCTGTCCTCGATCCTCGGATATAATTTCTACTGGGACCGCACCAACGATCCGATAAGGCCGTCGCGCGGCTTTGATTTCCGATTCAGCCAGGACCTTGCCGGTATTGGCGGTGATGTGAAGTATTTGCGGACTGAGTCTACCGCGACCATGTATCGTGGCATCTGGCGCGATATAATTGCGAGCCTTCGTGTTTCCGGAGGGTATGTTTTCCCATTGGAAGACGGCCAGGGCGTGAGGATCAACAACCGTTTCTTCCGGGGTGGCAGCACGTTCCGCGGGTTTGACGTCGCAGGCATCGGCCCGCGAGAGATCGTCCGCGTAGTCGATCCTGAAACTGGGGAAGTTGTTCAGACTCGCCGCCTCAATTCGCAAGGCGGTAATGTCTATTATCAAAGCACATTCGAACTCAGCCTGCCGAGCTTCCTGCCTGAAGAATACGGTATCAAGAGCGCGCTATTCGCAGAGGCGGGTGCCTTGGGCTCTCTTCGTGGGCCTGACGTCGGTCCCACAATCTACTTCACCGATCAGTCGACCGGCCTGCCAGCAGTCCGGCTCACCAAGACGGCTGCATCCATGCGGGCGTCTGCCGGTCTAAGTGTTTTCTGGGACTCTCCGTTTGGTCCGATTCGGTTCGATTTCTCTCAAATTCTCAAACGGGAAGACTATGACCGGACGGAAACGTTCCGGTTCTCGACCTCAACAAGATTCTAATTTCAAGCTGAAAGACAGGAGACTAGAATGTCCCGACTCAAGAACTTCATTTTCGCCATGGTGGCGTCACTCGCCGCAATTGCCTTGGTTGCGCCGGCATCTTTCGCTCAGGGCACCACGGTCATTACGATCGATGAGGCAAAAATCCTGCGCGACAGCAAAGCTGGCAAAGACATTCAGGCCAAGCTTCAAAGCATCGAATCTCAGATCAATACCGAGCTGACACCAACCAAGACGTCGCTTGAGGCTGAAGGCAAGGCGCTGAATACTGAACTTCAAGGTAAGACACGCGAGCAGATTGCCGGTGACGCAGCAATGGTTGCCCGCCTGAATGCATACGACAAGAAGGCCGGTGATTTCGGCAAGGCCCGCCAAAAAGCTGCCAGCGAGTTTCAGCTGACCGAGCGTCAGGCTCTTATCGATTTCAACAAGGCGCTTGAGCCCGTTCTCCTGCAGGTCGTGAGTGAAAAAAATGCCCAGATCGTGCTGTCCAAGAGCGCTCTGATCTATGGCGTGGATTCTGTTGATGTCTCCGCACTGGTCATCAGCAAGTTGGACGCTACGACGCCTACACTTTCGGTCGTCCGCAAGCGCATCCCTGACCAGCCAGCGCAGTAAACTGAGACATCCGTGCCAGTAGACGTTCGATTTTTCGCGCCATTTGGATCTCTTTCTCTTGGCGAACTGGCCAAACAGACCGGATCCGGTCTCTTCGGAGATGAAGATCTGGAACTGACAGGTATCTCCTCGGCTGCGAACGGCCGCCGGGGAGACCTTGGATTTCTCGATGGAGACGGAAAGTCTGCTATCGAGATCAATCCCGACATCTCAGCCCTTGTCGTAAATGATGCCAATGTGGCCCGCATTCCCGACGGCATACCCTATATCGTTTCAAAGTTTCCCCGCCATGTTCACGGAACAGCTGCGGTAAAACTGTTTCGTCCACGTCATTTGGATTGGCATGGTGAGTCTGCCATTTCGCCCGATGCCACGATAGACGAGAGCGTCAGGATCGCACCGGGTGCTGCCATCGCACCTGGCGCCGTGATCGGTGCCGGCACATTCATCGGGGCGAATGCTGTTATTGGTCCAGGCGTCCAGATTGGCCGCAATTGCGTTATCGGCCCGGCCGCGACCGTATTCTGCGCGCTTATAGGGGATCATGTGAGACTACTGTCCGGTGCCCGCATAGGCGAGGCAGGGTTCGGCGTCATGCCCGGTCCCAGCGGGGCGGAGGATGCTCCACATTATGGCCGCGTCGTCCTACAGGATCATGTCACCATAGGGGCCAATTCCTGTGTCGATCGGGGGGCCTTTGACGACACAATTCTCGGGGAACGAACACGGATCGATAATCTGTGCCAGATCGCTCACAATGTGGTGCTTGGTCGCTCGGTTCTCATGGCGGCATTCGGTGGTATTTCAGGATCGGTTCAGATCGGTGATGGCACGATGCTTGGTGGACGCGTTGGAATCGCGGATCATGTGAAAGTCGGCGAGGGTGTATCTCTGGCGGCCTCTTCGGGTTTGTTCAGAAATATCGAAGACGGCGAAACATGGGGCGGAACACCTGCCAAACCTCTCCGCCAATGGATGCGCGAGATCGCGTGGTTGCAGAAGAACGCAAACCCGAAGAAAAAGGGTTAGTCAGCGCGTCCCAGCAGCTTTTGGAAACTCATGTCCACACAAATTCATCCCACTGCCTACATTGAGGACGGAGCCGCTCTCGGTGATGGTGTCGTTGTCGGGCCATTCTGTCATATTGGTCCACACGCACGCATTGGGGCTAATTCCGTCCTGATGACGCATTCTGTCGTGACCGGTCACACAGAACTGGGGGAGGGGTGTGTCCTGCACCCGCATGCGGTATTGGGTGGTGTGCCTCAAGTTATAGGGTTTGAATCGACACCGGACTCTCGACTGGTTATCGGTGAGAACTGCGTCTTTCGTGAGTATGCAACCGCCCATTCCGGCATGCCCAAATTTGGCGGCCTTACAACAATCGGGAACAATTGCTTTGTCATGATCGGGGCGCACATCGCCCACGACAACCACATTGGTAATAACGTCGTCATGGCAAATAATGTTTCTCTGGCTGGCCACATCACAGTCGGGGACAATGTGTGGTTCGGCGGTCTTGCCGCCGTTCACCAATTCTCTCGCATCGGACGGAATGCTTTCGTCGGCGGGGGAGCGATTGTTGTGGAAGACGTAATTCCGTTTGGATCGGTCGTCGGCAATCACGCCAAACTGTCGGGCCTGAACATGGTCGGTCTCAAGCGCCGAGGCTTCTCGAAAGCAGATATCCGGGACATTCGCGCCGCTTACAAAGCCATCTTTCTTGGAGATGGCCTGTTCAAGGATCGGCTGGAACAGGCGTCGCAGGATTATGCGGAGAATCCGCTGGCCATGGAGATCATCACATTCATCCGTGAGGGCGACCGCCCCATCTGCAAACCAGGTTGATGATGTAATGGCTCCACTCGGTATCATCGCAGGACTGGGCGACCTACCAGTTGCCATCGCAGAGAATGCCATTGAGGAAGGGCAGGGTGCCTATGTGCTCCGCCTGAAGGGCTTTGATGATCCGGCACTGGCCAGGTTTCCGGGGGAAGCCATAGGTCTGGGTGAAGTCGGTGGAATACTGAAAAAGCTGAAATCTGCGGGGTGTGAGGAAGTTGTATTTGCCGGCATCGTCAAACGTCCAGATTTCAGCAATCTGAAACTGGATGTGAAAGGCGTGACCCTTCTCCCTAAAGTGTTGTCTGCCGCCAAGAAGGGCGACGATGCGTTGCTGCGTGTCTTGGTGAATGAGTTCGAGAAGCAGGGCTTCAAAGTTCTCGGCAGCCACGAGGCGCATAAGCAATTGCTGGCGCCGGAGGGGGTCATCGCAGGTCATCAGCCGACTGAAGAAGAATTTCTTGACATAGAACATGCTGCGCGTGTCGCGTCTGCGACGGGTGCGCTTGATATCGGACAGGGATCGGTCGTCTGCAACGGGCTTGTTTTGGCTGTTGAAGCCCAGGAAGGTACTGATGCGATGCTGGATCGCTGCGCGGCTCTGCCAGAGGAAATCCGAGGGTCAGCCTTGAGCCGGAAAGGCGTTCTCGTCAAACGGCCAAAGCCCGCGCAGGAACTCCGGATCGATCTGCCTACCACGGGTGTCTCGACGGTGGAGAAGGTTGCCGCTGCAGGGCTCGCTGGCCTCGCAATAGAAGCGGGAGGCGCTCTGCTGCTCAACCGCCGCAAGATGATCGAGCGCGCTGAGGAACTCGGCATATTCATCTATGGTTTTGCTCCAGAGACAGGGCGGTGAGCGCGCCGCGCATATATATGGTCGCTGCCGAAACATCTGGCGACTTGTTGGCGAGGGAAGTTGTTGAAGATATCCGCAGTCGAGATCCGGACGTTCATATTTCCGGCATAGGTGGCAGTGAACTGGCATCCGTCGGAATTGAATCGGCAATTGATATCAGTCCACTGTCGATCCTTGGATTCGTCGAAGGTCTCAGAGCGTATGGCGATGTTGTTCGACTCGCCGATTCAGCAGCCGACGCCATCATCGCGGATGACCCAGACGTTGTTGTTCTTGTCGACTCCTGGGGGTTCATGCTGAGGGTTGCTCAACGTGTCCGGTTGCGCGCACCGGATATTCGGCTGGTAAAGCTGGTGGGACCGCAAGTCTGGGCGACCCGGCCCGGTCGGGCGAAGACTCTGGCTTCTGTGGTCGACCATCTTTTGTGCATTCATGATCTCGAGGTTCCATTTTACGAGCCCTTCGGGCTGAAAACCACAGTGATAGGCAATCCTGCCATTTCCCGTCATGTTCAAGGCAATGGATCCGGCTTTCGCGCGGGCCGGAATATATCCGAGGACGCCCAACTTGTTCTTGTGTTGCCCGGTAGTAGACCCAGCGAAATCAAGCGCGTCGCTCCCGAACTGGTGAGCGCAGCCAAAGCGCTGAAATCGAACGCCCCAGATCGCAACATCGTCTTCATGCCGGCGTCCAACGTCGCCACCCAATTCCGAGAGGAATTTCCTGCCATCGAGTCATGGTCGATTGTCTCGAGCGATCCCGGCGCACGATATGACGCAATGGCAGCGGCAGATCTGGCGCTTGCTTGCTCTGGAACAGTGACCACGGAACTTGCCATGCAGGACACGCCCATGATCGTGGCGTATAAGACGGGATGGATCACATGGGCGTTGGCGCGCGGCCTGCTTTACAGTAAAACCCATATTACATTGCTCAACATTGTGAGCGATGATCAGGAAGTCGTGCCGGAATTTGTTCAGACCCGGCTTAAGTCTGACCTTATCGCTGCCGCGGCGCAGGATTGGTTGACTGATCCAGATAAACTGTCAGCACAGTTAGATCGGCAACGAACTGCGCTTGATCGGATGAAAGAAGGCGATAGGGATGCTAGCGAAATTGCGGCAGGCGTCATTCTGGATGAGGCGGCAGCACGGTCTGCAGGATCCATCTCGCTTCAGTCCTGAACAAATGATCGGTCGATCAGGGTCTTGAGCCCCCACAGACCTGGAAACTGAATTGTGTGACCCCATTTTTCAGCTATTGCGGCACGCGCCCCAAGGCTGACAAGTTTGAGGTAATCCTTCTGCGGATCATAATTCTGTAAAGGCGCGCCGCTCAGCTTCGCGATCAGATTCTGCATGAGGACGGGTCCTTGCCGCACGGCATACACGCCTGCTTTGGGTATGTGACCCTTTTGAAGAGAAGCCACATCGCCTGAAATGAAAATGTCTGGATGTGAGATCGACTGCAGGCATGAATTTATGACTGGAAATCCGCCACTCGTCTCAAGTCCTGATTCTTCCAGCCAGCCAGGCGCGCGGGCACCAGTAGTCCATAAAACCAGTTGTGCAGTCAGGGACTGTCCAGAATCCAACATCAGGCAGCCATTCTCATGCGCGCGCACTTGTGCGTTTTCAATAATCGTTACGCTAGCCGCGTTCAGGCGCTTGCGTAGCGCCTGCCTCAATGATGGCGTACTTGATGAAAGTATTTCCGACCGATCCACGATTGCCAAAGGGGTGGATGTAGGGAGGCGGCATGCGTTCATCTTGTGCCGAACAGCTAGCGCAAGCTCAACACCGCCGAGGCCACCTCCAATGATTGCAACCCCTTTGGAGAGATTACCTGAATCCTGTTGCCACGCTTCAACGAAATGCGACATCGGCTTTACGGCCAGGTTGCCTTTCTTTTCTGAGAGGCTTACGGGCGCAGACACGATCCCGACATTGATAGACGCCTGAGTGAAGGAATAGGATGCACCCGTTTCGCCGGTCGCAGTTTTCCCGACCGGATCAAAATCAACGATTGAATCATAGACAATATCAACCCCGGCTTCGACACATAAGCGGTTCAGATCAACCTCCACTTCGCTTCGGTCAAAATGTCCCACAACAAAGCCAGGCACCATGCCACTATAGACGGCGTAGGCCCGTGGGTTCACCAGCTTGAATTTCATGTGCGGGCAGGGGTGTTTCTTGAGCCAGCGAAGCGCTGTGATGTGTGCGTGTCCGCCGCCTATCAGAAGCACATCGCATCGCATGGCCGTTCAGGCTCCCAACGGCTTGTCTGACCACCATGACTGGAGCGCAGTTGCGATAGCGGCACATTCAGCATCCGCCGTCCTCGGTCCATTGAAAACAACCATGGCGGAGCCTTCGAGGGCCGTTTCCTGCAATGCATCGACCGGCCAGCGCGCCCCGTAAACCTTGCAGTCGCCGAGCGTCGTCAGATACTCGCCAAACTCGCTCTCACGACCATCACGAAACAATGGTAGCCAAAGCATCAACACTGCCTTTGGCCATCGCTTCAGGGCTTTGGGAGTCCACAGCGCCAACGCATCAATATCGCGACTTGTTTCGTAACTCGGATCGACCAGACAGACCATGGTTTCACCGCTTCTGGGAGACAGTTTCAGCGCGCTGGCGTATCCATCCGCTTTTTTGATCTGAATACGGTCGTCATCACCGATGGCATAATTCAAGGCTTCGTATTCAGCTGGATGCTTTTCGAATAACACGTAGCGAGTATCCGTAGGCAGTAGGGTCTGCGCATGAGCGGGAGAGCCGGGGTAGCTATTGATACCAGCCGTCTCAACGAACTCGACCCATGATCGAAGCGGTTTAGGAGACTGCCCCTCCAACATGGAGAGAATGCCGTCCCCGGCCTCATCTCCTTTTCGCGCCTGCGGGCCTTCAAGATCGTATCGTCCTCGACCTGAATGTGTTTCCACATAGAGAATGCGATCATTACGCTGTGTCAGGTGACGGCACACCGAGTGCAAGACCGCGTGCTTGACTACGTCCGCGCGGTTTCCCGCGTGAAATCCGTGTTGATACGAAAGCATGCGTCAGGTCATTCCATTCAGGAAAAAGTCCCCGCCGAACAGGGCGGGGACGATCGTTTAGTCTTGTTCCAGGCTCTTCTTGCGAACAGATTCGAACTCGTTGCCCGCATACCATGTGGGCCATTCATCAGATTGGGCAATCTGTAGGCCAACCTGGCAAAGCGCCTGGATGTCTTCGGTAAAGCCGGACAGATCCCAATCTTCCGAATACTCATCCATTGGCTTGTGATAGCGCTCAGCCGTGTAGACCGCCGCGGCTGCCTTGCCTGCAGCCACACCACCATCGACCTTGTCCTGACCGCCATCGGCGTACAACATGGGCACGCCCTTCTTGGCTAGGGAGATATGGTCCGAGCGATAGAAATAGCCGGCTTCGGGTTTGGCATCCGGCTTGATCACGCGGCCTTGCTCGTCGAGCACATCTTTCAACATGTCCTCGAGCTCGGACGCGCCGTATCCGACAACTACCATGTCCTTGGTCCGGCCGATCGGCAGCGCACCATCCATGTTGATACCCGCAACGACTTGGCGATGGGGCACCAACGGGTTTTCGGCATAATAGGCCGAACCAAGCAAACCGGATTCTTCGAGCGTCACAGACAGGAAAAGGGCCGACCGCTCGAGTTCTTCGCTTGCCATGGCTTCTGCAATCTCGAGAAGCGCGGCAGATCCGGTCGCATTGTCGACGGCGCCGTTGAATATCTGGTCCTGATAGAAATCCTCGCCCGGCGCGCCGGTCTTTTCTTCAGACTTCTTTCCGAGGTGGTCCCAGTGTGCTGTGTACAGCATGTATTCATCCGGCGCGGTTGCCCCTGGGAGTTTTCCGACAACGTTCCGGCTTTCAAGCTGTTCGATGGCTTGCGAAATCTTTCCACTCGCCTTTATTCCGTCTAGCGCGACAGGTTCGAAGTCTTTTGATTTCGCCTGTTGTTTCAGTGTCTCCAGATCGAGGCCTGCGCTGGCAAACATGGACTCGGCCGTGTCTCGTGTAATCCAGCCTTCGAGCATTGTACGCTCGGCACCGCCATCAGCACGCACGAGATCGGACTGCGCACCGCTCCACGAGTTAGACACAACGTCCCAGCCGTATGAGGCTGGTTCGGTCTCGTGAATGACAATAGCGGCAGTCGCGCCTTGTCTTGCCGCTTCTTCGAACTTGTATGTCCAGCGCCCATAATAGGTCATGGACTTGCCCTTGAAGAGGTCTGGGTCACCGGTTGCAAATCCGGGGTCGTTGACAAGCATGACGACGGTTTTACCGGTGAAATCCTGATCCGCGTAATCGTTCCACTCATATTCCGGAGCGACAGAGCCATATCCTACGAAAACAACGTCGGTGGGATCAAAGCTCAGCTCATTGGTATTTTGGCGCTTGGTCCAGAAAACGACGTCTTCCTTTGGCGTCATCGGCAGCTCCGTACCATCGGGTGTGGTAAGCTTGAAGTATGAGGCGCCCGTGTCGACCGTTTGGTTCACCATTTTGACAGTCTGGAAAAAGCTTCCATCGTCTCCCGCAGGCGTCAGACCGATGCGCTGCATCTCAGCCGCAATCCAGTCGGCCGACGCTTCACCAGCCTCGGTCCCCGGACCGCGGCCTTCGAATGTGTCGTCGGCAAGGGTCTTGATGCGAACTGCGAGGTCATCCGCTGTAATATCCGCACTGGTCTGATCTGGCAGCGGCATCAACAATTCCGATGATGTTTCAGGCTCCGGTACGGTCGGTGTGTCAGTCGCGGTTTCTTGGGCGCCGCAGGCCGCGAGCGTCAGCACGGATGCCGAAATGAGTAGTCGCTTCATTTTTGTATTCCCCGTCAAAGACTCTTGTTGACCATGATCTGGCACGAGCGATATCAATCAGCAAGGAAGGGGTTCACCAGAAATCTGGCCCCAGAATCACGAGGGAAGGGGAATCCACTCATCCTCATCACCCGGAACCGCAGGAAATCTTGCCGTGCCTCCAGCCCGCATTGCGGCAGTCCAGTCCGCCCTGGCTATGGCTATTTTTTCGGGCTCGCTTGAGACGAAATTCCAGTTGATCTTTCGCGGTGATTCCATTGGTGCGCCGCCGCAGATAACCGCTTTTGTGCCAGGAGCCATAACAACCGGCACATCCACATTCGGTTCAAGCACAGCCATACGGCCAACGCCTATTATCGTATCACCGACTTTGGCTTCGCCCGTCACCACATAGAGGGCGCGCTCCAGAGCGAGATCGCCAGGCAGGACAATTTCGGATTCGGATGTTGCTTCGAGAGCGACGTAAATGATCGGCCATGGAAACGAAACGGGTGATGTTTTGTCCCATGCAGTCCCGGCAAGTATTTTGACAGTCACATTGTCCACTAGGAACTCCGGTAGAGTATCGGCACTATGGTGGACAAAGGTGGGCGCGCTGTCCTCCTCATCCCTGGGCAGGGCAACCCAGGTCTGAAGGCCGTGCAAGTTTTGCCCGTTCTCGCGCTGAGTATCTGGAGTGCGCTCCGAATGAACAATGCCTCGCCCTGCCGTCATCCAATTGACGGCGCCGGGCTCTATCACCAAGTCGGTACCGAGTGAATCCCGATGTCGGATCGCACCATCAAAAAGGAAGGTGACGGTCGCAAGACCGATATGTGGGTGAGGGCGAACGTCAAATGTCGAGCCCGGCGGATATTCAGTCGGACCGAAGTGATCGAAGAACACGAAAGGCCCCACAGATTTGTGGGCGTGAAATGGAAGAATTCTTCGGACCAGAAAACCGGCTCCGAGATCATGCATACGGGGGGCAATAATGCGGGATATGGGCATCGGCTCGGGCCTTCTGCAATCAGGACACAGTTAGAAACTGTATGAAACGCCATGTCTCTCCATTTGAAAACACAACTCGAAAAAATTCGGGCTTGCCGTCTGTGCGAAGGCCAGATGGATCGCCAGCCGAACCCGATTCTTCAACTGCATTCCGGTGCGCGCATTCTCATTGCGAGTCAGGCACCAGGCAACAAGGCTGATCGCTCTGGTGTGCCCTTCAAAGATCCGTCGGGATCGCGGCTTCGCGACTGGATGCAGATATCTGAGCAAGATTTTTATGATCCCGGAATGGTCGCCATCCTGCCAATGGGCTTCTGCTTTCCCGGATATGACCGAAATGGTGGGGACCGCCCGCCCATGCGGATTTGCGCCCAGACCTGGCGAACGCAAACGCTCGACCTGTTGACGAACACTAAAGTGACCTTGCTCATCGGTGCCCATGCGCAGGCTTGGCACCTGGGCGCACGTCGCAAATCCAGCTTGACTGAAACCGTTCGATGCTGGAAGGAGTATGCAAGTGAGCGAATATTCACATTACCGCATCCGAGTTGGAGAAACACGTCTTGGCTAGAACGCAACCCCTGGTTCGAACGAGAGGTCTTGCCCTCATTGCGCGCCGAAGTGCGTGGGGCTTTGGCGCGCTGATAATTCTTTACGCGACCTTCCTGCTCTCGGGGTGCGTTCATCCCGTCACGGCTGGCGCACTTGCCAATGTTACCAACCCCGTTCCACAGTTTCTGCCTGAACGGGACGCATTCATTTCTCATGACGGCGCAGAACTCGGTCTAACCTTCTGGGCTTCGCAGACTGACCACGAGCCAGAACATGTGGTTGTCGGCGTGCATGGCATGAACGATTTCGCCAATGCCTTCCATATGGCGGCGCCTTACTGGGCTGAGCATGGCGTGGTGACATATGCTTATGATCAGAGGGGTTTTGGACGCTCGCCGGGCAGGGGGCTGTGGCCGGATGAGGAATTGATGCGACAAGATCTCCGCACGGCTGTTGCCGTGGCGCGGCGCGCTCATCCCGATGCAACCATCACGGTTGTCGGCATATCCATGGGCGCCGCCGTGGCCATTTCGGCGTTCGGCTCAGACACACCCCCTGACGCAGACCGATTGATCGCATCGGGTCCGGGCTTGCGCGGTTGGGGCGCGATGAACCCACTCTACCGAGCCAGCCTATGGATGTCGGCTCACACCAATCCCGGCTGGATCGTTCGACCACCAGCGCGCTTTGTACGCATCGAACCAAGCGATAATATCGATATGCTCCGGGAGACCTGGGCCAACCCCCTGATGTTGCGGGAAAACCGAATTGATCAGGTTTATGGAGTCGTCTCACTGATGGAGTCAGCTCATGACAGAATCGCTGACCTTCCAGTCGATTTGCCCGTGTTGATTTCCTATGGTGCGAACGATTATGTCATCCCCCCACATGGCGTTGAGCGATCAGCGAATTTCCTGCCCGCGCATGTTCGGACGGTCTATTATGAAAAGGGGTACCATATGCTGTTGCGTGATCTGCAGGCTGAAACCGTGCACGCCGATTATCTCGCTTTCATGCAACATCCGGACGCCGATCTACCAAGTCGTTCATCAGAGTGGCCGTTCCGCTAACTGTTTCCACAGCGGAATACCTCTTGCAGTGATGCACGCGTAGACAAATATACGTCTCTCTGCCACTTCTGTGCAGTAAAGATTCCTTTGAGAAACCATCAAGGCCCAATTCATGACGACTTCTTTCCAGACAGCGCTCAACCTTGTTCCCATGGTTGTGGAGCAGACGAGCCGCGGCGAGCGGGCTTTCGACATCTTCTCGCGCCTGCTGAAAGAGCGGATCATCTTCGTTACGGGCGGCATCGATGACAGCATGGCTGCCCTGATCACCTCGCAATTGCTCTTTCTTGAGTCGGAAAATCCGAAAAAAGATATCGCAATGTATATCAACAGCCCCGGCGGATATGTTTCCTCTGGCCTCGCGATCTATGACACGATGCAGTATATTCGATGCCCCATTTCCACGGTGTGTATTGGTCAGGCCGCCTCCATGGGGTCGCTTCTGCTTGCGGCTGGCGAAAAGGGTATGCGTATCGCGCTGCCGAATGCGCGCGTGATGCTTCACCAGCCTTCCGGTGGATATCAGGGTGTCGCAACCGATATTGAGCGCCACGCCGAAGAAATCATCGAATTGAAACGCCGTCTCAACAATATCTATGTCCGCCACACGGGCCAGGAATATGATGTGATCGAGCGGAAGCTGGATCGGGATACGTTTCTGACCGCAGAAGAGGCCAAGGAATTTGGCATTGTGGACAAGGTCTTCGAGCGCCGGACGGCCGAGGATGATAAATAGGGGGCCTCTCCCACGTCATTGCGGCCTGCCTCTTGCAGGGCAGGCTGATAACCCTATTGTTTCAATAGTACACAACGCGCGACGTCTTAAAGACGAAATTAAGCCTTACCCGGCATTGAGGATGGCATGACTAAACAAAATGGCTCAGGCGATTCCAAGAACACTCTCTATTGTTCGTTTTGTGGAAAAAGCCAGCATGAAGTGAAGAAGCTGATTGCCGGCCCGACCGTGTTCATCTGCGATGAATGCGTTGAACTCTGCATGGACATTATTCGCGAAGAGAACAAGACCTCAATGGTCCGGTCTCGCGAAGGCGTCCCGACACCGCAGGAAATCTGCGATGTGCTGGATGACTATGTCATCGGTCAGGTGCATGCGAAGCGGATTCTTTCGGTTGCCGTGCACAATCACTACAAACGCCTCTCACATGCTGGAAAAACAGACGGCGTCGAGCTGTCCAAATCCAATATCCTGCTGGTCGGGCCAACCGGCTGCGGCAAGACACTGTTGGCTCAGACATTGGCGCGCATCCTGGATGTGCCGTTTACGATGGCTGACGCAACAACGCTGACGGAAGCTGGTTATGTTGGTGAGGACGTTGAGAACATTGTCCTGAAGCTGCTGCAGTCGGCTGATTACAATGTCGAACGTGCCCAGCGCGGCATTGTCTATATTGATGAAATCGACAAGATTTCCCGCAAGTCTGACAATCCATCGATCACGCGCGACGTGTCCGGTGAGGGAGTTCAGCAGGCACTCCTCAAGATCATGGAAGGTACGGTTGCGGCTGTACCACCTCAGGGCGGTCGCAAGCATCCACAGCAGGAATTCCTGCAAGTGGACACGACCAATATCCTGTTCATCTGCGGTGGTGCCTTTGCCGGGCTCGACAAGATCATTGCGTCACGCGGAGATGGTGCCTCCATCGGTTTCGGCGCCTCGTTGAAGGAATCGGAAGAGCGGGGGGTTGGCGAAATCCTTCGTAACACTGAGCCCGAAGATCTACAGCGCTTTGGCTTGATCCCGGAGTTCATCGGGCGTTTGCCAGTCATCGCGACACTGGAAGACCTGGACGAGTCTGCGCTGATCAAGATCCTCACAGAGCCCAAGAATGCTTTGCTGAAACAGTATCAGAAGCTGTTCGACATGGAGAGCGTTGAACTCAACTTCACGCCAGAGGCTCTGACAGCCGTTGCTCGTCGCGCTATCGCCCGGAAGACGGGTGCACGCGGACTGCGTTCGATCATGGAAGGTATCCTGCTCGACACGATGTTCGAGCTGCCAAACCTGCGTGGTGTGGAAGAGGTCGTTATCAATGGCGAAGTGGTCGAGGGCAATGCCGAGCCACTCTACGTCCACGCCAAGAAGAGTCAGCCGGAAGCTGGCTGATTCAAATACAGATCCAATATTCAAGCGCCCCGTCCAAATGGTCGGGGCGTTTTTGGTTTCAGGCCGGAATATTGGCACAACAGAAAATGCAGTTAGAGGCCCAGTCCTCGACGCTCGGGAGCCGCTCGAGGCTTTTCTGCCGAGTGTAGTTCGGTTTTCTGTGAGGTTCCAAAGCTGGATAAAGAAGAGGCCGGTACCTTGCGATACCGGCCTCTACAAGGGTTAGAGGAGAGAGAGAACAGGCCCCTAGACCTTGTAGTACATGTCGAATTCCACCGGATGTGGGTGGAGTTCATAGCGCATGTTCTCTTCCATCTTCAGCTCAATATAAGCATCGATCTGGTCGTCATCGAACACGCCGCCCTTGGTA
The DNA here is from genome assembly GCF_002388935.1 of Hyphomonas sp. UBA4494. Lineage (NCBI taxonomy): Bacteria > Pseudomonadati > Pseudomonadota > Alphaproteobacteria > Hyphomonadales > Hyphomonadaceae > Hyphomonas > Hyphomonas sp. UBA4494. Next base: position 60,946 of record NZ_DGNK01000026.1, read on the forward strand.
AGGAATGTACGGTCTGCGTCGAGCGCTGCAAGCGCTTCTCGCAGTGAGCCGCACACTTGCGGGATCGATTTCGCCTCTTCAGGCGGCAGATCGTAAAGGTCTTTATCCATGGCGTCGCCCGGATGGATCTTGTTTTCGATACCATCAAGACCAGCCATGAGCAGGGCGGCGAAGGCCAGGTACGGGTTTGCCGTAGGGTCCGGGAAGCGTGTTTCGATACGCTTTGCTTTCGGATTGGAACCGAACGGAATACGGATTGAGGCAGACCGGTTGCGCGCAGAATAGGCGAGCATGACGGGGGCTTCGTAACCGGGGACGAGGCGCTTGTAGCTGTTCGTCGAAGGGTTGGTGAGGGCATTCAGAGCGCGCGCATGCTTGATGATGCCGCCGATGTAATACAGGCACTGCTCAGACAAGCCAGCATATTGGTCACCGGCAAAGAGCGGCTTGCCACCGGACCAGATAGACTGGTGGACGTGCATACCGGACCCGTTGTCGGCAAACATCGGCTTCGGCATGAAGGTTGCCGTCTTGCCGTAAGACGCTGCCACATTGTGGATTACGTATTTATAAAGCTGAAGACGATCTGCCATCGTGGTGAGCGTCGAGAATTTCAGCCCCAGTTCGTGCTGTGCTGGCGCCACTTCGTGGTGATGCTTCTCAGGATCAAGGCCGATGTCGGCCATCACGGAAAGCATTTCAGAGCGCATGTCCTGTTCGGAGTCGACCGGCGGAACAGGGAAATAGCCGCCTTTAGGTCCTGGGCGATGGCCCATATTGCCCATCGGGTACTCTTTGTCGGTGTTCACCGGCAGTTCGGTCGAGTCGAAGCTGTATCCGGTCTTGTGGGGCTCAGTAGACCAGCGAACATCATCGAACACAAAGAACTCAGCTTCGGGGCCAAAGAATACCGTGTCGCCCACGCCGCTCGACTTCACATATGCTTCGGCCTTCTTGGCCGTTGTGCGTGGGTCGCGATTGTAGGCCTGCCCCGTGATCGGGTCGAGGATATCACACATTACAGCCAGCGTGGTTTGCTGGAAGAATGGGTCAATCATGGCCGTGCTGGTGTCAGGCATCAGCACCATATCGGACTCGTTGATGGCTTTCCAGCCAGCGACGGATGAGCCGTCGAACATCTGACCTTCGGTGAAGAAATCATCTTCGACCATGTTCTTGTGAAAAGAAACGTGCTGCATCTTCCCGCGAGGGTCGGTGAAGCGAAGGTCGACGTATTGGACGTCCTCATCCTTCATAAGTTTCAACAGGTTATCGGCCATTGGAATTTGCCCTCCAGTAAACAGCTTCTGTAGTTTTTGGTATTCGACGACCTAGCCCTTAAAGGGCTGCGTCGCCTGTTTCGCCCGTGCGGATTCTTACCGCATCAGTGATGTCAGAAATGAAGATTTTGCCGTCACCGATCTTGTCAGTATGAGCAGCTTTCTTGATCGCGTCGACTGCGCCTTCTACCGCACTGTCGGCAAGCACAATTTCAATCTTAAGCTTGGGCAGGAAGTCGACCACGTACTCCGCACCGCGGTAGAGTTCCGTGTGTCCGCGCTGGCGCCCGAAGCCTTTGGCTTCAACAACGGTCATTCCTTGCAGACCAATCTCTTGCAGCGCCTCCTTAACATCATCCAGTTTGAAAGGTTTGATGATCGCCTCAATTTTCTTCATGGCCCGTATCTCCCAGCCGTTTGGTTCGTGTAGTCAACGGGTATGCGCCTTCTGCGATGGAAGCGAGACCCAGTATGAGAGTTAGCATCAGGTTGATAGGGCGTGATCGAATTTTGGACTTTGCTGCCCTTATTTTGTGCGAAACACCTTCTGACCTCTAATGCATATTGCAGATCCGGCAAAGGAATTGCCTGTTCGTACGTCGCTGCAGTTCAAGGCGCGACCTTAGAGTATCGTTGCGTGAATGATTGAGTCTGTTGGATATTTGCGCGAAGCAGGTTTGAAACCATCTCGCACCGGTTCCCTTCCTCAAGGGTGATCGGACTTACAATTATTGAAAGTCGGAACAGCCGCTGGCTTTGGAGGATTCATGCTCTATCTCGTCCGTCATGGGGAAGCTGCCGCGAGTTGGGGCAACCATCCCAACCCGGGTTTGAGCGATCTTGGGCACCGTCAGGCCGAATCTGCTGCAACAGAACTTCACGCTCTGGGCGTGAGCCACATTGTCAGCAGCCCGATGCAGAGATGCGGCGAGACGGCGCGCCCGCTGGAGGCACGTCTTGGTCTAACCGCAAGTATCATTGAGGAAGTGTCGGAAATTTCGACCCCGAAAGACATACACGATCGCGTTGAATGGCTGCGCGTTTTCATGGGCGGCACATGGGAAAATGAAGCCAGCACACATCGTGCCTGGCGAGATGCCATGATCGCTCGCCTGGAAGGCCTTCCCGACAATACAGTCGTCTTCACACATTTCGTGGCAATCAATGCAGTCGTCAGCAAGCTTCAGCAACGTGCCGAGACGCTTGTTTTCCGCCCAACCTATTGCTCAGTTACCACTCTGGAACGCAGCGCCGAAGGTCTGAAAATTCAGCAGCTGGGCAGCGAATCCGATACGCGCGTGCTATGAGCCTGCACTATGGGCAGACCTATTCTTACTCCGCAGGAAATGCGGGCCGCAGAAGAAGCACTTTTTTCCAGCGGCACTGACAGCTTCGACCTCATGCAACGCGCTGGAAACGCCGTAGCCGAGTTCGTCCATGCACAATGGCCGGAAGGCCGCATCCAGGTTCTGTGTGGCCCAGGTGGCAATGGCGGAGATGGGTTCATCGCTGCGGCTAAACTGGCAAAGCTTTGGCGAGACGTCGAGGTTTTCTGCCTTGTGGACAAGCAATCTCTCAAAGGAGATGCTGCCAAGGCAGCGGCCGAGTGGGAGGGTGAGATCAAGCCACTCAATGCCGCATTGGAGGCCCCACACGAGATAGTTCTGGATGCTCTGTTTGGTGGCGGCCTTTCCCGCCCGCTCGAGGGCGTTCCAGCAAAGCTGGCGGAGCGCGGCGGCCGCGTTGTCTCGATTGATGTGCCTTCTGGTATTCATGGAGAGTCGGCCAAACCACTTGGCGTGTGTTTCCGAGCAGAAGGAACCATCACGTTCGCAGCATTGCGGCCGGCACACGTCCTGTTGCCGGGTGCCGCATATTGCGGAGGCATATTCGTCGCAGATATTGGTGTGCCGGTTCAGAGCAAACTGCTCGAAAACAGCCCCATATTGTGGGGACGCAATCTGCCCCAGCCGGGGCAGGGCAGCCACAAGCATGCCCGAGGTCATTTGGCCGTGGTCAGTGGAAATGTCGCATCGACAGGCGCGGCGCGTCTGGCCAGCCGCGCGGGGCTGAGGGCCGGTGCCGGGCTCGTGACTCTATTGTCTCCGCCGGATGCTGTGGCGGTAAATGCCAGTCATCTGACTGCTGTCATGCTCAAGGAAGTGTCGGATGCTGAACAGCTGCGCGAGAGTATTGAATCCGCCAGCACGGTGATCCTCGGGCCTGCCGCGGGCATCACGACCGGCACAAAAAAGAATGTTGAGTGTTTGCTTTCATCCAAATCGAAGGCTGTTCTCGACGCAGATGCCTTGACCGTCTTCGCCGATGATCAAGATGGCTTCTACAGACAGCTGCGGTCAGATGACCTGATTACACCTCATATCGGTGAGTTCAATCGACTCTTTGGTGACCTGCTGGACTCAGAAGTAAACAAGGTCGAAGCGACGCGCAAAGCGTCCCGAATGACTGGCTGCGTCGTCCTGCTTAAAGGCCCAGACACCGTTATTGCCAAACCAGACGGTATGGCCATTGTGAACACACACGCAGCGCGCTGGCTTGCAACGGCTGGGTCTGGCGATGTTTTGGCGGGCATTGCAGGCGGTCTCATGGCGCAGGGTGTTGATACGTTCACGGCGGCGGCCATGGCCAGCTGGCTACATGGTGAGGCCGGACGCCGCGTTGGGGCAGGGCTGATCGCCGAAGACCTGGAATCTGAACTTCCCGATATCTTGAGCGCCCTGCACGGCGAACAGCAATAAATTCGCAGCCCCTGCGTGGGTTTGGTGTTGAAGCGTGGTCACGGCTCGCGTAGGAAAACCCGTCATGCGGATGTGGCGGAATTGGTAGACGCACTGGATTTAGGTTCCAGCGCTGCAAGGCGTGGAGGTTCGAGTCCTCTCATCCGCACCACTCACTCAAAAATCAAACTCTGACCGCGCGGCAAGCGGCCGTTTGCCGGATGGACAATCCTGTGCTCGCCTGCCAGCAAGGCATTCAGAAAACACGGAGGATTTCCAGACATGTCGATCGTGACAACAGAGAAGCGCGGATCCATCATGATCTTGACGCTGAACCGCCCCGATAGCCTCAATGCGCTGGGGGCGGAGGGTGATGGTTTGGCCATCGCGGCTGCATGTAATGAGATTGTTGCGGACGCTGAACTCCGCTGCGTGATTTTGACGGGCGCTGGCCGGGCATTCTCCGCCGGCGGCGACGTGAAAGCGATGAAAGAGGGCACCGGCGCGTTCGGCGGCGCGCCGCATGACATCCGTGAGGGTTATCGCCGAAACATCCACTTGATTGTGAAATCGCTCTACAATCTTGAAGTACCGATGATCGCGGCCGTAAACGGGGCCGCGATTGGTCTTGGTTGCGACGTCGCCTGCATGGCCGATATTCGCATAGCCTCCGACAAGGCCAAGATGGGCGTCACCTTCCTGAAGCTTGGCCTGATCCCCGGTGATGGCGGCGCATGGCTGCTGCCCCGACTGATCGGTTCATCCCGCGCAGCCGAGCTTCTGTTCACGGGCAAAGTCATTGATGCCGCCACAGCAGAAGAGTGGGGTCTCGTCTCGAAAGTCGTCCCGGGCGATGCGCTGATGGACGAAGCCTTGGCGCTGGCCGAACAGATTGCTGCGCAGCCACCTCAAGCCTTGCGCCTAGCAAAAACTCTCATGCGTCATGGCACCAACGCTTCCTACGAAACGATCATGGAAATGTCCGCCGCCTCTCAGGCTCTCATGCACAAGACTGAGGACCATATGGAGGGAGTGGACGCGATCCTCGAAAAAAGGACGCCCGAGTTCAAGGGCCGCTAAGACACAACTCCGTCTGCATAGAGACTCTCGATGGCGTCGTCCGTCAGGCCGAGTTGATCGAGTACAATTCGAGTGTGCTGACCCAATGCAGGCGAGGGGCCTTTAGGCCCGTCGTCTGCGCCGGGAAAACGAACTGGCGAGGCTGGCGAAGCATAAGTTGAGCCATCGCCCTTCGCGCTCGGTGTCTGAACAATCGCGCCTGCAGCGATGGCTTGCGGATCTTTGGCCACTTCGGCCAAAGTCTGGACAGGCGCCCAGGCGAGGGATTCCGCATCCAGCCGTTTTGCCATCTCGGCCTTGTCGTATTTTGCGAACCCCTCATCTAGAATGTCTACGACTTCGGCCCTGTTCTTCCGGCGCGCCTTGGCGGAAGTGAACCGCTCATCTTCAATCAATTCCTCCCGATCGATCGCTCGACAGATCGGGGCCCAATCGACTTCACCTTGCCGGGATACGAGACACATCCAGCTGCCGTCTCTGGTTTCGAAGAAATTGGTGATGGGGACATTTTGCGCATGGCGGGATTTTGTTGACGCAACCCGGTCAAAAAAGAGCTGGATCGCAAAATCGGAACCGAGTGCGTACAGACCGGCACGGAAAAGGGAGGCTTCAACCAAACGCCCCTTGCCTGTCCGCCCAGCCTCAACCAGCGCTGCGCAAATTCCGGCTGCAGCCGACATCGAGGTCGTATGGTCTCCGAATGCGGTGCGATTGGCGAACAGATCTTCGCCCTTTGGAACTGTCAATCTGGCAACACCCGTGCGGCTCCAGAAACTCGCAATGTCAAAGCCGGGGCGGTTCGCATCAGGCCCTTGCAGGCCGTATCCGGTAAGGGAACAGTAGACCAGTTTCGGGTTTAACTCCTTCAGGCTTTCATAATCCAGGCCGGACCGTTCGAGGCCACCGGGGCGGACATTGGTCAGGAACACGTCGGCGTCGGCGACGAGCTTGCGTACGAGCTCCTGCCCTTCTGGCTTGGACGTGTCGACCACGATGGATTTCTTGCCGCGATTATCGAAATCGAACACAGGATTGTCGGTTATGTCCGTCCCGATCGTCTTGAAGAAAAGTCGGATCGGGTCGCCACCCGGCGGCTCTATCTTGACCACATCGGCGCCCCAATCGCTCAAGATCGAGCCTGCGCCTGGCGCTGCCATATAAGTCGCATATTCTACGACCTTGATACCTTCGAGCATTAATCCTCCTGATGTTCTGGTTTTGCCAAAGTTTTGCAGGAAGCGCTTGCGAATGGCCAGCCTGACCAAAGGTCAGCTCTCGAAACCCACGCATAGTGTAAGGCCACATGGCGGAGGAAGAGGGATTCGAACCCCCGGAGCCCGCGAAGGCTCAACGGTTTTCAAGACCGCCGCATTCAACCACTCTGCCATTCCTCCGGCGCCCGGTATGTCCAACAGAGGAAGTGGTTTTGCAAGCCCTCATCTGCGAATGCTGACCGCTCGCAAATCGTGAATCGATCACTAAGAGGCATTTGCGGTTTCGTGAGAGAAGGTTCATCCTGCATCCACCTTGGCGTGGTAAACAAGCCAGGTACGGCAGAAAAGCCGGACGTTCAGGCGCAAAGCGCCGAATAGAAACTCAGAATGAGGTTACACCGCGAATGCGCGCGCCATCGACCAAGATCACCGATCGCCTTCCCGCCTTTATTGTTGCCACTTTTGCTGCTGCTTTCGTATCAGCGCCCGCATGGGCCGATCCCGCACCAATCGTCTTTAAGTCGCAAGAGCCAAGCGCCCGAATTTCAACAGAACGTCAAAACGTCTTCATTGCACCGAGCCAGGCCCAGCCCAGCCCAGAGAAAGCCAAAGCACGGGTCCAGTTCAGTTATCCGGGAGCATCGCCGAAGCCTGCGCCTGTACAGTCTGCCTCAAACTCCTCAAATTCGGTGCCAAGATTTGCGAACCCGGCAAGCGGGACAAGAGAATATGCCAGCATAAGCGCGCCAATAAGTGGCACACCTGCGCCTGTCGCAACACAGCCAACATCCGCAAAACCATTTGATCCGCAAGCCGCCGCCGGGCGTGTCGCTGCAGAACGAGCACAGTCCGAAGTCCTGACAGAATCTCTGCCAAAACTCGCTGGCGCTCCCGAACCTGTCGCAGAGCAGGGGGCCGGTGCCCCAACGGCAACAGATGCGCGTCGTGTTGCCACCAACCTGACACCCGCTGCAACGCATTCGGTTCAGCCTGAAACCGTACCCGTCTTCGATGAAACCGGTGCGGCCATCATCTATGGTGACGAATTCCAGGGCCTGCCGACCGCAAATGGCGAAACCTTCGACCAATCTGCGCTTATGGCCGCGCATCCGAACCTGCCTTTGCCGAGCCTGGTTCAGGTCGTGAATCTTGAAACAAACACAGAAATTGTTGTGCGCGTGAATGATCGCGGACCTTTTGAAGATGGCGCCATGTTGCAAGTCTCCGAGCGCGCCGCTGTGGAACTCGGCATGACCGGGGCAGGGCGCGCCAATGTACGAATTCGTTATCTGGGCCCTGCTCCTGTCACGGCTCCAAAACCGCAACCGATTCTGGTTTCTGACAATAATGAAACGCGCGCGCCCTCAGTCACCACAGCTTCTGCGCCAAGTCCTGTTTACGCCGCGAGCCGGAGCAGCACGCCAAATTATGAGCCTGTTTCGGTCGGGAATTACTTTGTTCAAGTTGGCGCATTCTCGCAAATTTCGAACGCTGAAAGCCTCATTCAGTCCATGCCGACCAATATGAGTGCCCAAATTGATCCGGCACGCGTAAATGGCGCAGACTTTTTCCGGGTGCGCGTTGGCCCCTTCATGAACCGGGATGCTGCTGATCGGATAAACAATGATCTTCACCGCTACGGCATATCCAACGGTCGGGTGGTTTCCCAGAACTGACCTGACGACCGCATAGCCACCATTGACGCTGACCACAAACCGGCCCTTTTTCCTGTATAAACGGGAAAAAGGGCCGTATTGGTTTCGGCCAACCGTTCAGCACATTTCGGAGGCTTACAATGCTGCCAAAAACCCAGATCCTCACCGCCATTCTGATGGCAGTCGCAGCGACGGGTTCGGCCCAGGCACAGATCATGGATACGCCCGCCAGTCATGCTGTGATCATGGATCACGAGACGGGCACAATACTCTTCTCCAAGGATGGCGCGGAACCCATGATCCCCGCCTCCATGACAAAGATGATGACGGCCTACCTTGTGTTCGAACTGATTGATCGGGGGGAGATTTCCCTGACCGACAAATTCACCGTCAGCGAAGACGCGTGGCGCCGAGGTGGTTTCCCGTCTGGTACATCGACAATGGGACTTGCGCCCGGCGATACGCCAACCGTTGAAGAACTTCTGCACGGCGTAATCATCATGTCTGGCAATGACGCCTGTATCGTGTTGGCTCAGGGTATATCGGGATCAGAGGAAGCCTTTGCACGGCGTATGACCTCCCTCGCCCATGAACTCGGCATGAGTTCTGCGAACTTCCAGAACACGACCGGCCTTGAGGCCGTTGGCCACGTTATATCTGCAGAAGACCTCGCCAAGATGGCGAAGCTCACTATCGACAAGTATCCGCAATACTACGACTGGTACGACATGCCGTCATATACGTGGCGCGAATATACGCAGGCAAATCGCAATCCATTGCTCAGTATTGAAGGCACTGATGGCCTCAAGACGGGTCACCTCGAGGTTTCGGGATATGGACTCACCGCCTCCGCCGTTCGTGACGGCGTACGGCGTACAATCGTCATCAACGGTCTTGAGAGCATGGCGGCGCGAGCCCAGGAAGGCGAACGCATGATGCGGATGGCATTCCAGAGCTATGATCTGAAAGTGATCACGCCGGAGAGCGTCGAGCTACCGGAAGTCAAAGTCTGGCTCGGTCAGCAACAAATGGTGCCGGTTTCGCTCGCCAGCAAGATGACGATAGCCGGCCACAAGGCTGCGCTTGAGAAAGCGACATCGGAGATAGTTCTTGATGGTGCGCTCGAGGCGCCTATCCGTGCTGGCGACACGGTCGGAAAACTGGTCGTGACTGTAGAAGGTCAGGTTGCAACCGAAGCGCCTATCGTTGCTGAGGCAACGGTCAAGAAGCTCGGCTTCTTCGGCCGAGCAGTCGAAGGTCTCAGCCAGATGATCGGCGGCAATGATGGCTGAAGTCTCGCCCCTCAAATTCATTACGCTCGAAGGCGGTGAAGGTACAGGCAAGTCCACGCTTCAACATGCTTTGGCAGAGCGCTTACGGGCTGAGGGCTTTGACGTCGTCACAACGCGCGAGCCCGGCGGCACTCCACTGGCAGAAGCTGTTCGCGAACTTGCATTGCATCCGCCCGCTGGCGCGGACTGGTCGCCAATGAGCGAAGCCTTGCTGATGAATGCCGCCCGCAGTGACCATTTGGAAAAATTGATACGGCCTGCACTGGCTGAGGGAAAATGGGTGATCTGTGATCGCTTTGCGGACTCCACGAGCGTGTATCAAAGTGTCAAAGGCGGCGTCTCGTCCAATGTCCTCAAATCGATGGAAAGCACCGTCTTGGGAGACACGGTACCAACACTGACGCTCGTTCTTGATGCCCCCCTCGAAACCACCGCAGGCCGCAGATCTGCGCGCAATGGTCCGGACGATGCCTTTGAAAAGCGCGCTACTGACTTTCATCACGCAGTCCGTCAGGGATTTATTTCGCTGTCGCAAGAAGAGCCTCTGCGTTGCAAACTGATAGATGCTTCTCGGGATATCGCCAGCGTGTACGCAGCAGCCTGGCGCATCGTGTCTCAAACTTATGCATTGAATGAGATGGCAGGATGAGCATCGCCTGGCCTTTGTATGGGCACGATACGGCTGAGGCTTCGTTTCTGGCATCGGCAACAACCGGCAAGCTACACCATGGCTGGCTGATCGAAGGGCCATCAGGAATCGGTAAGGCCACAATGGCAAACCGGCTCGCCGCTTACATGCTCGGCGCTCGCGGCCCGGAAGCAGCGCCGCTTGATGCAGATTCTTCTGACCCGGTTGCGCGAACCTGTCTTACCGGCGCTCACCCCGATTTGCGCGTGGTACATCGCGAGTTGAACGACAAAGGCAAGCTACGCCAGGATATCTCGGTCGATCAGGTGCGTGAGCTGATCCAGTTCTTTTCCCTCAAGCCCGCACAAGGTGGGTGGCGCGTCGGCATTATCGACTCGCTGGACGAATTGAATCGCAATGGTGCGAATGCCTTGCTCAAGACACTTGAAGAGCCACCGGAGCATAGCATCCTGTTTCTGGTGAATCATGGAACGACACCTATCCTGCCAACCATTCGGTCGCGCTGCAGAGTCCTGCGAGTCTCGGCACTGGGTGATGAAGATACAAAACGCGCATTGGAAACCGCCACCGCGCCGGCTGAAGCCGCGTCTTTGTCCAAGGGGCGACCAGGCTTGGGAATACAATTATCTACGCCGGCAGGTCTCGCGGCATCTCACGCGACCAAGGTCCTTTTGCGCAGCCTGCCGAGACCGAATGACGGGCTAGTGACGGACGCGCTCCAGACTGCAAGTGCTGACGATACCGCCATGCAGGCGTTTCAGGAGGAAATTCTGACATGGCTGGCGCAGCGCGCAGAACGGGAGCCCGCCGCAGCCAAGGCTTGGCTGGAAGTATCCCGGCTCGCTGGCGAAGCGCGCGCCCTGAAGATGGATCCTGCTCAAACGGCATCCAAGCTGATTGCAGGGCTTTATAGCGCTGCAAAGGCGCATTAAGTCGTCAGCTATGTTTGATACGCATGTGAATTTGCACGGCGAGACGTTTGCTGACGATCTAGGCGACGTGCTCACACGGGCTGACGCGGCCGGTGTGAAGCGTATGCTCGCAATCTGTGATCGTCTCGACAATTTCGAGGCGATCAGGTCGATTGCGCAGGCACATCCAGGCATCTGGTGCTCGATCGGCATCCACCCTCATCACAGCAAGGATTTCACCGACCTTTCAGTCGATGATCTGGTCAACGGGGCGGCGGATCCCAATGTGGTTGCCATAGGCGAAACCGGCCTCGATTTCCATTATGGCTACAGCGCAGAGGGTGCACAGATAAACAGTCTGAGAACGCATGTCGAAGCGGCCAGACAGACGGGACTGCCGCTCATCCTGCACACACGTGAAGCTGACGACATGATGGGCGATATCCTTGAAGAGGAGTTCGAAAAGGGAAGTTTCGTCCCGCTGTTGCATTGCTATACGGGTGGCGCGCGGCTGGCCCAGCGCGGCCTCGACCTTGGAGGATTCGTGTCCGTATCAGGCATACTGTCCTTCAAGAGCGCGCGGGAAGTCAGGGAAGTGATTGCAGATGTCCCCATGGACCGCCTGATCCTAGAAACTGACTGCCCTTATCTCGCGCCGGTGCCGATGCGCGGTCGTCGCAATGAGCCTTCCTATCTCATTCACGTTGCTGAAGCGCTCGCAAGCCTAAAGAGTATTCCACTCCACGACGTCCTGAAAACAACGACCGACAACGCCATGCGCCTTTTCTCGAGAATACCGAACTGATGACGACAGGTATCTTCACACTGCTGGGCACGGGCTCATCCGGCGGCGTTCCACGCGTCGGTGGCGATTGGGGGGCGTGCGATCCATCGGAACCAAAAAATCGCCGCCTGCGATGCTCGGCGCTGGTTCAGTCGTTCGACGCTCATGGCGCATCCACAAATGTCCTGATCGATACGTCGCCAGATCTGCGAGAACAGTTGCTTGCCGAACAGATCGGCCACCTGGACGCGATCCTGTACACGCATGACCATGCCGACCAGAGCCACGGAATTGATGATGTTCGACCGATCTGCATTCGCCAACGCAAGCCAATACCCACTTATCTGAGCGCTGAAACTCGCGGCACTCTGACAGAACGATTTTCATATTGTTTCGAGGGGAAGGGTGGTTACCCGTCGATCCTGGACCTGCAAGATGAGCTTGTGCCGCTCGAGTTGGTTAAGATTTCCGGTGCCGGCGGCGATATCGAATTCTTGCCACTCGACATGGAGCATGGCCGCATTCGCTGCCTCGGTTTTCGTATAGGTAATCTCGCCTACTGTAATGATGTTAACGGACTACCAGAAGAAACGCTCGAGGCGTTGCAGGGGGTTGATACACTCATCATCGACGCATTGCGGTACACGCCGCACCCATCGCATGCAAATCTTGATCAGGCATTGGAGTGGATCGCGAATATATCGCCGCGCCTGGCAGTACTGACGAACATGCACGTCGACATGGATTACCAAACGCTCTGCAAAGAACTTCCGACCGGCGTGATACCTGGGCATGATGGCTTGCGCCTTGATTTCATTATATAATACATCAACACCATTTCCCATAATGATGATTATGCGACTCTTGGATCTTCATTCCACGACAACTTGGCGGACCGGAATCAACGTTCATTGGTGCGACGCTCAGAGACGGCGCACATCATGTACTGATCGCCTTCCATGAACGGCTCCCGGAAATTGCACAACACCCTCCATCAAGGATTTGTTTACATTTCGAGCGTGCGGCCAGCTCGGCTACACTCGGAACCCACCGATCCAGGATGCAATAAATTTCTGCTTCTTTATCAGATCGTCGGCCGCTTGCTCCCGCGTCCTGTGCAGGAACAAGATAGAATCGCCGGGCCGGATCTGACCCAGTAGGTGTCGGTCAGACCGGTTAACCTGCAGAATGTGCGGATAACCTCCTGTGGTCTGACAGTCTGGTAATAGTAGGAACCCCCTTCCCTGCGGCGGCAACTGCAATGCGCCAGGGAAAATTCCGGCGCTCGGCAGGTTTGCGATGGAATCTATTTTGGGAAACGCGCCATCCAGCTCGATACCAATTCTGCTAGCTCGGCGTGTTGCCTTGTATTGCTCCGTCCAAAGATGAGTGCAGTCGACTGTATAGTCAGGCCCTTCGCTCGCCCGCAGAGCAAAACTGTTGCCGAGTGGAAACTGCAGCGTTTCAGGTGTCGTTTCCCGGCTGGGTTTTGTGCGGGGGCTCGTTTCAACCACATCCCCAGACCCGAGCGCACGGCCATCAAAACCACCCAAGCCTGCAGGAATATAGGTAGACTCGCTCCCCAGGAACTCATCACCCACAACTCCACCAGAGATCGCCAGATAGGTTCGCAGCCCATGGTCCGGACGGCCGACTTCCAGAAAATCGCCCTGCTTGACGAAGAGTGTCTCGTGAAATGAAACCACACGACCATTCAAGCTGGTCGGAGCCACCGCTCCGGTAAGCGCGATTGCTGCGGATGCCTGAAACTCTACCGAGAAGGGTCCATAGGTGATCTCGATTCCGGTCGTGCTCGCGTGATTCCCAACCAGATGGTTTGCGATCGCATGGGAAACGGGGTCAGCAGGCCCGGATGACGGAATACCAGAATAGCGATATCCCGCTCTCTGGTTGCCCTGCAGGGTTGCCTGTGGCCCGGCATTCATGATGCGAAGCGTCACGTCAGACCCACTCTATTTGAACTTCGGCACCCGGCGAGAGGACAAAAGGATCTCGCGCCGTTTTGTCGAAGAGCATCGCATCGGTCCGGCCAATAATTGGCCAGCCCCCTGGCCCGTCCAGAGCATAAATGCCGAGATAGCCTTTGATAAAGCCAATAGAACCGGCTTTGACACGCTGACGGGGGTGATCCACCCTGCCCCCCAACAGATTTGGATCGACACCCGACAGATACGCAAAACCGGGCGCGAATCCGAGCATGTCGACACTTAAATTCGAGCGAGCCAAGATATTTAGAAACTCATTGCTAGAGCAGTTGTTCGCCGCCGCACAGTCCGCAAGGTCGGGTGCATTGGCCTCATCAGACCGTACCAGCAACTTTAAATTCGGCGCGTCAACAACTGCCGCGTTAATGTCAGCCATTGCCGCTTGTTTCAACATGGCCAGCGCCTTGGCTGGGCCTAGGGCGGAAGGGTCAAACTGAACCGTTACACTTTCCCGACCGATCACAACCTCATCCCAAATGCGGCTGCCACGCAGGGCGCGTGCAATAGCCTGACGGTCTTCCGTCGCCCGCATGACAAGCCTCAGCGCATCGTCACCGCATGGCACGATAACCGGTGCCTTCACGGCGCGGCCTGTGCCTTGATTTCGATACCCCGTGAGTGAAGCGCTTCTCTGAGTGCGAGTGCGGATTGGACTGCTCCTGCCGTATCTCCGTGAAGACAGATTGTGTCCACTTGGAGAGAAATCACTTGGTTGTCCGCGGCTATGACCGTGCTGTCCTCGATCATGCTTATTACCTGCGCTGCTTGAGCATCCGCCTCGTGGATCACTGCACCTGACTCACCTCGCGCGAGTAGCGAGCCATCGCGGGCGTATGTGCGGTCCGCAAAGCCTTCGGCCAGAAAATCAGTGCCCGTCGCGTGGGCAATCTTGGCCAGCATGGAATCAGGCGGCCCAATTACGGCCCGTATGCGTGCTTCACGTGTGAGGCGCACGATGAATTCTGCAAGCGTGGGATCCCGCGAAGCGTCATTGTACAATGCGCCGTGGGGTTTGAGATGGTCGATCGCTATGCCTTGACCTCTCGCAAGACTGCCAAGCGCTCTCACCTGCTGACGGAGCGATGATTCCAGTTCATCTTGCGGCATCTTCATGCTTTTGCGCCCGAAGTTTTGCCTGTCCGGATAAGATGGATGCGCACCGACGACCACGTGGCGCGCCTTGGCAGCTTTCAGCGTCGCTCGCATACTATCATCGTCACCAGCGTGGCCGCCGCAGGCGATACTGCACCGGCTGACCACATCAAGGATTGCACGATCCATTGCGCGACCAGTTTCGCCCGGCAATTCCCCGATATCAGAGTTCAGACAAATTGTGCGGCTCATGACCACACATTTAGGGCTCTCAGGATAAGGCGCAAGCCAAGGCCAAAGGTAATTACGACGACTGCCATGCCCAGTAAGTTGGTCAGCCATGAATTGACGTGGTCACCCAACAATCCGCGTCGGTTCATTGCGATAAGCAGGAACACTGCGATAATTGGCAATATCAACCCATTCGCAATTTGCGCGAAAAGTATGATGCTGATGGGGCGGACGCCTAGCAAAGCGACAGCGGTCCCAACGATTAGAACGGTGAGCGCAATGCCGCGAAACACGCGACCATTACGTGGGAAGCCGCCGAACTCGGACAAGGCATAGGATGTCGCCAACGGCGCGGTAATTGATGACGAAAGTCCGGCGCCGAATAGGCCGACGCCAACCAGATATTTTGCAAACGGCCCGTAGGCTGGCTCGATTGAAGATGCCATATCAGCGGCAGAACTGACAGCTATGCCTGATCCGAACAGGCTAGCCGCTGCGGTCGACAAAACCAGAATGGAGACGATCCCGCCCAAACCGATTGATATAGCCGTGTCCGTTCGCGCCGCTCGCAACGCCGTCGCAGACCTGTCTGGCCACTTATCACGAACCGTCGAGGCGTGGAGAAACAGATTGTACGGAACGATGGTCGTGCCAATCAAAGCGATGGCTGTCAGCAATCCAGAATCGGGTACGGTCGGCCACAGACCTCCAAACCATGCGGACATATCAGGTCGCGTGATGAGGACACTGCCTGCAAAGGCGACGCTCATGAGCAGAACCAGGCTAATCAGCAGTTTTTCGATATGCCGGTAGTGTCCAAACAGAAGAAATCCGCCAGAAACTGCGCTTAGAACCAATACAATCAGTTTGTGGGAAATGCCGAAGGATCCCACCAGAGCCTCAAGCCCCAACGCTCCACCAGCAAGATTTCCTGCCTCGTAAGCTGAATTACCAACAGCGAGTGCCGAAACGCCAAGAACTATTACGGACCATCTGATGATCGGCCCATTTTCGGGGGCGGTCATGGCGGCTGCCAATCCCTTGCCGGAAACGATTCCAAGTCGGGCCGCCATTTCTTGCAGGATGATTGTGGCAAAGGTGGCGAAAACCAACGCCCAGATGAGGGCATAGCCGAAATTTGCGCCGGCGAGCGTGCAAGCAGTGACGGTGCCAGGTCCAATGAAGCCCGCGGCGACAAGAGCACCCGGACCGATTTTGAGTTTCATGGAACGCCCCCGCGACCGTCGCACGGTGCGACTGGTCCCTAGATATGTATCACACGGCCTTCGGCATCCAGAACGGATTCATGCATGCTCTCCGAAATGGTCGGATGCGGGAAGATTGTGTGAGCGAGATCCTGCTCGGTCAACTCACCCTGGCGCGCGATAACATAGCCCTGGATCAGTTCGGTGACTTCTGCGCCGATCATGTGCGCGCCGAGCAATTCCCCGGTCTTCTTGTCGAAGATGGTTTTTACGAGGCCTTCAGAGGCGCCCATTGCTATGGCCTTGCCATTGCCGATGAAGGGGAAGCGGCCAACCTTGATATCGTAGCCTTTTTCCTTTGCGGCTTTTTCAGTCAGACCGACGCTGGCGACCTGCGGGTGCGCGTAAGTGCAGCCTGGAACGTTCCAGGGATCAAAGGGTTCGGCATGATCGGCCCCGGCGATACCTTCCACACAAACCACACCTTCATGAGAGGCCTTGTGGGCCAACCATGGCGGGCCCGTCAGATCGCCGATTGCGTATAGACCTCTGACCCCGGTACGGCCAAAATTGTCCACGGTCACATGGGTCTTCTCGACCTTTACGCCCAGATCTTCGAGGCCAAGATCTTCAACATTGCCGACAATCCCAACTGCGAGAATCGCCCGGTCGAATTCCTTGTTTTCCTTCTTGCCGGACTTGTCTGTAATTTCTGCTGTAACGGTGGACTTACCCGCTTTCAGATTTTCGACTTTCGCGCCTGTAACAATGTTCAGACCTTGCTTCTTGAAGTCCTTTTCCGCGAGTTTCGAAATTTCCTCGTCTTCCACCGGCAGAATGCGATCCATCACTTCAGCGACTGTCACCTCTGCGCCCAGTTCATGATAGAAACTTGCGAATTCAATGCCAATCGCACCTGATCCTATGACCAACAGCCGCTTTGGCATGACATCCGGCGTCATGGCTTCACGATAAGTCCAGATCAGTTTCTTGTCTGCAACCAGACCGGCTTGCGGGATGTCCCGCGCCCGCGCGCCCGTCGCCAACATGACGTGCTTGGCTTGGAAGGACGTTTCCTTGCCATCTTTGCCTTTGACGATGACCTTTGGTGCCTGCGTACCTTTTTCGAGACGGGCGGTGCCTTCGATAACGTCGATCTTGTTTTTCTTCATCAGGAATTTGACTCCGGTCGATAGCTGGTTCGCCACGCCGCGTGAACGCTTCACGACGGCATCGAGGTCAAAATCGGCCTTGTCGATTTTCAGACCGAATTCCTTTGCGTTCTTGGCCAGGTGCAGGACTTCCGCCGACCGCAGCAGCGCTTTGGTCGGGATACAGCCCCAGTTCAGACAAATCCCACCGAGGCTTTCACGTTCGACGATGGCCGTCTTCATGCCCAGCTGCGACGCGCGAATGGCCGAAACATACCCGCCGGGCCCGGATCCGATCACGATGAGGTCGTACTGCGTACTCATTGGGTAATTCCTCTCATTTCATCCCATGCCAGAAGCGCCTGGGAGACGCGCAAATCCGCGCTCTCGAACATTTCAGGCGTGCAAATGTATTCCGGTTCTTCCGCAGAAATCTTGTTCATCAGAACAACGCTGTCAGCGGCAACATCTTCGCGAAGCTCCCGAGCTAGTCCTTCGTAGCGCAGGTCTTCCATGAACTCCGAAAGCTGGTCTGTAGCCTCCCTGTCGCACAAAAGGCTGATGCCTTTCTGGATCGCAAGCTCGCCAGCGATCATGCGAATATCCGCCTCATTCATGCCCGACGAATTGTCCGTGGAAACGCTTTCCTCGGAGCATCCGGCGAGGAGGGTCAGGCTGACAAGCATCATCCCGAGCTGCGTCATCAGAGCAGCATGGCTTCGGGGGTTTCAACATACCGTTTGAAAGCCTGAAGCCATTTGGCTCCCTCCGCCCCACCAACCACGCGGTGGTCACAGGTGAGCGTTACCGTCATGACGGTACGGGCAACAATATTTCCCTTGGCGTCGACGATAGCGCGCTTTTCACCCGCGCCGACTGACAGGATCATGCCTTCAGGTGGATTGATAATTGAGGCAAAGCTCTTGATTCCGAACATGCCGAGATTGGAAATACTGAATGTGCCGCCGCTATATTCCTGCGGCTTCAGCTTCCGCTCCCGCGCCCGGGTCGCAAGATCCTTCATCTCTTCCGATATCTCTGCCAGGCCTTTGGTCTCCGCGCTGAACACAACTGGCGTGATCAGGCCTCCTTCAATCGCGACAGCAACCGAAACATTGGCATGCTTGTGATAGGCGATACCTTTGTCGGTATAGGAAGCATTGCAATCCGGCTCGTCCATCAGAGCCATGGCGGCAGCCTTGATGAGCATATCATTGACCGAAACCTTCACGCCTTCGCGTGCCGCAGCATTGATCGCAGCACGGCTCGCAAGCAGATGATCGAGCTCAAGATCGATATTTAGCGGGAAATGCGGAACCTGCATGAAGCTGGTCGTCAGACGCTTGGCGACAGTCTTGCGCATGCCGTCCAGTGGCACGAGTTCATAACTGTCAGGCGCATAGACCCGATCGTCCAGGACCTGCGGCAGGATTAGGCCCTCCGGTTGGGTTGCAGCCCCCGCGCTCGCGCCAGACGGTGCGGCTTTGGCGTTCTCGACGTCGCGCTTGATGATCCGGCCGCGCGGACCAGTCCCCGTCAGCCCCGAAGGGTCTAGACCTTTCATCTCCGCAATCCGGCGTGCCAAGGGGCTGGCCTTGATGCGGCCATCTGATGAGGTTGCAGATGGCAGGGGTGACTTGGAAGGCGTAGCTGCGCTGTCTGCTTTCTTTGCCGGGGCAGTAGTCTCTACCATGGCGGCCGGTTTCGGTTCTTCCGGTTTAGGCGCGGCTTCTGCCTTGTCTTTCGGTGCATTTGACTTGGCGGGCGCTTTGACTGAGGAGGCGTCTTCACCTTCCTCGGCAAGGATGGCGATCACTTCATTGACCTTTACGCCTTCCGCGCCGGCCTCAATGAGGATCTTGGCGACAACACCTTCATCCACTGCCTCGACTTCCATCGTGGCTTTGTCGGTCTCAATCTCGGCAATGATGTCACCGGAGGAAACGGTGTCACCTTCCTTTACCAACCATTTTGCAAGCGTGCCCTCTTCCATTGTCGGAGACAGGGCGGGCATGGTGATATTGATAGCCATATCAGTCCCCCATCTTTTGGACATCGCCCGGTGATTTCGGGCCGAACTGGATGCGATTCAGGAAGCCGGTCACGATCTCCTTGATGATCTCTTCCTTTTCAGGGCCGTCTGGATGATGATCCTTGAAAGCGTCTGTGACATGCTTGGCGATGTCGCCCAGGATGAAGCCCCACATGGTTGGCTCCGTCGCCGGATCAGCTGCTTCGCCGACACGCAGGCTTACATGGTCTGTATTGTCTGCGATCCAGAACCGGATCATTTCCTGAGCGATGTCAGCGCCCTCAACAGATGGCGGCGATTTGAGTTCTCGTTTCTCAGTCGACATAGCAAACTCTCCGCGCAGCTTCGACAATATCATCGGCATTCGGAAGGCTCATCGCCTCCAGATTGGCCGCATAAGGCAGGGGCACATCCTTTTGATGGACACGGGCAGGTGGTGCGTCGAGATAATCAAACGCTTCGGCCGTCACTGTGGCCGCAATCTCCGCCCCGACGCCGAAGAAACGCCAGCCTTCTTCACAACAGACAATGCGATTGGTTTTCTTCACGCTTTCGATCACTGTTTCTGTGTCGAGCGGACGGATTGTACGCAGGTCTATGACTTCTGCGTCAATGCCTTGCTCTGCGAGCGTCTCGGCGGCCTGTAGCGCGAATCCAACCATTCGGGAATGCGCGACGAGCGTCACGTCTGAGCCGGATCGCTTAATGGCCGCCTTGCCGATAGGCAGGACATGATCGTCGAGATCAGGAACCGGGAAACTGTTTCCGTACAGTAGCTCATGTTCAAGGAATACGACCGGGTTCGGATCGCGGATAGCCGCCTTGAGCAGGCCTTTCGCGTCGGCGGCGTCATATGGCGCAACCACTTTCAGCCCAGGGATCTGGCCATACCATGCCGAATAGTCCTGACTGTGCTGTGCGCCCACGCGCGATGCGGCGCCATTGGGGCCACGGAATACAATGGGACAGCCCATCTGGCCACCTGACATGTATAGGGTCTTGGCCGCCGAGTTAATGATCTGGTCGATGGCCTGCATGGCGAAATTGAAGGTCATGAATTCGACGATGGGTTTGAGTCCTGCAAAGGCGGCCCCTACCCCAAGCCCGGCAAACCCATGTTCCGTGATCGGTGTATCCACCACACGGCGTGCGCCGAATTCCTGAAGCAGTTCCCGTGTGACCTTATAGGCACCTTGATACTCGGCCACCTCTTCACCCATTACGAAAACGGATTCGTCACGGCGCATCTCTTCAGCCATGGCGTCGCGCAATGCGTCCCGCACCGTCGTGTCGGTAAAGGAAGTGCCTTCGGGGATGCTCGGGTCTGACAAAACGGCAGCCTTCGGAGCCCCGACTTCGTCGCCCGTCTCCTCTGTTTTCATACCTTCACCAGACTCGGCCGGCTCTTCGGTGGCCTGGTCGCCAGCATCGCCTTTGGCTTCTACCTTGGCGGCATCTTCGCCTTCCTCTGCGAGCACGGCAATGACGGCATTCACCTTTACGCCTTCGGTGCCTTCGGGAATGAGGATCTTGGCCAAAACGCCCTCGTCCACCGCTTCGACTTCCATTGTGGCTTTGTCAGTTTCGATTTCGGCAATGATGTCGCCGGAGGAGACAGTGTCCCCCTCCTGCTTCAACCATTTCGACAATGTGCCCTCTTCCATGGTCGGAGACAGGGCGGGCATGAGAATATCTACGGACATTAATGTGCTCCGGAAAACAGGATGGCGGACAGTCGAGGTGCTTTCTTTCCTGGCATCAGGCGACCTCGACGTCTTTCAGGACGTCAGTCCAGAGTTCGGATGGATCGGGCTCCGGGCTCTCAAGAGAATAGTCGGCGGCTTCCTTGACGATGCCCTTGATCTCTTTGTCGATATTCTTGAGTTCGTCTTCGCTTGCATGACCCAGTTCAAGAAGCTGACCTTTCAGGCCCTCGATTGGATCGTGGTGCGATCGGATGTCGTCGACTTCTTCCCGTTTCCGGTATTTGGCTGGGTCCGACATGGAGTGGCCGCGATACCGATAAGTCTTCATTTCCAGTATGTACGGACCTTTTCCGGAACGAGCATATTTGACGGCTTTTTCGCCTGCTTCGCGCACAGCCATGACATCCATGCCATCGACTTCCTCGCCTTCGATTTCGAATGAAATGCCGCGCTTGTAGAGTTCGGTTTCCGAGGCGTGCCGCGCCACACTTGTGCCCATGGCGTACATGTTATTCTCGATGACATAGACGACTGGCAGATCCCAGAGCGACGCCATGTTGAATGCTTCGTAGACCTGCCCCTGATTGGCGGCGCCGTCCCCGAAATATGCAAGGGCAACGTTGTCCGTTCCGCGATATTTGTTGGCGAATCCAAGGCCGGTGCCAATCGGAACCTGAGCTCCAACGATCCCATGGCCTCCATAGAAATTCTTTTCCTTGGAAAACATGTGCATCGATCCGCCCTTCCCTTTGGAAAGCCCGCCGATGCGACCTGTGAGTTCCGCCATCACGCCACGTGGGTCCATGTCGCATGCCAACATGTGACCATGATCGCGATACCCTGTGATGATCTGGTCGCCATCCTTCAAACAGGCTTGCATGCCCGTCACGACCGCTTCCTGGCCAATGTAAAGGTGACAGAAGCCAGCAATCTTGCCCATGCCGTAGAGCTGTCCGGCTTTTTCCTCAAACCGGCGTATCAGGAGCATGGCCCGATAATATTTCAGCATCTCCGCCTTGCTGGTCTTTGAAGGTGCCTTTTTGGTACTTCTTGCTTTAGTCGCCATAAGTTCGCTCCAACCCTTTTCCAGACTTATGTATGCGCGATTACGCAACGACAAGTCAGAACAACTATGTCAATTTGCAGAGCTTGGTTCCGAAGAGACGAGAACAATTTCATTCGGATAGACAAAAGCCAGCTTGTCCCGCGCCATGGCTTCCACGAAATCAGGATCCACCGATCCCGGAGTCAGGCGTCTGATATCGACCTGGAGACGATTCAAGTCGCTCTCAAGGCTGGCGAGTTCAGCCTTGCGATCCTCCAACTCCATCTGGGCATCAGACCAACGCCCAAGCCCCTTCTCCCCCGCAAACGCGTGGTAGGCGAAATAGAGCACAAGAAGAGACAGGCCGGCGGCCTCGAGTCGCGATTTCATAACCTCACCTAATCCGGTTATGGTTAAGAGAGCGTGATCGCCGCCGGCCCGATTGACGGGCCCAGACCGCTAGGCAGCATTGATGCGCGAGCGGCCGGCAAAGATGCCAACAGGTCCCAGCTCTTCTTCTATGCGAATCAGCTGGTTGTATTTGGCTATACGGTCGGAACGAGAAAGAGACCCCGTCTTGATCTGTCCGCAATTGGTCGCAACGGCGAGGTCTGCGATCGTTGCGTCCTCTGTCTCGCCAGAACGGTGGGACATGACCGCCGTATAGCCATGAAGATGCGCCAATTCGACCGCGTCGAGCGTTTCGGACAATGTGCCGATCTGATTGACCTTCACCAGAATGGAGTTCGCCGCGCCTTTTTGAAGGCCGATAGACAAACGATCCGGATTGGTTACGAACAGATCGTCGCCCACCAGCTGAACCCTGTCACCGATTGATTCGGTCAAGGCGACCCAGCCATCCCAATCATCTTCGGCCATACCATCTTCAATGGAGATGATGGGATAGCGGGCGCAAAGATCGGCCAGGTAGGCTGCGAATTCGTCGGAGCCGAGGGATTTCCCTTCCCCGGCAAGCTCATATTTGCCGTTCTTGTAGAACTCTGTAGAGGCCGCATCGAGCGCCAATGCCATGTCCTCTCCAGGTTTGTATCCAGCCTTCTCAATAGCCTTCATCACAAAACCGATGGCTTCGTCAGTAGATGCCAGATTTGGTGCAAACCCGCCTTCGTCGCCGACATTGGTATCGTGGCCTGCATCACTCAGGGTTTTCTTCAGCGCATGGAAGACTTCGGCACCCATGCGCACGGATTCAGAGAGGCTCTCTGCGCTGACTGGCATGACCATGAATTCCTGGATGTCGATCGGATTGTCAGCATGCGCGCCGCCATTGATGATGTTCATCATCGGCGTCGGCAGAACGCGGGCATTGGGTCCACCCACATATCGGTAGAGGGGCATAGCCGAGCTCTCGGCAGCAGCTTTTGCAAGTGCCATGGAGACGCCCAGAATCGCATTCGCGCCGAGGCGGGACTTGTTTTCCGTTCCATCCAGATCGATCATCAACATGTCGATCATGCGCTGTTCGGTTGCGTCCAGACCAGCCAGTTCGTTGAATATTTCACCATTCACGGCGTCAACGGCCTTCAGCACGCCCTTGCCGAGATAACGCGCCTTGTCCCCATCACGCTGCTCATGGGCCTCATACGCACCCGTAGAAGCGCCAGAAGGGACTGCTGCGCGGCCGAGAGAGCCATCTTCCAGCGTCACATCAACTTCGACGGTTGGGTTGCCTCGGCTATCCAGGATTTCCCGGGCATGGATGTCGATGATCTCGCTCATGAGTGGCTGTACCTTTGCGCCTAGAAATAAAAAAAGCGCCCCCTGCTCTGGCAGGAAGCGCTCGCACCCTTAAGGCTGCGCGCTCAAAAGCGCAACAGCGGGTCGTTTAGATATCGTCACGTGGCTCAAGAACCTGACGCCCGCGATACATGCCGGTTTTCAGGTCGATGTGGTGCGGACGGCGCAGTTCACCGGATTCCGCATCTTCGATATATGTGTTCATATCCAGCCGGTCGTGCGAGCGGCGCATGCCGCGGCGCGACTTCGAGATCTTGCTCTTTGGAACTGCCATAACAGGTATCCAGTGGTTTGGCGCGAAATGCGCGTGAATTGGAAAGAGGCCTCATACATAGAGGTCTGTCTCTTTGCAAGACTCCAACGTCACCGCTGGTCGAATTTCTTCAGTCCGGCCTGATGAGCCTATTGGGCCTTTGCTGCCTCGGCCTGGCGCATGATTCGAAGCAGGTTTCCGCCCCAGATATTCTCCAGGTCAGCTTCTGTATAGCCCTCTTCCAGCAGGCGTTCCGTCACCTTTGGCAAGAGAGAGACGTCCTCCATGCCGGCAACGCCGCCGCCGCCATCCCAATCTGCGCCCATACCGACATGTTCCGGTCCAACGATCTCAAGCGCATACAGCATTTGCTCCATGAACACTTCAAACGAGGAAAGCGGCATTGGATAGGCCGAATCGATTTCGCCACGGCGTGCCATGTACTGCTTGCGCTCTTCGTCGGTAAGGTCGAAAGGCGAACGTCCCTCATACGAGGCAGCCAGTTCTTCCAGCGCGGTCGTGCGATCTGCAGGGGGCTCGAGATTCTCGATATATGATCCAAGGGCATTCATCTGGATAACGCCGCCGTTTTCCGCGACACGCCGCAACAGATCATCCGGAATGTTCCGGGGATGGTCGTACAGGGCTTTCACGCCGGAATGTGACAGCACGATCGGAGTCGTGGAGATTTCCATGATGTCTTCAACGGCCGAGTCGGCGGCATGCGAGCCATCCACCATCATGCCGAGCCGATTGGCCTCCCGGACCAATTCTTCTCCAAGCGGAGTTAGCCCACCGAGGTCCGTCGCTGACAAATCTGTGGCGCTGTCCGCAAATTGGTTGTCCCGGAAATGCACCGGCCCAACGAGTCGCACACCGCGTTCATAAAAATCCTCAAGCACGGTCAGGTCAGTGCCAAGCGGGTAGCTGTTCTCGATCGACTGGAAGACGATCCGCTTGCCCTCCGCAACGATGCGCTCAGCATCATCAGCCGTGTAGGCCAGTTCGAATGCGTCCGGATGGGCCTCGACCATTGCGAGGATATCGTCTGATCGTGTGAACGCTGCCTGTTTCGCCGCCTCATACGACGCTTCATCCAAAGGCCCCTGCGGGGTGAATATCACCCAGAACCCGCCATCAAGCCCCCCTCGCTCCATTTTGGGCAGGTCGACTTGAACTTGTCCAATTCGCGAAGGGTTGTCAGCGAGAATATCGAAGTCCGGTTTTGAGAAATTTGCGGGCGTGTCCAGATGCGAATCCATCACAAGAACGCGTTCATGAATTTCGCGCGGTGTGGCCGGTTCTTCCGGTTGGATGTCCGCGCCACAGGCCCCCAGCAGCAGAGCGGGCAGAATATAGGGAAGATGTTTCATGACGCCTCGTTCTTCTTGATGCTTTTTTCGCAAGCGTAAGGACAATGCCACCTGGCGCAAGAAAAATGGTCGTCCCGCGGGACGACCAAGTTCAGCAAGAAGGACGTTGAGCAGACGTCCAGACAAATTGCCCAAGACCTGTGCCCAACAAGACATTCACTAGCAGGGTCAACCTGAACGGCTTGCAGTTCGTCCGGTTGTCTCCCATTCATCTATGAGGCGAACTCGGTCTATTGAATTCCCCAATCTTTGAGGATCTCACCGGAATGTTCCCCCAGTCCAGCTGGCCGCCCCTGGATGGCCCCGGGCGTCGCGGAGAAGCGCGGTGCGGGCGCAGGCTGAACCACTCCCTCGATCTCCACAAACGTCTGACGGTCCACATTGTGCTTATGGGATGGCGCTTCTGACATGGAGAGGACTGGCGCAAAACAGATGTCAGTGCCTTCCATTATCTCACACCACTCATCGCGCGTTTTAGTCTTGAACACCGCCATGATCTTTTGCTTCAGATCAGGCCACTTCGAGCGGTCCATTTGAGCTTGAAAGCCGGGATCGGTCAGACCCGCTTTTTCCAGTAGCAGAGCGTAAAATTGTGGCTCGATCGATCCGATCGATACCCATTTGCCATCGCTGCACTCATACGTGTCATAGAAATGCGCTCCGCCATCCAGAAGGTTTGCCTCTCTGTCATCAGTCCAGAGACCCATCGCTTTCATTCCGTAGAACATGGTCGCTAGTGAAGCCGCACCATCAGACATCGCCACATCAATAACTTGGCCTTCGCCGCCATTTTTCACATTCACGATGCCAGCCAGCAGGCCCATCGCCAAATAGAGCGCGCCGCCTCCATAGTCGCCAACCAGATTGAGCGGCGGACGCGGGCGACCGTCGCCATCGCCCATCGCATGAAGTGCACCTGTAATGGCGATATAGTTGAGGTCATGTCCCGCAGCATGCGACAGCGCGCCGGTCTGCCCCCATCCCGTCATGCGCCCGTAAACCAGCTTCGGATTGCGGGCGAGCGCGACATCAGGCCCGAGACCGTTGCGCTCCATGACGCCGGGTCGGAAACCCTCGATCAGCCCATCAGCTTTCTCGATCAGCTTCAACGCAGTTTCGACATTAGCAGGATCTTTCAGGTTGAGTCCGATGGACCGGCGCCCCCGGCTCATCACATCAGCGGCGCGGCCAGGGCGACCATCACCCTTCCGATCAATCCGAATCACATCTGCGCCAAGATCAGACAACAGCATGCCGCAAAAGGGTCCCGGTCCAATACCTGCGAACTCTACGATCCGAACGCCATCCAACGGTCCTTGAGCCATGACATATCCTACCTTTTATTTTTGTCTCACCGGGTCAATTTAGCGGATCATTAAGCCGGCGCGGCTCAAAAGGAAGGGGTACCGCAACGTCGCCCGACACAATCCTTACGAGCCATATGAACCACCTCGCATACCTTGACCCACCGATAGAAGTATTGGCTGCAGGTGCGCGTCTGGAGATGATCCTGTCGCGCCTGCGGTCGGGTCGCATGCGCCCATTCCGGGCAGACTTCCCGATCTCACATTCGTCATCGGAAGCATTGCTCCTAGATACAGAAAGCGTCGATGAGAACACGTTGATCCAGTTCATCAAAGACATTGGCCAATCGCTTCGGCCAATTCTGATCCTGGGTGATCCGGCTTTGGCGGGACATTTTGCCAATGCTGTCTTCATTCCGCGTGACCGCGATTTATCCGTCCTGAGAGGGAGGCTCGACGCCATCACACGGCGCAGCGCCCGCATGTCGGAATTGCGCTTGCGCCGGGAAACGGCTGCTACTTTCGGAGTGACATTGCCCGAGCCCTCCGCTGAGACGGTGCCGGACCTCCTCTATCTCGGGGATGGGTCTTCACGTTTTCTTGCATTGCAGGCTGCGCTCGGCGAGCGCGGGATCACCGTCACGGCTGCCTTCAGTGCCCATACTGCGGCAGACTATGTCAGGCAAAGAGCCTTTGCAGCCATCTTGCTCGATATCACGTCGGAACCTCGAAGCCTGCATAAGCTCGCCAACTGGGTGACGGCTTCCATTGACCATTTTGAACATACGCCTCTGCTCGGATTACTCAGTGAAGGCACAGAACCCTCGCATAGTTTGGAAACGATCATTCGATACATGTCTCACGTGTTCGAACCCTGCACGCCCGCCCATGACTTGGCGGCGCATGTCGACGCCTACGGTCGACGTGCCGAAGTGCAATCGCTTAAAGCCAAAGACAACACGCCCATCTCGACAATTTGCCACCCCGAAACCGGTCTCTTTTCCCAGACCTTTTTTGAGGCGCATCTTCAGAACCAGATCGAGCTTTCAGCAGACCGAGGGGATTCGCTGTCTCTTCTGGTCATTTGCGATCCGCAACATGATCGCCTTGCGCATCGCGAGAAAAAACTCGTCGCCAATGTAGTCCTGTCAAACATGCGAGAAACAGACCTGCCTGTGACCATCGACCCGGACACGTTTGCCATCAGCTTGTCCGCGACAGGCTACAAAGGTGCTGTCCATATCTGCGATCGCTTGTTTCGAGAGTTGGAAGCGGTGGCACCAGACCTTGCAGCACGTCTTGGCTGGCGCATCACCGAAAAGCGCGCTTATCATGACGCTCGCAGACTGTTGTCTGAAGCTCGGTCAGGTGTCTACCAAAAAGCCAGAACCGCCTAGGCGGGCACCAGGCCAGCCGCAGCTTCGAGCTCTTTCAGGAAGCCACGAATTCCCGACAAACGCTGTTCGGGTGTGCCGCCAAGTCCTGAGTGAACCAATTTGGAGTCCGGTCTGATCCGCAACTGGGATGGTCGACTGCGTACAACGTCAAGCAAACGCGCAGGATCGAGTACCGTATCTTCGCGGAAGGCAAAGACCGCGCCCTTCTGCCCGGCATCCAGTTTGGAAATACCCAGAACTTTGCACTGTACCTTGATTGCGGTGACTTCGAGCAACTGCCTCGTTTCATCCGGCAACGGACCGAACCTGTCAATCAGTTCAGCGGCGAAGGATTCGCGTTCCGCAGCCGTCGAAATCTCAGACAGGCGTCGATACAGGGAAAGCCGGATGTTCAGATCTTCTACGTAGCTTTCCGGAATCAGCACGGCCGCTCCGGTATTGATTTGCGGCGACCAGTCATCCGCAAAGTCTTCGTCATCTCTCGCTCCGGCCTTCAGCGCATTGACGGCATCTTCCAGCATGGACTGGTAGAGTTCCACGCCAACTTCCTTAACATGACCAGATTGCTGGTCGCCAAGAAGGTTTCCAGATCCGCGCATGTCCAGGTCATGGCTGGCTAGCTGGAAGCCCGCGCCCAGAGAGTCCAACGACTGCAAGATTTTCAAACGGCGGTCAGCCGTCTCGGTAATCACCTTGTCGCGCGGCGTCGTGAAATAGGCATAGGCGCGCAGCTTCGATCGGCCGACCCGGCCGCGCAACTGATACAGTTGAGCAAGACCGAACATGTCGGCCCGGTGTATGATCAATGTGTTGGCACGTGGTATGTCCAGTCCGCTTTCAACAATCGTCGTCGAAAGCAGCACGTCATACTTGCCCTCATAGAATGCTGTCATGATGTCTTCGAGTTCGCCTGCTGCCATCTGACCGTGGGCAACGATGTAGGAAACCTCAGGCACATTGTCGTGAAGGAAGCGTTCCAGCTTGTCCAGATCCTGAATGCGCGGCGCCACGAAGAAGGCCTGTCCACCACGATACTTCTCGCGAAGCAAGGCCTCCCTCAAAGTAACCGTGTCTTCCTCAGTGATGTAAGTCCGCACTGACAGACGATCGACAGGCGGCGTCGCGATGATCGACAGATCGCGAATTCCTGTAAGTGCCATTTGCAACGTGCGCGGAATAGGCGTGGCCGACAGCGTCAGGACGTGAACGTCGGCTTTCAACTCTTTGAGTCGTTCTTTGTGCTTTACGCCGAAGCGCTGCTCTTCATCCACTACCAACAGACCAAGGCGCTTGAACTCAATGGTCTTTGTGAGCACCGCATGTGTGCCCACCACCACATCTACGCTACCATCAGCAATCCCCTCGCGCGTTTCCGCAGCCTCTTTCGCACCGACAAGTCGTGACAATTGGCGAACCTTCAAAGGCCAACCTGCAAAGCGCTCAGCAAATGTCTTGTAGTGCTGACGCGCGAGCAGCGTAGTCGGCGCAATTACCGCGACCTGCTTACCGCTCATCGCTGCAACAAACGCACCGCGCAATGCGACTTCCGTCTTGCCGAAACCGACATCGCCACAAACCAGTCGATCCATAGGCTTGCCTGACGCGAGATCGCCAATGACATCTTCGATCGCATTCAACTGATCATCAGTCTCTTCATAGGGGAAGCGTGCTGCGAATTCTTCATACAGGCCCTGCCCGGCATTGACGGCATCTGCTCGCTTCAGCTCACGGGCCGCGGCGATATGCATCAGCTCGGCTGCCATCTCGAGAATGCGCTTCTTGGCTTTGGCCTTACGCGTTTGCCAGCCTGCCCCACCGAGACGGTCGAGTTGGTTTTCCGAATCTTCGGCTCCGTACCGGCTAATCAGGTCAATATTCTCTACCGGGAGGAATATTGTGTCACCGCCCGCATATTCCAGATGAAGGCAGTCATGCGGCGCGCCGGTAAGGTCGAGCGTCTTGAGGCCTACATAGCGCCCCACCCCATGATCAATATGCACGATCAGGTCGCCAGGATTGAGTGCGGCGGCATCTGATATGAAATTCGCTGTCTTCCGCTTGCGCCTAGGCCCGGCCAGCCTGTCGCCCAGAATGTCGGCTTCCGAGATCAAAGCCACGTCCGGCGTCTCAAACCCTGACTCCAGAGGGATTTCCACAACCGTGAAGTCAGTCTTCTTTGCCGCGTCGAGAGAATGCACCAATGCCAAGTCTGTCAGGCCGTGATCCGCCATGACATTGATCAGGCGATCTGCTGAACCAACCGACCATGCCGCAAACACAACCGGGCGACCGTCAGATTGGAGACGCTTGGCATGAGCAATCGCCGCTTCGAATACATTGATGTCTGCGTGCAGGCGTTCCGGGGCGAAATCACGGCCAGCACGGCCTCCCAGGTCAAATGCTTCGGCGCTGGGTTCGGATGGATAGAAACGTGCGGTGGCTCGCGAAGCGAGCCCGGCCTCCAATTCCC
>NZ_DGNK01000026.1:91610-104294 GCF_002388935.1 Hyphomonas sp. UBA4494
TTCACCCGCCTCCAAACGGGCGGCATGATAGTCTTCAGCTTGCGACAGGCGTTCTGCGGACGCTTCACCGGCGAGATGGCCCATGCCTATAAGCGGGTCTGAGCCCACATAGTCGAATACTGTTTCTAGGTGGTCATGAAACAATGGCAGCCAGCCTTCCACGCCCTGCCGCCGGATGGATGCGCGCGCGGCTTCATAAGCCGGGTCGCCCGAAGGCGGTCCGAACGCGGCCAGGTACTTCTCGCGAAACCGCGCCAGCACATCATCGTCAAACAGGATTTCGCTGACCGGTGCAAAGGCGACGCTTTTAGCATCCCCTGTAGACCGCTGCGTTTCGGTGTCGAAGGTGCGGAGGGTTTCCAATGTGTCGCCGAAAAAGTCGAGACGATACGGTTCAGGAGAGGTCGGCGGGAAAATATCGATGATCCCGCCCCGAATCGCGAACTCCCCATGCTCGCGCACGGTGCTTGATCGCAAATAGCCATTTACGGCAAGATACTCGGTAAGTTCTTTCTGGTTCACGGACTGGCCGAGCGTGACCGCGAATGAAGACCGGCGTAGCACGCTAACAGGAGGCACCCGCTGAACCAGCGACGATGCGGTGGTGACCACCAGGATTGGACCCTGCTCCGGCTCATAGCGAGATAACCGCGCAAGTGCGGCGCATCGGCGAGCGGAGACTCCCGCTGTCGGGCTGACCCGATCATAGGGCAGCGTGTCCCAACTTGGCAGGTCGACCTGCTCCAGACGGGGCTCGGCAAACTGCGCCACCCGCCGCGCTGTGGCCGCTGTCTTGTCATCACGGGCGACATAAACTCCCGCCCCGCCGCGCTTCTGTAATGCGGCACAAAAGGCAATCAGGTCTGCACCAAACGGCGCACCAGAGAGGGCGGCCGGACCGCTGAGGGATTTCAATAGCTCTACAGGAGTCATGGGCACGAAACATTCGACAGAAATGGGAAGAAAGGCTGACTTAACCGCCTTGGGCGGCGTATCGGAACGCGATGAGTTGGTCCAGCACGGGACCGCGATGAGTCTCAGGCACAGGCTTTTGGCCAATCAGCCACGCATAGACCTCCCAATCCGGAACGCCGAGCAGACCCTCGAATTCATCAAGTTCTGATTCACCGAACGAACCAATATGCGCATCTGCGAACGAACCCATGAGAAGGTCCATTTCCCGGAATCCGCGTCGCCAGGCCCTGAATTTGAGTTTTCGGCGACGTGCTTCCATTCTTCGGCTCCTTTGATTTGCCAAACCATATAGAACGCGCAGCTGGAATAAACAGCGGCGATTGTGCAGCGCACCGCGCGCGCATAGTCTGGTTGGGATGCGGGACGAACGACTCTTTCCTTTGTTTGAGGGCCTGGACAGTTTGTCTGGTGTCGGCCCTAAGCTGAAGCCTGTGCTGGAGCGCCTGACAGGTGGCGACAGTATTTGGGACTTGTTGCTTCATTTGCCGGAGCGCTGGGTGGATCGTCGGGTAAAAGAATACATTGATGATGCGATGATCGGCGAGGTCTCAACCCTTCGCGGCGAAGTACATGCTTATAACGCACCCTATTCTGATCGATCTCCGCACAAGATCGTTCTGTACGATGGCACCGGATTTCTCACACTTGCCTTTTTCCGGGCTGACGGCAGATGGCTGCAAGGCCAATTTCCGATCGGCAAGGAGCGTGTCGTGTCTGGAATGGTCGAAGAGTTCAATGGCGAGCGCCAGATGACCCATCCCGATCACATTGTTGATCCCACCAAAGGCCCAATGCCTCCTGCTGTCGAACCCATCTATGGTCTTACAGCGGGTTTGACGAACAAACGTGTTCACAGCTTCGCCGTTCAAGCGCTGGATCATGTCGCCGATGATTTACCGGAATGGGCGGATCCCGACTTGGTCAAGGCGCGAGGTTGGTTGAGTTTCAAAGCGGCCCTGAGCTGCCTTCATGCACCGATAGAGTATGATCCCGAACTGTTTGAAAGGGCGCGCGAGCGATTGGCATATGATGAAGCGCTTGCGCGTGAATCAGCATTTGCGTTGGCTCGCGCAAGCCGCGCCAAACGGGCGGCGCCCGCTGTCCCGGTGAATGCCGGGTCACATCAGGCACTCTTACGCGCCCTTCCCTACAGACCAACCGGCGCCCAGACACGCGCATTCGACCAGATTGCCGCTGACATGTCGTCCACCTCCCCCATGCGCAGAATGCTTCAGGGAGATGTCGGCGCTGGTAAAACGCTGGTCAGTGCCATGGCCGCGGTTCAAGCTGCGAGCGCTGGTTTCCAGACGGCATTCATGTCTCCCACGGAAGTCTTGGCCCGTCAGCAATATGAAACCATGGATCGACTTCTGGCACCGCTAGGTTACACCGTCGCCGCGTTGACGGGGCGAGACAAGGCATCGACGCGCGAAAGCATATTGATGGGACTGGCCGACGGGAGCATCCACGTCGTTTCTGGCACCCAAGCCCTCTTCCAGCAGTCCGTCGCATTCCGCAATCTGGGTCTCGTCATCGTCGACGAACAGCACCGCTTTGGCGTGGCTGACCGCATGCGCCTCGCCGGAAAGGCCCTCAGTCCGCACATGCTTGTCATGAGCGCGACACCGATCCCTCGAACCTTGGCACAGGCGGTTCACGGAGATCTTGACGTGTCGATACTGGATGAGAAGCCACCCGGCCGCGTCCCCGTCGAAACCCGTGCGATCCCAGACACACGTCTGGATGAGGTAGTAGATGCCGTGAGTCGGGCGTTGCGTCGGGGCGAGCGCGCTTTCTGGGTATGCCCCAAGGTTGATGTCGACGACGATGACTCCACTGCCGTTGGCCGTCATGCGGCTCTGACCGACCAATTGAATGTGGCTGTGGGGCTTGTCCATGGTCGCCTCAAGCCTGCAGAGAAAGACGCCGCACTGGAAGATTTCCGCGCAGGGCGTACCAGGTTATTGGTCGCAACAACGGTGATCGAAGTAGGCGTCGATGTGCCAGAAGCCACGATCATGGTGATCGAGCGCGCAGAGGGGTTTGGCCTCGCCCAACTCCATCAGTTGCGAGGTCGCGTCGGTCGGGGTGATCGTCCGTCCTATTGCCTGTTGCTCTACAGGCCGCCTTTGGGCGAAACAGCGCATGAGCGGCTCGACACGCTCCGGCGCACAGAGGACGGGTTTGAAATTGCTGAAGCGGATTTCAAACTTCGTGGCCCCGGCGATATGCTGGGCTTGAAACAGGCTGGGGCCACAGATTATCGGGTACTCGATCTAGCGCGACACGCCCCGCTGCTCGAAATCGCAAAAAAGGACGCCGAAGCCATCGTAAGTCGCGATCCCCAGCTTTCTGGTGAACGGGGCCAGGCACTTCGGCTCGTTCGGGAACTCCTTACGCCCCGGATTCAGGCTCCGGCGACGGAGTAGATTGAGTCGATGGTGCATCGCCCTCTTTGATCGGCAGATGCTCGGGAACCACCAGACCGGCCGAAAGGATCATTTTAGCGCCCTCCTCAACCGTCATGTCGAGGCGTACGACTTCGCTCGATTCCACATACATCAAGAAGCCCGACGTGGGATTCGGAGTCGTCGGCACGAATACTCCTATAAATGCGGGCCCAAGAACCGTTTTCAGCTCGCCCTTCGCAGGGCTCGACACGAACCCAAGACACCAGGTGCCCTTCTTCGGGTACTCGATCAGAACACACTCGCTGAACTGTTCGGTATTGTTACTCGCAAAGACTTCAACCAGTTGCTTGAACGCCGAATAGACCGAACGGACGAAGGGAACACGGGTCAGAATGCGATCAGCCAGACTGATGACGGAACGACCGATGAGATTCGTCGCAATGCCGCCCAGCACGGTAAGAAACACGACGAGCACGATCAGTCCGAAACCGGGAACTGCGTAATTGAGATAAGTTTCAGGTTTCAGTGCCGCCGGCAGTAAGGGCACAACGCGCTTGTCGATTTCACTGATCAAGAATTGCAGAATCAGGAATGTCACGACGACTGGCAAGGCGATGAACATGCCTGCAAAGAAGCGCCCCCTGAGCCAGCCGAACAGGCTGACTCGTGGGGGCGGCTCCGTAGGAAGAAGTCCGTAATCTCTCTTTTTCGACTTCGGCATCAATAGTTTCCTTCGGCGTCCGGTCAGGGGTGACTTGGCGTTACGCCTTGGCGGGATGGGTGTTCCGCGCAATTGTGACAAGATGGGTAGCCAAGATCAGATTCTAAAGGGTTTACAGGCATGGGCCGGGCAATTTTACGGCGCTGACGCGACCGTTGAACGGCTGGTTCGCCTGTCAGGAGGTGCCAGTCAAGAGACCTGGAGCCTGGATGTTGAACAGGGCGGCAAAGTTGTCGACCTGATTTTGCGCCGCGTACCGGGCGGTGTCAGCGTTGCCCGCAATTCCGAAGCCATCGGCTTGGGCACGGAGGCGAAGTTGCTCTCCTGTGCTGAGGGAGAGGTTCCTGCTCCGAAAGTGGTTCAGGTATTCGAGCCTGACAGCGATATTGGCGAAGCGTTCCTGATGAACCGTATTCCGGGACAGACCATCGCCCGCAAGATTTTGCGAGATGACATCTACTCGGCCGCTCGCGGAAGACTGACAGAGCAGTGTGGCCAAGCGCTCGCCGCCATTCACCAGATTCCTCCGGAAGCTTTGCCGGATTTGCCCAAGAGCGGCGGCCTGGACCAACTTGCGAAATACGAAACCATCTATCGCGACTTCAACCTTCCACGCCCGGTATTCGAGCTTGCCATTGCCTGGCTGAAATCGAATCGACCGGACGAGGTCCCCCCGGTTCTCGTACATGGCGATTTCCGACTTGGTAATCTGATCGTCGATGAGACGGGGCTTGCCGCCATACTGGATTGGGAACTGGCCCATCTTGGTGATCCGCGCGAAGACATTGCCTGGCTCTGCGTCAATTCATGGCGCTTTGGTTATTCAAACAACCGCGTTGGCGGTTTTGGAGATCTGGATGAGCTGTTGAAGACCTATCAGACCGCGGGCGGTCGTACTTTTTCCACCGAGGAGATCGACTGGTGGGAAATCCTCGGAAGTCTGAAATGGGGCGTCATGTGCATGATCATGTACGATGCCTTCCGGTCTGGCGCCGATCCAAGCGTGGAACGTGCGGCCATTGGGCGACGCGTGTCCGAAACCGAGATTGATTTGATCAATCTGCTCGAGAAAAGGGCCTGATTAATGCACGACGCGCCTTCCCAGAAAGAGATGATCACGGCGGTGAAAGCCTTTATTGACGAAACCGCCATGCCCTCATTGACGGGGCACGCAGCTTTTCATGCGCGGGTCGCCTCGAATGTTCTCGCGACTGTTCTCAGAGAATTGGATATCCGGCCAAGCGCTGAAGCAGCCGAGCGGCAACGACTTGCGGCTCTACTCAATGCAGACTCCACCGCATCCGCTCGCAACCTGAATGAACAGCTTTGCACCCTGCTGCAACGCGGCGACATGGATCTGACCACACCTGGTTTGTTGGAACACCTCAAAACCACCACAATTGACCAGTTGTCTGTCGACCAACCGGCCTATTCTGGCCTGCAGACCGACTGACCTGTTTCACACAGGGCAAACTTCATATCAGGAATAGCAGATGAAACGTTTCACTGTATTGATCGCAATTGCGGCAGTGCTGGCTATTGGCGCTGGCCCTTGGGTTTGGAACACCTTCATCTCGCCGCGCCCTGAACTTGAACTGGATCCTCTGAAATATGCAGAAGATTCAAGCTGGTCTGCCCTCCCGGTGGAGGAAACGGCCCCTGTCTGGGTGGATGGTTGGGGCGTCGACGTGTTCCTCATCAGTGAAGATTCGGCCCTCAAGGGCACCACGCAATCGGAATTGCAGAAACGTGAACTCAGAGGGCGTCGTCAGGCCCAGTCACTGAAAGACCCCCTCGGATTGATTGGTGAGGTCTATGCCCCTCTCTATCGAGACAATGCGACCCATGACGACCTGACCCGCGCTTTCGAGTCCTATCTCCGACGCGACAATCGTGGTCGTGCCTTGGTCATTGCTCATGACCGCCCATTGCCGGAATCTATCCTTGCCCGCCTGGAACAAGACTCGTCCCTGCGGGAACGCTTCGGCGGCTTTCTGTCCATTTCAGACACCAAGGATGGCATTCCCCCGTTGGCTGTTTCAGGCGAACCTGCATCTGTCGATGAACCGCTTCCCTATTGCAGCGATCGCCTGAACGATGCGGCGAGCTGCCAAATTGTCGTGCCGGCGCACAAGAAAAAAGGTCTCTGGATTTTGACAAGCGAAGGCACACCCGGCGGTGACCTCATTACATCATTTCCAACCTGGCTCGACGAGAATGTTGGCAAGATGGCAGAGCCTCTCGGGGACTTCGAAGAGGTCGAGATTGTCGACATTCGCCGTCCCGGCGAGACCGACGATGAGCTCGCTGGCGACGAAAACTAGGCTTCAGGCTTTACAGGAACAGCCTTCTTGAAGGCTGGCAATGCCAGGCACTTCTCCGCCATTGCCATCAAGGCCGGATATGCTGACAAATTCATGTCGTATCGCTGGGCATTGTAAATCTGCGGAATGAGCGTGATTTCCGCGAGCCCGGGAGTTTCGCCAAAGAGAAAGGCTTTCGGCGCCCGCTTTGCGACCTGCAATTCCAGGGCATCGAAGCCCCGCCGGATCCAGTCATGATACCATGCGCGTACACCCGCATCATCAGCGCCATAATTGACCCTCAACTCTTTTAACACCGACAAGTTGTTCAATGGGTGGATGTCGCAGGCAATCGTGTCGGCAAATGCGCGGGCCTCGAGACGCTCGATCGGATCTGTCGGCAGAAGGGATGGTCCCGGCAATGCTTCTTCGATCCACTCCAGTATTGCCATGGACTGGCCGATGATTTGCCCATTGACCTCAATGGCCGGCACGCGCATTTGCGGATTCACTCCACGATAAGCGTCACCAAGCTGTTCATCTGCACCCGGAGCGATGTTGACCTGAATGGTTTCGTATGAGGCGCCCTTCAGATTCAGCGCAATTCGCAGCCGATAGGACGCCGAAGACCGCCAATACTCATAAACTCGGATCACTAGCAGAGCCCTTCCAGATCAAGCACACCCAACAAGGCCTCCCGGGCTTCTCGACACTCATTTGCGAACAAGGGATCGGCCAGATCCGCAGGGGCCAAACGGTCCCGATAAGTTCGTCGGACAACCTCCTGCAACTCGTCGATAGTTTCCTCATCCATCAACACGCCCTGGTGACAGGCATCGATCTCATCATCGGTCATGACAACCCGAAGTCTGAGACAGGCTGGACCGCCGCCATTCCGCATGGATTGTCGGACGTCGGCGTAGATAACCTTCCCGATTGGTCCATTGCTTTCGACAAGGCGTTCGCAATAGGCGCGCGTCGATTCAGTATTTTCCGTTTCTGTGGGCGCGACCAGCACGAGGCGATCTTCTTCGGGCATCTTCAAGAGCTGAGAATTGAATAGATAGGCGCGAATGGCGTCCTCAATGGGTACTTCTGCAAGTGGAACCATCACGGGCTTGAAGTCAAACAGGCCGGAAGACGCGCGTCGAATAGCATCCAGCGCGCCATTTCTGTCCTCGAATGCAAGTTCATGGAAGAACAGCGTATCCAACGCACCGACCGATACGACATCATTGTGGAACGCTCCGGCGTCGATTGCCGCACGGGACTGCCGAATGAAGACACAGCGATTGGACTTGAGCCCGTGCCCACGGGCGACCGATTCACTCGCCAACTTTGACTGACGCGATGGGAACCCGATCGTACTTTCACCTGCTTCGCGGCCATAGACGAAAAGTTCTACCCCCTCTTCCCCATGAGACGAACATAGGCGGACATGGTTGGCTGCGCCTTCATCCGAAAAATCTGGATGCATGGGAAGCGCACCATGGACCGCAAACTTCTCATCATTTGAAAAGATCGAGATCAGACTCGCGGTCGTGTCCGGATGTTCCTGCGCGCGGTGCAGCATGGTCGACAAGTTCGCCGTCGTCAGATGCAATCGGCCGTCTCTCGCATCTGCCGAAGGCGAGATAGTTGCGGCATTGGCGGTCCACATGCTCGAGGCTGAATACGCTGCCTTCAGCAGTCCGGGCGCCGTTTTCGAAGCCGCTTCAATGATCTGAGCATCCGTTCCTTCGAAGCCCGCCGAGACGAGAAGGTCAAAGTTCGGTCGTGGCAGAGGCGGAAGCACACCCTGAACAAGACCGTGTGCGATCAGCATCCGCATCTTTTCCAGACCCTGCAAGGCGGCCTCTCGCGGATTGGCTATATCACCCGCATTCGCCGCGCTCGCAAGATTTCCGTCAGACAGACCTCCGTAATTATGACTGGGTCCGATCAGTCCGTCGAAGTTTACTTCGTGCGCCACGCTCACAATCCTTCGTTCTGTTCTACTTTGGGAAACCTTGCGCGGTCATCCGCGTGGCAGTCTGAGATACCTGGCTGGCTTGTGGCCAAGCACTGTAATCTGCAGCATAGTAGGCACCCGGACGGAAATTTCCTGAGAGACCGGGCCCACCAAAAGGCATCGCGCCGCTGGCACCGGCAGTCGGGCGATTCCGATTGAGTATACCTGCCCGCATTTCCGAATGCGCCTGGATCCACAGCGCATCATCGTCGCTGATTAATCCGCCTGACAGGCCGTAGCGTGTTGCATTTGCACGTTCCAGAGCACTATTGAAGTCGGGTACACGAATAATCTGCATCAATGGACCAAACAATTCTTCATCCGGGATGTCCGTGGCATTCGTGACGTCAATCACACCTGCAGTCACAAAACCGCCGCCCCGATCCATCCGTTTCAGGCGGCGCAGGCTTTTCCCACCTTTCTTGGACAGCATCATCTGGAATTCGACTGCATTTGTGGCGGCTTGCTCGGAAACGAGTGGCCCCATGAAGATATCGTCTTCATCCCACGCTCCGATTTTTAACCCCTTGGCACGGGCTACAATGGCCTCAATCACAGCGTCCCCGAACGCCCCTTCCGGCAAGATCACCCGGCGCGCACAGGAACACCGCTGTCCAGTCGTAAGAAAAACAGACTGAGCCGCGATGTCAGCGGCGGCGTCCACGTCTGCGGGGTCCCATATGATCAAGGGATTATTCCCACCCATCTCAAGCGCAAGAATGACTTCAGGGCGACCCGCAAAATGTTTGTGAAAGAACACGCCCGTATTGGCAGAACCCGTAAACAACAATCCGTTGATATCAGCGTTCAACAACGCTCCGCCCGTCTCACGACCACCCTGAACTATGTTTAGTACGCCAGCGGGCAGTCCTGCCGCAGCAAATGCATCCGCCATGATGGCGGCGACGCTGGGCGCAAGTTCGGACGGTTTGAACACGCAAGTGTTGCCAGCCAAAAGCGCGGGCACAATATGTCCATTCGGCAAATGCCCGGGGAAATTGAATGGACCGTATACTGCCATTACCCCGTGCGCCCGGTGAGTCAGGTGCATGGAGCCAAATGCTGCTTCCTGGACTTTCCCGCCTGCGCGCTCCACCTGAGCTGCAATCGAAACAGCCACCTTGGCTTTCATAGTCGCAGCTTCACCGCGCGACTCCCAGAGGGCTTTACCCATATCCTTGCTGATGGCCTCGGCAATCGCATCGGTGCGCTTGCCAATCTCGTCCGCATAAGCCTCAAGGATTGCTGTGCGCTCGCTTTGCGGCATTCTAGACCATCCGTGAAATGCACGGCGTGCGCTTTCTACGGCATCATGTACGTCATCGGCCGTCGCGGAAGCACCTTCCCAAGCCACACCACCAGTTGCTGGACAGTAATTCTGGAATTCGTCTCCGCTTCCACGCCTCCAGCTCCCGTCAATCCAGACGGCGTCGTTCATCACTAACTCCTCACCCAGATTCGGGTTCTTGCTCCAGGCTTGATCTGAAGCTTTTCAAAAGTGTCTGCAGTCGTGACCGCAGTCTGATCGTCGCGCATTGCAATGGCAGCCTGGCACACGCGAAAGTCGGGCAACTCGTCGGTCGAAACCAGTCCTTGCTTGAATTCTGGTGCCCCTGCATCATTTGACACCTCCAGACGCACCTCCTGGCTCTCACGTATCGTCCGCAAGTGTCGCTTCTGCGTGGCGACCAATGGTCCACCATCAAATATGTCTACGGTGCGGTCGAATTCGAAGCCTTCCCACTGCAAGAGCTTGTACGCGCCTACGCCTTCAGAATGGCACCGCCCAATTACCTCACGTGCCTCTGGCGGCAACAGGTCCACGTAAATTGGGTATTTCGGCATCAAGTCACAGATGAACTGATTGTCCGTGGTCGCAGACAAGCGGTCAGCCTCGTCAAAGTCCATACGAAAGAAATGACGACCAAGGCACTCCCAGAAAGGCGAAACACCATTCTGATCAATCACGCCGCGGAGTTCCGCGAGCACATTGGTCCCGAAACGCGCGGGGTCGGTTGCCATCAACAAATAGCGTGATTGCGCAGCAAGACGACCTGCCCCACCCCCGCGATGATTTGCTTTCAGAAATAGCGTACCAACTTCCGTATACCCAACATATTCATTTGTCAGCACCAGTGCATCCATGTCGAACCGCATATTGCCAGCAGCTTGGCTGGCTTGAGACAGTGTGATGATCCGATAGTTGAAGAAAGGCTGGTCAATTCCTGTCCCAGCTTTTACCGCTGAACATCCGACCACCTCGCCCGTGTCGGCATCCTCCATCATCAGGAGGTACTTTCCATACTCGATCCGGTCCAGACGACCTGCAAACGCCTTCTCGGACTTTGAGAGTCTCTTTTTCAGAATACTCTCGTCGACTGGTAGGCTGGTAAACCCTGGGCCTGACAGTTCAGCGAGCTCCATCAGAGCTGGCAGATCCTCCAGCTTCGACGGGCGCATGACATAGGGTGTAGACATTTTACTGACCCATGAGTGATTTGATCCGGCGTGCATCCAGACGGCCATCTGCGAGTCGATTCAACAAAAGCGCTGACAGCGTCGCCCGCTCAGCAAAACTATCCGTTACCACATATTCTTCATTGGAATGAATGCGACCACCGCGAACTCCGAGAGTATCGACATTCGGGACGCCAGCAGCAAAGATATTGTTGCCCTCGCACACGCCCCCCGTATCGACAAATTCCAGTTCGAGGCCGATTGCCTGCCCAGTCGCATGTACCGCATCGAACAGAGCCTGCTGCGCGGCATTTCTGGGTTTTGGAGGACGGTAAAAGCCCCCGTGAAGATGACCGCTGATGCCATCGCGCGCGATCGCACGTTCAAACAGCCTGCGAACTTCAGACGTCGCCCACTCAGCACTCTCTGCATCCGGCGCGCGCGCGCCAAACCGAACGACTGCGAGATCTGGCACGATATTGACGGCGGACCCACCGTCAATTGAGCCGACATTCAGGGTAACACCGTCGCGTGTGCCATTCATCGCCTCCAGCCCGAGCACCAATTCGGCTGCTGCCTCTATCGCGCTGCGCCCCTCTTCTTTAGCGCGGCCAGCATGCGCCGCTTTACCGTGCAGCACGATGTCAAAAACAGCCGACCCCTTGCGGCCGCCCGACATGGCGCCGGTCTCCATAGCGGGTTCATACGTCATACCGATCATCGCACCGGACTTGGCGGCCCGGGTCAGATATTCAGCACTCGCAAAATTTCCGATTTCTTCATCCGGCGTCAGAACGATCTTGTATCCTAGTCGGTCTCGCAAAGATCCGGCTTCAAACGCTTTCAGCGCTTCCAACATCACGCACAGGCCACCCTTCATGTCCGCCATGCCGGGACCATTGAGACGCCCGTCCCCCAAGTCGGCCACCCCCTCGAAAGTGCCTTCCGGAAACACCGTGTCATAGTGCCCGGACATAATGACCTGTACGTCAGCTTCTGGCCGCGCGGTGACTTCAATGACAGGTCCTGTCATTTGAACTTCCGTCTTGCCGCTATCGGCCACGGCTTCGAAACCCTCAGTTTCGATGACATCAATATGGGCCTGCAGTTCTGAAAATGCTCCGGCCAGAACAGGCGCGAAGCTTTTAAGACCTGCTGTGTTCCAGCTACCCGTATTGATGTCAGACCAACTACAGGTGCGCTGCACCATGTCTTCGCTCGCGCTATTGAGACGCTCACGCGCGGCTTCATCTTCGCGGCTGAGTGATTGCAATGTATCCATGGTCTCTTGGTTTCACAGGAAACTAGGCCCGGCAAGTGGGATCAACACGGCCCCATACAAAAACGGCCCGGCAGATAACTGCCGGGCCGTTTGATGAAAGTGCGTCAGTGACTACTGAACAGTGATCACAACTTCCGAACGACGGTTCAGAGGCTCACGAACACCATCGCGGGTCGCTTTTGCAAGATCCGTTTCGCCCTTGGCTTCTTCGGTGATGATCGACGAATCGATACCACGGGAAGCGAGCGCACTTGCCACGATGTCAGCACGGCGCTGGGACAGGCGCTGGTTGTATGCGCTTGCACCGGACGTATCCGTGTGGCCTGCGATCGAAACAGTGTTCGGTGCACAACCGGCTTCGCCATTAATGTTAGCGACCGCTTGGTCGATAACGGCAGCCGCCTGGCTCGTCAGATCCGCACGATCCCACTCGAAATACACCACGAATTCCTGGTTGAGGCTGGAGCACACAACTTCAGGGGCATCCGTCGTCGTCGTCGGTGGTGGCGGCGGTGGCGGAGGCG
>NZ_DGNK01000027.1:0-12792 GCF_002388935.1 Hyphomonas sp. UBA4494
GATTTTTCGGGGAGCAGGTCACAGGAAACAACAGAGTGCTCGCAGCGCCCTATCTCTCACTTATGTTTTTACGGTACACTGATTTATTCCGTTACCAGCCTCGCCGCCCTGAGCCCGCGCACAGCGTGCTCAAAAAATCGGGACGCTTCACAGGTTAAGGGCGTTGGATATGAAGCATCCCGGCACCAACCGCGGCAATGTGACTTGCCCAGCGATGCAAAGGCAGGACCCCGAGAGAGACTGGAAGCCCTCAACGCGCTGTCCTTTTTGAACTTGCCAGCTTGGGAATTTCGACATGCAGCGCGCCCTTGCGCTTGTTGGGCCTTGACCTTGCTGGTGTCAACACCGGACGGGAGCGCGATCGAGCGTTCGAATGTGCCAAACGATCTTTCGACAAGCCGGTAGCTCTTGGTCTTTTCGTCCCTCTCCGGTTTCTTTTCCCCGCGGATCGTCAGCCGGCTGTCGGTCACATTGACCTCGATATTCTTTTCATCCACCCTGGGAAGCTCGGCGGCGACTTCGATCAGACCATCACATTCCTTGACTTCCAGACGCGGCCAGACCTCCTGCATTCCGACCGGACGGCGGAAACCTGCGCCGCTGAAACTGTCGAAAAGACGGTCGATTTCACTCTGCAGGAATGAAAAAGGATCGCGCGCCGGGCAGCCATGTGTTTTTCCTTTAATGACTCCAAAGGCATTATTTGACCGCAAGCCCGCCGCCCTCTTGAGAATTCGCAACGGTTCCGGCCATGAGTTCACTTTTTGTCTGTATCACGCCGATCCGGCACAGTGGAGCGCTGCAGCGCGCCC
The DNA here is from genome assembly GCF_002388935.1 of Hyphomonas sp. UBA4494. NCBI lineage: Bacteria > Pseudomonadati > Pseudomonadota > Alphaproteobacteria > Hyphomonadales > Hyphomonadaceae > Hyphomonas > Hyphomonas sp. UBA4494. The sequence continues at coordinate 813 of NZ_DGNK01000027.1, forward strand.
GGCGTTGCAAGGAAGAGAAGAAGTGGGTGAACGCGTCTGAAATTCAGAACGGTGGAGAAATTCCAATACCCTATTCCTGTGAGGGACGCAACGTTTCTCCACCTCTTAGCCGGGGCGATGTGCCGGTGAACGTAAAGAGCTTCATTGTGCATTGTCAGGATCTAGCCCGGCGGTGCTCAATTGCCGGACGCTCTTTCTCATGACTTGCAAATGATCTACAGGCCGACCTCGCATGGTTCGCAATGGAAAAACGCCGAAAGATTCTGCCGACATCTCAAGAATTGCCATGGTGGTCAGGTCCAACTTGCCGCTGGATTTTAACGTCAGAGCCTGACCACCGAACCCAAGCGCGTCAATCGAAGCCGAGACTAACTCAAATACCAGGCCACTTTTACGGAGGCAGCCCCCACGCAATCAAATAGATGTCCCTCATGCCCCCAATTCCACGGAAACCGCTTCTACACAGACCACCCGCCCCGGCCTCATACGTAAAGCCGGTCGGCTCAGGGGCAACCTGACCTTCTGACTCTGGCCCCTACACCCCGAGACCAGAATTAAAATTACGCAATGCAAGAATATCATGCAAACCTTCATGCACGCCCCGGCATCAGGTAGGCGCCGCGCCCGCTCGAAAGCAGCGCTCCGCTGGCGTTCATGACAGAGGCTTCGGCGACGGAAAGAGTTGCACCCAGACGGACAATTCTTCCCATCATGCTTAGCGTTCCTGGCGTGGCAGGTTTGTGATAGTCAACTCGCAAGTCCGCCGTCGCAGCAGGCGTGTTCCCTGCGGCGAGCAGGGCATAAAATCCTGTGAGATCAATCAGCGCGGCAATGACACCGCCATGGGCAGATTGTATTCGCGGATTGGAAACCAGCTCCTCACGCCAGGGCATTTGCAGTATCAGCTTGTCCTTGTCTGTGCTGATCGCCTTCAGCCCAAGCCAGCGATGGAAGGGGGCCGCATCGAGTGCGGCCTGTATCTGATTAACATTGAGCATGGAGGTGCTCATGCAGGGGTCTGCTCTCGAATCGGACGAAGAAAGGACACGACTGCTTCGACAAATAAATCGTTGCAATCTCCTGCCACCATATGTCTGGCCCCAGCGACGTCAGTGAAATGTGCCCTCGGTGCCAAGGAACGAAACGCCGCGACGGAGTCTTCTGTAACCAGCTCGCTCATACGTCCACGGATGAGATGAAGCGGTACGCGGATGTTCCGAACCGCCTGCTCCAGCTCACTGGTGCGAGCAACCCCAGAGCGACGCGTGACGCCGGTGATAAAGGCAGGGTCCCAGTGCCATCGCCAACGCCCGTCTTCGCCTTGCCGCAGATTCTTACGCAGCCCTTCAAGGTCTTTCGGCCGGGGCCGATGCGGCAAATAGGTGGCAACCACATCAGCGGCCTGTTCCAACGAAGCAAAGCCTTCCTTAACATGCGCGCCCATAAAGCCGACAACTTTGGTGACGCCGGCGGCGTCCATGTTCGGCGTGATATCGACCAGAGTAACCGATTCAAACGCATCGCGCGCAAACATGCCTGCGGCAACTATGGCTGCAAGTCCTCCAAGCGAAGCACCGACTACATGCGGCCGCGGCCTTCCAACCGCGACGCTTTCACCAACCTCTACAAGGTCTCGAGCGATAGCTCCGAGAGAGTAATCACCGTCTGGAGCCCAGTCGCTTTCACCATGCCCGCGAAGATCTAAGATTATTGAGCGATATCCTTCAAATGCCACCGCCTTCGCGGCAGCGCTCCAAGCATGACGAGTTTGTCCTCCGCCATGGGCAAAAATGACCGGAGGGGCAGCGGGATCGCCAACCGAACTGTGCGCCAGCTTCAGCCCCTGCGCATGGAGATATCCATCACAATCGTACAAAAGATCCGTCCACTATAAACTCTTTTACTTATTCCTTTATTAAGTTACCTTACAATCATTGTAAATGGAGAAACCCGTCAAGTTGCCCACGCGGTCGCGCGCATCTGGCTTCATATGAGATCCCGCAATCGATTTCAGCTTCCTTTTTGGTGAAGTGAGCCGACTATCGCGCCGGGCGTACGATCAGGAAATGGAAGCTATCGCCCTCACGCGATCACGGTGGCAGGCGCCTGGTTAAATGATCAGACTGGAATGCCCCAGATCCAGCTTACCGAAGTGCACGATATTAAGCGTCCACATGTTGGGATACTGATCAATCAATTCGATTGATCGGGCCATGTCTCGCGTGAGCGAGATTACCGTGATCGTCGAGCGTGGCGAATTGTCCCAACCGGATTTGCGATCCAGCGCGCAAAGGAGTTTGTGCGATCCGCCGAGCGGCTTGCAGCTCAAGACTTTAACCCTGTTATTGATCCTAGTCCTGGCTTCAGCAGCGGTTTTACTTTCGACAGTTAGCGAGAATCTGAAGTCATGAACTCCTCATCAGCGAGGCTCTGATCCCATCCAGATGAAAGTTCGCTGGCAGGCCAACGCCCATCCTTATGGGCTTCCGGCCCGCGCCTCCTGTCTCTACAAAATCTCTGGAAATGGCTTGCGGAGCGCTACAATATTCAGCAACCACTCCGCAAGCAACAGCTGGAACTTCGCGCTTCCCTCCCCTATGAGATTGGCTCTTGCACCTTGGCTCCTCAAGTCAGGCTAAGCTGACATTGCCTCAAAGTGCTCTAAAACCGAACACGAGCGGTTGCGCCAAAGGTCAGGGGCGGTGACAAGAAAGCACCAACAGCTGTTCCCGGAGCTGTTTGCGTGGCAGCGGTACCTTGAAGCGGCGTATCGAAAGCAAGTTCGTAATAGTCCTCATCAAACAGGTTCTGCGCCCACAGTTCCAACTCGAAGGGAGAGTTGTCACTGTAGAATGACATTCTTGCATTTACCACAACCAGCTCTTCAACCTCCTTGAGCGGATCGAGGTTCGAACCTGTATTATACTTTGAAGTGAACCGGCTCGATACATTGAAGCGCGCATCCCAGTCGCTGATGAACGAGGTTTCATAGGTTGCGGCCAACGTACCCGACCAACGGGGCGCAAATGAAATTGTGCTTCCCGGCAAGCGCGGCGGCGCGAAAAAGTCTACCGCTTCGAAATCATCATACTGGGTTTCCGCATAGACAAGACCGCCCTGCAGTGTCAGCCCTTCAAGCTGTTCAGGCAGGTATCGGACATCGAACTCAGCACCCTTGGAAATCACACCGGGAACAGATGTCACGATGAAGCTCGTACCGGTAAACGTGTTGAGCTGAAAGTCGCTATACTCCTGATAGAAAATCGCGCCGTTGAAGAACAAGCTATTTGCCGCATTGTTGGTCTTAAAGCCGACCTCATACGCATCAACAGTTTCGGGATCAAATCTGGTATCCAGGTTGGGCTGAAATGGCGTGGGATCTGAGGGACCAAACTGGCTGCGATCAAGGTTGAAACCACCGGCCTTGTAACCGCGCGAATAGGACGCGTATGACATCAGATTCTCACTGACCCGATATGCCCCCTTTACTGTACCTGATAAATCCTCGTCAGAGCGATCCTGCGTGGCGCTCACACCCACAAAGTTGTCGTTTGTCCAAGGCAAGCAAAGCGTTGGTGTCAATCCACCTGTAGGGCCAAATACGGCCAAGGCTGTGGTACAGCTACCCGCTTCGCCATTAAAATTGGACTCCAGCGTCTTCTCATCAATCGTATAACGAAGACCGACCGTGAGGTCGAACTGATCGCTCAAGCTGAACGTATTGTTCGTGAAGATGGCGTATGTATCCGCAGTTTGTTCATAAACGTCTGCGGTTGCATTTGCCTCGCCCGTATAGATATTACCTGGCAGCGAAGACAGATCAAACGCACCACCACTCGCACCGAGCAGCAATTGCTGAAAGTAGAAAAAGTAATCATTGCCGTAAGTAATGAAATCTGTACGATCAAGAGTTTCATTCGCGTAAAACACACCCACCTGCCAGTCGACGTTATCGGTCGCGCCCGCGAGTCGTAACTCTTGGCTGAATGTGGCAAAAGCGTCCCTGGACGTTTCGTCATCTCGATACCAAAGATCGGCGGCACTAAAATCTGTATCCTGACCCGAGCCGTTTTCCCAATCGCGATAGGATGTGATTGACGTCAATTCACCGAGGCCGGACTGCCACTCGATATTCGCTGACACACCCCAGTCCTCGGTCGTCTGCGTGGCGTCGCGGTTCGCAAAGGCGACGCGGTCGAACGGATCGATCGGAAAAGCAGAGGCCCCGTCACCGCCAGCCAGCAGCGTGATCAGCGGGCCCCTGGCCGGGTCCACCGCGATATAGTCACCCATGCAACAATCTTCTTCCCGATCAGTATAGTCAGCAGAGAGAAGAATCTCGAGGTCGCTGGAGGGCTCAAAACGAAGCTGACCTCGAACGGAGTAGAAGTCATACTGACTCGTTTCGTCCTCGGTACGTGGACCGTTACCGGTCTTTACGTCCAAAAGACCGCCGCGCTCTTCGTATACTCCGAACAGGCGACCGCTCACCGTCTTAGAAAGCGGTCCGGTGACTTCTGCAGACGTGCGAAGGAAACCTTCGTTGCCGATCCCGACCTCGAAGATCGACTCTAACTCGTCAGACGGTTTCTTCGTGATGACATTTATGACGCCCGCAGAGGTCGACTTGCCAAACAAGGTTCCCTGCGGCCCCTTTAGTACTTCGATTCGCTCGATCTCGCCGAGATCGCCGAAGGAAACGCCGTTCCTGGCGCGCGGAACCCCGTCGATAACGACGCCTACTGAGCTTTCGAGACCGGGATTGTCACCAACCGTGCCAATGCCACGAATCCGCGCCGTAGTATTTGCTTGCTTTGACGAAGAAGTTACAAGCAGGCCCGGCGTCACGACCGTCAGGTCCTTGATATCCTGAACGCCAGCATCGCTGAGAAGCTCTCCGGACAAGGCGGTCACGACAATTGGCACATCCTGCAAGCTCTGCTCGCGCTTTTGCGCTGTAACTGTGATTGCACCCAATCGACGTGTGGCCTCCACATTTTCCGCCGCGGATGCAGCAGCACCTTGCTCGTCCACCTCAACTTGCGCATGAGCACCGGCGGCAAACAGCAAAACCGCCAAAGATACCGAAACAGTTGTCTTCGACACCGCGTTGAAATAATACACCTAGTTTCCTCCTTATGTTTATATAATACTGTATGATATGATACTTATCTGCAATGTGAATATTCTTTTTTCCCCCTGACAGAGATCGTCGACGGGTGATGCAAATTTGCAATAGAGGTTATGGCTTGTCCAATCGGACTGGCCCAACCGAAAAGTTAGTTCCGGCTTCAGCTGACACGCTTGGGATCGGTGGTCCGGCCCTGGGGTTAATATCCAGCGGCAATGACGTGCTTGGTCTGGTGGTCCGGCCTTGGCGTTAAAATCCAGTGGCGATTTTGACCTTGCCACCATGGCATAGGCCGGCGTTACGGGCAAACTCGTCGGGAGATTGCCCATTGTGAGCCATGTGAAGCCGGCTCTCATTGGAGTCGCGCCTCCACGCCTCGATCAGCCGCCTTGCCTCGGCCAAGGAGGCGAACCAGTTGATGTTGAGGCACTCGTCCCGGAGCGATCCATTGAAGCTTTCGACGAAGCCATTCTGCTGCGGCTTGCCGGGGCGCGAGAAGTCCATTCTGACCTTGTAATGATATGCCCAGAGGTCCACGATCTGGCCGGTAAATTCACTGCCATAGCACATTGGGAACCGATGTTCCGGAGGTCGTGACCGCCTGCTTGTTTCTCACATGCAGGCGGGCGGTCATGACCGAGCCTTCAGGTCTCTTACAGTGGTTTTGCCGACCACAACTGAAGAGGAGACCGGCCATGACCAAGACGCACCATAAGACAGGGCAACCCGTTCTGGTAGCGATTGATATCGCAAAGCATCGCAATGAAGTTCTGATCGCTGTCCCAGGGAGGCGACGCCGCAAACGCCTCACAGTTCGTAACGTGCGGGAAGATATCGACAGATTTGTCGAGACGCTCACCGCCTTTGGCGTGCCGGTTCAGGTCGGATTTGAGCCGACGGGCGACTACCATCGGCCGCTGGCGTGGCGGCTCCATCAGGCGGGGTTTGAGTTGAAGCTCATTTCTTCGCTGTCGCTGGCACGCACGCGCGAGGCGATGCACAACTCATGGGACAAGAACGATCCGAAGGATGCGCAGGTGATGCTGCATATGATGCAGACTGGGCTAACCCAGATCTGGCATGACCCGCTCGTGCACGGCGTGAACGACATTCAGGAGTTGTCGAAGACACATGCCGTCATATCGCAAACCAAGACGGAGTTCTGGCATCGTTTGAGAACACACTACTTGCCACTCTACTTTCCCGAGGCTGAGCGCTTCATGGGCAACTCGCGCAGCGATTGGTTTCTCGCCTTCCTCGAACAGTTCCCCACGCCGGGATCGATCACGTGCATGTCCGAAGATGCTTTTATCGAAGCGGCCTGGGGTGTTGTCGGCAAGAAGGCATCAATAGCTCGGTTGCTCGCTGATATATACGCCACAGCCGCTGATTCCATTGGCCTGCCGGTCGATCCGGAGACGCCAGCGATCCGCATGTTTTGTCTCGTTCTCGGTCAGGGAAGGCATCTGATTGCCCAACGTGATCAGATCGAACAGCAAGCCAGCGACCTGCTTGGAACACATCCGGACTTCGTACGCTTGAGGACCATCCCAGGCATCGGGCCGATCAACGCGCTCACCATCCTGGCTGAGGCCGGGGACCTGCGCCGCTTCGGGCATCACCGGCAGTTTCTTAAGTTTTGCGGATTCAACCTTTCGACTCAGCAGTCAGGCATATTCCGAGGACAGACCAAACTCTCCAAGTTTGGAAATGCCAGGCTGAGACGGACATTCTGGATGGCGGGACAGGTCGCCATTCGGCAGCGCGAGAACGGCTTCCGCGACAAGTATGAAAGATACATCGCCAGAGATCACAGCGATCCGCACCTGAAGCGCAAGGCACTCACTTCCGTTGCCGCAACGATCGCACGCACCGCACATTCGGTCATCAAGACCGAGACAGATTACCGCCCCTTCTTCGAAGGACGCGGTCCCAGGCGGAAGGACCCCGCTCTGCAAGTGCCGTTGAGGCATGCATCGTCACGACCTCGTAGATAATGTTCGGGTCTTCTGCCTGGGTATTCGGATCTCGTCTTAAGGACGGTGAGGGCCGCAATCCAGCGTACCCTGTATTTGCTATGGAAGAACTGATTCCTTGACGACAGAAGACGCCTGGGTGATTTTACGAACGAGCGGGACGCAGGTTCGCCGTCACGCATCAACGACCTGTTGGCTCATTCCAGCTTTCGTTCTTTTCATAGGACGTAGCACATTCGGAACCAAGGCAGGTCATGGCCGCCTGCGGCGCATTCCGCACGCAGGCAGGAGGCCATGACCGGGCCGCAGGACCTCTTACAGTGGTTATTCCAACCACCACCGAAGAGGAGCAGACCGGCCATGGCCAGGATTCATTCTATCGCACAGGATGCTGTGCTCGTCGCGATCGACATTTCCAAGAAGCGCAATGATGTTCTGATACAGATGCCTGGGTCGCCTCGACGGCGGCGTCTTGTTGTGCTCAACCAGCGCGCAGAGCACGACCGCTTTATTCAACGGCTGAAGGCTTTCGACCGTCCGGTTGTTACGGGGTTTGAGGCAACCGGTAATTATCATCGGGCACTGGCCTGGAGACTGGTCGATGCCGGCATCAAGACACGCCTGATCTCTTCCATGGCACTCGCTCGCCAGCGCGAAGCCATCCACAACGGATGGGACAAGAATGATCCGAAGGATGCCCAGGTTATCCTGCATATGCTGGCGACAGGTCTCAGCCAGGTCTATCTGGATCCCTTGGTCGCCGGCCTCGCAGATATCCAGGAGCTCTCGAAGACGCATGAGGCCGTGTCGAGAGCAAGGACGCAGACCATTCACCGGATCCTGACGCACTATCTGCCACTCTATTTTCCCGAGATCGAGAAGTTCCTGGGAAGCTCCAGGCGCGACTGGTTCTTCGCCCTGCTCGAGACGTTCCCGCCCCCGGCATCGATCACGGCCTTGTCTCCAGAAGCCTTCTCAGCCGCCGCCTGGGACATTGTTGGCAAGAAGGTTTCAAAGGCCAGGTTGATCGTGGACATCTGTGAAACCGCAAAAGAATCAATCGGGTTGCCGGTTCCGGTCGACAGCAGGGCCATCGCGATGTTCCGCATGGTTCTGGCGGAGGCGCGCAGCCTGAACCGCCAGCGCAATACGATCGAAGCGGAAGCTGAAGCCCTTCTGGGCGGAACCCCTGACTTCGAGGCCCTCAAGCAAATCCCCGGCATCGGCCCGATCATCGCCCTGACCATTCTCGCTGAAGCCGGCGACCTGCGCCGGTTTGGTCATCATCGCCAGTTCCTGAAATTCTGCGGCCTGGACCTCTCAACGCATCAGTCCGGCACTTTCCGGGGACAGACGAAACTGTCGAAATACGGCAACGCACGGCTTCGCCGGGCGCTCTGGATGGCCGGCCTGGTCGCGATCCGCCAGAAGGAGAACAATTTCAGGGATAAATATACGCGCTATATCGCCAGGGATCCGGACAATCCCGATCTCCGGCGCAAAGCGCTCACTGCGGTTACCGCCAAGATGGCGCGCACAGCGCATGCCATCATCAAGAGCGGAAAAGCTTACCGCCCCTTCTACGAAGGGGCGGTACCGGGCGGGAGAATCTCTCTCTGATGCGCGCCGTTGAGGCGCCAGTCTATCGGCGACCTCGTAGATAATGTTCGGATCTTCCGCTCGGATCGGCATCCCGTGTTAAGGACGGTAAGGACCAGCGAACCTCACTCGCATGGATCCTGTGTTTGCTATGGCTGCGAGCTCTTCCAGTGCGGCGGAAGCCCACCCGGTAATTGACTTCAAGACCCGTATCTGGAAACTACGGGACGAGGCTTTGCGCCCGAAACCTGCCAAAAGTTCAGAATGTAGGACGTTGTCCGAACGTATGTACCCAGGCGGTCCATGCACGACGAACAGATCGCCCAGCGTGTCGAGGACATCGCGGGAGTTCAGCTTGCGCTCGACGCGGATGGTGAGGCATTCGCGAGTGAACTCATCAATGACGCACAGCATGCGGAAGACCTTCCCATCATGCGTGCGATCCTGGACGAAATCATAGGATCAGACATGCCCCTTGTGCATTGGTCTGATCCGAATGCAGGAGCCGTCACTCAACCAGAGACGGCCACGTTTCGGTTGTTTCATCGGGACCTTCAGCCCTTCACGCCGCCAGATGTGATAGACGCGCTTCTCGCTCACATGCCAGCCACCCCGTCTCAGCAGGGCCGTAATGCGACGATAGCCATACCGGCCGAACCATTCAGCCAGGGTGATGATGGCCGCTGTCAGCACATCCTCATCCTGACGCGGCACGCGCGGCTTGCGCTGGGTGGAACGATGCTGGCCGATTACGCGGCAAGCCCGACGCTCGGTTGCGCCGAATGTCTCCACCACATGATCGACCGCTTCGCGCTTGCGTGAAAGGCTCAGTGGTGTCCCCAGTCAGCGAGCGTGGAGCCGCACAGGCAGTTTCGTGATGCCTCGCACAAGGTTCGAAAACAGACGCTCGGGCTCGCCGGTCACTTCGACCTTCGCGAAACGCTTTTGGATCTCTTCCCAGATAATCCTAAGTTGCAGTTCTGCAAGCCTGTTGCCCATGCAGCGATGGATGCCATAGCCAAAGGACAGGTGATGACGTGGGTTCTTTCGGTCGATTATGAACTGGTCAGCATTCTCGATGACAGACTCATCCCGGTTGCCCGACAGATACCACATCACCACTTTATCACCTTTTTTGATCAGCTTACCGCCAATCTCGTAATCCTGGAGCGCAGTCCGGCGCATATGGGTCAGCGGAGTCTGCCAGCGGATAATCTCTGGCACCATGCTGGTGATCAGCGACGGATCCTCATTCAGCTTGCGATATTCTTCAGGGTTCTGATTAAGGGCGAGCACGCCGCCGCTGATCGAGTTCCGCGTAGTGTCGTTGCCGCCCACAATAAGCAGCAGCAAGTTGCCCAGAAACTCTAGGAAGGGCATGTCCCGCGTCGCCGGAGAATGCGCCATCATGGATATGAGGTCGTTCTTGGGGTCTTGGTTAATACGCTGATCCCAGAGCCCTTTGAAATACATCGCGCATTCAATCAGTTCTTTGCGCCTTGCCTCATAAGATTCGACGATACCGGTTTCAGGCGCGGCCGTTGCGATGTCGGACCAGCGAGTGAGTTTGCGCCGCTCTTCCCAAGGGAAGTCGAACAAGGTCGCAAGGGTCATTGTGGTCAACTCGACCGAGACTTTATTAACCCAGTCGATTTCCTCACCAACCGGCAGATCATCAAGTATCTTGCACGCACGCTCACGGATTGTCGGCTCGAGCAACTGCAAGTTTGACGGCGCGACTGCGGAGTTAACGGCCTTGCGTTGCTGATCGTGCTTGGGCGGATCCATGGCGATGAACATTTCAAGCTCAAGCGCACCTTCCCCCGCATGCATGTCCTGAATGGCAATTCCGCCGAGCTTCGCTTCCGACGAGAAGACTTTGTGATTGGTGTCAACGGCCATGATGTCGTCGAACTTGGTAACCGACCAGTATGGCCCGACTTTGCTCTCAGGACAGTAGTGGACTGGATCCTCTCTGCGCAATCGGTCGAAAAACAGGCCAATTGTATCTTTCTGAAAAAGGCTCGGCCGTGAAACATCGATTTGCTCGATCGGAATGGTCGCGATTTTTTCGGCCGTGTTCAGCTCAATTGTTTCTATACTCATGTTCTATCCTTCAGTCCGTACGCGAAAATAGCGCGCCACCTTCTGGCAAATTAGCGGCCCCGCAACATGCCACTTTTAAATATTATCATACATACTTGACGATTAGTTACAACCATGGAAGCTAAACGCTTGATTTGGCCGTTCATCAGATTAATTATGATAATATATTAGGTTCAAAGATGCAGCCCAGGGCCTATAACGCAAAGAAGGCAAAGCGTGCACTTTCGCTCGCACAAGACATCGTTCGCGACATTGAAGCTGGTGCACGCGTTGCGGGAGACCGGTTGCCACGCGAAGAAGAAATGCTCGCGCGGTACGAAGTCGCCAGAGCAACCTTGCGTGAAGCGCTCCGCTTCCTGGAGCTTCAGGGCGTAATCCACCTTCAATTGGGCCGTGGCGGGGGCCCGGTGGTTGCGCGCCCGCAGTCCGGTGATTTCGCAAATAGTCTTTCTCTCATCCTGCAATTCATGGAAGCAGACCTGAGGGGTCTGCTCGAACTGCGTGAAGCCATAGCGCCGGATGTTGCAGCCTATGCCGCCCAGCGCGCGACCACAGGCGACCTCAGCGCACTCGCCGATTGCCTTAAAGAGCTTGAGCGGAATGAGGCGGGAAGCCAGTTCGAGGAACTTAACCGTCGGTTTCACGACCTGCTCGGTTGGGCCAGCGGCAATCCGCTTTTCGGCCTTCTGACCTCCACCTTGCATTTACTGACCCGCGAATTTTCGCGCTCGCTCGGCTATTCCGCCCAGGAGCGCGCAGTCCAGTTGCGAATCCTGCGCCGCGTTCTGGAAGCGGTACGCACAGGTGATGCCCAGGAAGCGCGGCAGGCCATGGCCCGCCTTGTGTCAGGTTCGGCAAATTATTTAGCTGAACGAAGTCCTGATCTGGTTTCTCAAAAAGTGAGGTGGGGACAAATTTAGAAGACTTGCGAACCGCAATGTCTAAGACGGGAGAATAAATAACATGCCGCTACAAACGCGCATATGCGAAATTCTCGAGATCGAATATCCGATCTTTCTGGCCGGAATGGGCGGGGCAAGTGTCCCCGCGCTCGCGGCCGCGGTATCGAATGCAGGGGGGCTAGGCGTCCTCGGCGCCGCGGCGTGCTCGCCGGACCAGTTACGTAGCTGGATCCGTCAGACCCGCGAGATGACCGACAAGCCGTTCG
>NZ_DGNK01000027.1:12803-22048 GCF_002388935.1 Hyphomonas sp. UBA4494
CCGCAATCCGGTAACGCGCCCGCCAACCCGATGGCAAAAATCGACGAATACAAGGAGTTTACCCGCGATTTCATGGCGCGGGAGAACCTTCCCGAAGTCGATGCTGCAGCAGCGATGCGCGCCGCAGGTTCGCCGGATATGGGCAAGAGCCAGCTCCAGCTATTCTCGAGAGAATTCTTCGAGGCGCAGATGGAGGTGGTGATTGAGGAAAAGGTGCCGGTCTATGCCGCGGGCCTCGGCAATCCCGCGCCCTGGATCGACCGTCTTCACGCCAACGGCACCAAGGTCATGGCGGTGATCGGCAAGGTCAAGCATGCCGAGCAGGTGGTCGATTCCGGTATCGACATGATCGTCGCCCAAGGTCACGACGGCGGCGGCCACAATTCACCTATCGGAACCATGTCGCTTATCCCGCAAGTCGTGGATGCGGTCGGTGATCGGGTGCCCGTGATCGGTGCAGGTGGTATTTCAGATGGGCGCGGTGTCGCGGCGTCGCTGATGTTGGGGGCAGAAGGCGCGTGGATCGGCACCGCATTCCTCGCAACGGACGAAGCAGGCATCGAGCATTTTCAGAAGGAAGCAATCACCGAAAGCGGTGACGCGGATACCGTCGTAAGCCGCTCGTTAACCGGCAAGCCTGCCCGCATGATCCGTAACAAATGGGCCGATGCGTGGGTTGCTGCGGGCAAGGAACCACTGCCCATGCCTTTCCAGTCGATAATTTCAGGTCCGGTTATGGCTTCAGGCCTCAAGGCTGAGCGCAAGGATATCATGCCTGGCTTTGCTGGCCAGGGAATTGGCCTCATCCATTCGATCCGGCCCGCAGCCGAGGTGATGCGTGAACTTGTCGAAGGTGCGGAAGTCGCACTCTCCCGCTCGTTTGTCGGAGACATGCAGTCCAGCCAACAGGACAAGCATCAAAAATGAGCGCCACATCCACCTTCAATTTCAGTGACAGGTCCGCAATCACGGGCGTCGGTGAAACGGCATTCATCAAGGGCGCCGAAAATACCGCGGTCGACATGATGCTCGAAGCTTCCCGCAAGGCGATCGCTGATGCCGGGCTGAAGCCATCCGACATCGACGGCATGGTTCCGCCGCCGATCTACACGACATCGGAAGAAATGGCCGCCAATCTGGGTATCGACGTATTGCGCTATGCGGCTACCGTTCACATGGGCGGAGCCAGCCCGACGACAGCGCTCCAGAACGCGGCGATGGCGATCGCCAGCGGACTTTGTGACCACGTTCTCGTAACGCTGGGCTGGAATGGCTATTCCGCACTCAGGCCCAAGGCCGGTGCCCCGCCTACCCGGCCGATGAACATGAACACTCTGACCAACACCATTCAGGGCTATTACATTCCTTATGGCGTGTTCCTGCCGGTGCAGATGTATGCCTGGCTCGCCATGCGACATTCCAAGCTCCACAGTGTCGGGCCGGACGCGATGGCCGCTGTGGCACTCGCATGTAACCGTCACGCGCAGCTAAATCCGAGAGCCTTCAATTATGGCCGTACATTCGATCTCGAGGCATATCACTCGGCGCGCTGGATATCCGAGCCTTTCCGGCTCTACGATTGCTGCCTGGAAACCGATGGTGCCTGTGCGGTCGTTGTCTCGCGCATGGAACGGGCCAAGGACATGCGGCACGTGCCGGTAAGCATCGCAGGCGCGGCTGAGGGCCACCCCTATCCCGCCGACGACATCCCCTCGCGCCCCGACCCTTTCAAGATCGGCCTCAGCTATGCCGCCCCGCGCGCATTCGAGATGGCAGGCGTCACCCGCGAGGATATGGATTTTCTGCAAATCTACGACTGCTTCTCTTATATCGTGCTGTTGCAGCTTGAAGCGCTCGGTTACTGCGAACCCGGCGGTCAGAGCGAATTCGTCGCTGATGGCCAGATCGAGCTGGGTGGACGCTATCCCATCAACACCCATGGCGGCTTGCTGAGCGAAGCGCATGTCTGGGGCCTCAACCATGTTGTTGAGGCGGTCCGCCAGCTGCGCCACGATTGCGGCGAGCGTCAGGTCGCAGATGCCCAGACCGGCCTCGTGACCGGCTGGGGCGACCTTGGCGACGGGAGTATCGCAATCCTCAGGAGGTTTACGTGAGCGACAAGAACGAACTGCCGCCTAAAATGCGCTTCAAGGCGCAGAAGGCTCCGCCCAAGCCGAAACCGCGCCCGCAGGATCCTATCGAACAGGAATTCTGGAATCGGTGCCAGGATGGCCATCTCTATTTCCAGCGTTGCAGCGATTGCGGCACCCTCCGCCACCTGCCTCGTTATATGTGCGCGAAGTGTGGCTCACCGGAATTTTCGTGGGAGCGCAGCACTGGCAAGGGTACGCTTTTTTCCTGGACCATCACCCACCAGGCCCTGCACCCGGCATTTGCCGCCGACATTCCCTTCGTGGCTGCGGTGGTTGAACTCGAAGAGGGTGTACGCATGGCCACTCGTCTGATCGATTGTGACCATGATAGCCTCAGGCTCGACCTTCCTGTAGAATTGACATTCGAAACAATCGGGGACGACTTCCGTCTGCCCGTTTTCCGTCCCTGCGAGGAATAGAAGCGATATGGATCTCGATTACGGCCCCGAATACGACACATTCCGTCAACAGGTGCGCGATTTCATCGAAGCGCATAGCCACCTTGCGCCGCCGTGTGCGACTCGGGCAGCCCGCCCTTCACCCGAAGCCGTCAAATGGCAGAAGCTGCTGATCGAAAACGGGTACACTGCCCGCACGATCCCGGCGGAGTATGGCGGCTACGGCGCGGAACCCGACATCCTCAAATCGCGCATCATCTCCGAGGAGTTTTCACGGGCCGGGGTGCCGGGCGGGCTCACGAACCAGGGCATCTCGATGCTCGTCCCGACTTTGCTGGAACTCGGCACCGAGGAGCAGAAGCAACGCTGGATCGAACCCACGCTGAAAGGCGAGATCGTATGGTGCCAGGGCTATTCTGAACCCGGTGCCGGATCGGACCTGGCCAGCCTCAAGACCAGGGCGCGAGTCGAAGACGGCAATTTCGTCATCAATGGCCAGAAAATCTGGACCAGCACGGCGAAGCAGGCCGACATGATCTTCTGCCTCGTAAGGACCGAGCCCGACGCACCAAAACACCGCGGTATTTCCTACCTGATCTTCTCGATGGACACACCGGGTATCGAGGTTCGTCCTTTGAAGACGATGACAGGCCACGCCGAATTCAATGAGACATTCTTCACCAATGTCCGCGTTCCGGTGGACCAGATTGTAGGGGCGCGGGGCCAGGGCTGGCTCGTGGCGAATGCAACCCTCGGCCATGAGCGCGGAATGCTGGGTGATCCCGGCGCGCTCGAAAACCGGCTACAGGCACTGATCGCCCTGATGCAGGAAGAGCGTATCGGACAGGCCCGCGCAATCGACAATCCGGTTCTGCGAGATCGGCTGTTGGCGCTCCAGGCCGAGGTGTCAGCGATGAAATGCAATGGGATGCGTATCCTTTCGAACAGCCTCAAGGGTGAGTCAGGCGGCATGGCGAAGCTAATCGTCAAGCTGCAAAGCTGTGAGATTGCCCACCAGATTTCAGCACTGGCGATCGACGCCATGGGTGAGATAGGCACGCTTTACCATGGCAGCCCGCGAGAGCGCGAAGGAGGCGCGTGGCAATGGAACTACATGTTCCAGCTCGGTCTCATAATAGGCGGCGGCACCGCGCAGATTCAGAAAAACATCATCGCCGAACGTGGCCTCGAAATGCCGCGCGAACCGAAGCTCGCAAAGGTTTCGGATGCGGCGAAAGCAACCGCAGACATAGAGCGTCACAAACAGGGATCAGCCTAATGGATTTCGGATTATCTCAGGACCAGCAGATGTTACGTGATGCGGTTGCCCGTTGTCTTGCGGACACCTGCCCGCTCGATCATGTCCGCGAATGCGCCGAACTGGACAATCCACTCAGCGACAAAGTGCTCGGCGCCGTTCAGGACTTGGGAATTCCCGGAATGCTGGTACCTGAAGAGCATGGCGGCCTCGGTATGACCCTTCTCGACGCTGCCATAGTTGCCGAACAGCTCGCCTATATGGTCGCGCCAGTGCCTTTTCTCGCCAGTCATGTACTTGCGCCTATCGCGCTGAGCGAGGCTGGTAGCGAAGAACAAAAAGCACAATGGCTACCGAAGATCGCGAACGGCGAGGCGCGTATCGCTGTCGCGATTTCCGAGACGGTCGAGGCGCGCGACGGGGCGGNNGCTGATGGGAAGCTCAGCGGAACCGCCGTGTTCTGCCTGGATTTCGAGGGAGCTGACGCTTACATCGTAGCCGACGCTGGCGGCCGGCTGCACCTCGTTACAGCCGATGCCCTCAAACTGGAGACGATCCGGCTGACGACCATTGATCGCACCCGCAGTGTCGGGGAATTGCGTTTCGAACAGACAGAGGCAGAACCGCTTATTGACGATAACGGCGCGACAACGGCCCGGTTGCGCGATGCGGGCCGTGTGATCTTAGCTGCTGACAGCCTTGGCGCAGGCCAGGCCATGATCGAAAAGGCTGTCGATTATTCTGGCCAGCGCGAGCAGTTTGGCCGGCTCATCGGCAGTTTCCAGGCCGTCAAGCACATGTGCGCGGAGATGGCCGCACGTCATGAGCCATGCCGCTCGCTTGTCTGGTATGCGGCCCACGCCTTCGATTCGATACCGGAGGATGCATCCATTTTCGCCTGCCATGCCAAATCACACACAGGCGAAGTCCATCGCTTTGTCGCCCGCACCTCCACCGAAGTGCATGGCGGAATGGGATTTACGGACCTGATGGGTCTTCATTACTGGTTCAAACGTATTGGCTTCGACCGGCAAGCGCTTGGAGGCCCCGAAACGGTGCGGGCCGAATTGGCAGCCCTACAGGGTTGGATAAAAGCCCCGTAATACACTCATTGTATACGGCTGCGAGATTTGCGGCCCAGTCTTGAAGGAATCAAGCAACATGATCGAATGGAATCTCGGCGACATTCTCGACGCAATCGAGCCCGCCATGCCTCAAGACGCTCCGGCCTTGATACACGGCGACCGGATCATCACTTGGCCCGAAATGTCCGCGCGCTCGAACAATGTCGCGCGCGCGTTGCGACAACGCGGAGCTAGCGACGGCGCCAAGGTGGCTTTCTACATGCGCAACCGCCCTGAATATGGTGAGCTGATGGCGGCCTGCTTTAAGGGGCGGTTGACTCATGTGAACATCAATTACCGCTATCGCCCCGAAGAAGTTTTTTACATTTTTGATGATTCTGACAGCGAGGTGATTATTTATAGTTCGGAGTTCCGTGACTGTATCGTCGAACTCAAGGACCGGCTCGGAAAGGTTCACACCTTCGTTGAAATTGGCGATGCTTCGCAAATCGCACCTTTTGCGATCCCTTATGAAATTCTCGCGCAGGAAGGTGATGGATCAGCGCTCGGCATCACGCGCTCGCCTGACGATTTGCTCTTCATTTATACCGGCGGCACGACAGGGATGCCCAAGGGCGTGATGTGGCGTCACGACGATATGCGCAAGGCGCAACTGGACGCCCAGAAGCTGCTCGGCCCCGTTCCGCAAACAGTCGAGGAAAACGTCGCCCTAATCACCAGTCAAGGGCCGGGCAGACGTACACTTCCCTCCTGCCCGTTAATGCACGGGACAGGCTTCATCACTGCGATCGGCACGCTCATGTCGGGCGGTGCCATCGTGACTCTGTCGGACCCATCTTTCGATGCGCTTGAATTGTGGGAGACGGTTGATACGCACAAGGTGGAAAGCATTTCAATTGTGGGCGACGCTTTTGCCAAACCGATGTTGCAGGCGCTGGACGATAATCCCGGTCGCTGGGACACAAACAGCCTTGTCTCCATTGTTTCATCCGGCGTGATGTGGAGCAAGGAGGTCAAGGCTGGCCTGTGCAAGCATATCCCCCAAGCGGTGCTGATGGACAGCTTTGGCGCTTCCGAAGGGCTCGGCTTCGGCCTCTCCGTCACAACCGCAGATGGGGGTACGAACACCGCGAAATTCGGGATCGGTGAATTCTGCGATGTCTTCGATGAATACGACCAGAAAGTAACGCCGGGCAGCGGCGTACCGGGATATATCGCTCGCAAGGGCGCAATCCCGGCGGGTTATTACAAGGATCCCGAAAAGTCCGCCAAGACCTTCCGCACTATCGACGGGGTGCGCTATTCGATTCCAGGCGACTGGTGCACGGTCGAAGCCGATGGCAGCCTGACCCTGCTGGGCCGTGGCAGCGTGTGCATCAACACGGCTGGTGAAAAGGTCTATCCGGAAGAAGTCGAGGAAGTCCTCAAGACCCATCCCGCCATCGCTGACGCGCTGGTCGTGGGCGTGCCGAGTGAAAAATGGGGCCAGGCCGTCATCGCCGTCGTGCACCTGAGTGGCGACGCTGCATTCGACGAGCAAGGCGTCAAAGACCATGTTCGTCAGCAATTGGCCGGCTACAAAACGCCAAAGGCCATCCATCCAACGGAAACAGCCCTGCGCGCATCCAACGGCAAGGCCGACTATGCAACAGCGAAAGCAATCGCCGAGCGTTTGACGGTCGCGTGATGAGCAAGCGGGCTTCTCCTGATTACGACGCCCTAATCGTCGGTGCCGGCTTCAGCGGCATCTACCTGTTACACAAGTTACGTAACGCCGGGTTCAACGTGTTGCTGGTGGATGCTGCGGCCGAGCCGGGCGGTATCTGGTATTGGAATTGCTATCCGGGCGCACGAGTGGATTCGCAGGTGCCGATCTACGAGTACTCAATACCTGAAGTGTGGAAATCATGGACCTGGAGCGAACGATTTCCCGGATGGAAAGAGCTAAGAGCGTATTTCCATCATGTTTGTAATACACTCAAGCTGTGGCCCATGATGCGCATGGGGTCACGGGTCACAGGCGCGAACTATGAGCAAGCGGCGCAGCAATGGCGCCTGCAACTCAACGGAGAGGAAACTGTTACGACACGGTTCCTCTTGCCCGCTATTGGTTTCGCATCAAAGCCGCATATCCCTGATTTTCCCGGCATTGAGGATTTCGAAGGCGAATGGTTTCACACGGCGCGCTGGCCACAACAGGGGGGCGATCTCAGCGGACGCAAGATTGCCTTGATCGGCACCGGGGCAAGCGGTGTGCAAGTCGCGCAGGAAGCCGCGAAGTCCGCATCGAAGCTGACCCTATTTCAAAGAACACCAATCCTGGCGCTGCCCATGCGGCAGCAAAAGCTATCAAAGGAAGATCAAGAACGCGACAAGCAGGATTATGCTGCTATCTTCGAAACGCGCAAGCAGACCAGCGGAGGGTTCGAATCTCAATCGCTGGACGTTTCGGCGCTCGAAGTTGACGAGAAAGAGCGCACCGCACACTTCGAATATCTGTGGCAGAAAGGCGGCCTCA
This sequence comes from Hyphomonas sp. UBA4494, assembly GCF_002388935.1. Classification (NCBI taxonomy): domain Bacteria; kingdom Pseudomonadati; phylum Pseudomonadota; class Alphaproteobacteria; order Hyphomonadales; family Hyphomonadaceae; genus Hyphomonas; species Hyphomonas sp. UBA4494. The sequence goes on from NZ_DGNK01000027.1 coordinate 20,216, forward strand.
GGTTCTGGTATCACAATTTCGCCGACCTGCTGATCAATCGCGAAGCGAACCGCTACGCCTATGATTTCTGGCGAAACAAGGTTTGCGACAGGATCTCCGATCCCAATCTTGTTGAACAGCTCGCGCCTTCCGAACCACCCCATCCATTCGGCACGAAGAGACCTTCGCTCGAGCAGTGTTATTACGAGATTTTCGCGCAGGATAATGTCGATCTGGTCGATCTGAAGGCAACCCCCATCACCCAGATCAAACCGCACGCGATAGAGACCGCTGACGGCGAGGTGGAATGCGACCTCATCGTTTACGCCACCGGCTTCGATGCCGGGCGCGGCGGCATGGTCGATATGAACATCACGGGGACGAACGGCCTGTCTGTTTCACAAGCTTGGGAAGACGGGTTACGCGCCTATCTCGGCATGGCGATAGCAGACTTTCCAAACATGCTGTTTGCATACGGTCCACTTAGCCCGTCAGGTTTCTCGAACGGCCCGACCAGCGCAGAGATACAGGGTGACTGGATCTGTGACTTTCTCGTCTGGATGCGGGACAATGACAGTAATCAATTCGAAGCCTGTGCGACCGCAGAAGCTGACTGGACCAAAATGGTTGCCCAGGCCGGCGCCATGACACTGTTTCCAGAAGCGAATTCCTGGTACATGGGCGCAAATATCCCTGGCAGGAAGCGTCAGCTGATCAACTTTCCAAGCGTGTCTGGATACGTCGCACTCTGCGAAGAAGTAGCGAACGAGGGGTATCGCGGCTTCATGATCGACAAACCCACCAGCAACGAACAGATGATGGAATGAGTATGTTAACCAAAGTGACAGTTTTTCCCGACGATATCAGCCCCGTCTGGGCTGGAGATGGTTCGCATCTGCCGGAATGGTTTGTGTCGGCCCTGAAAGTGCCGCGCGAGGAAGGTTATGTGGAGATCGACAATGCTAAAGTGCATTACTTTCGCTGGGGCGACCGCAGCAAGCCGAAAGTGCTTATGACACATGGCTTTCTCTCCCACGCGCGCTGCTTTGCCTTCATCGCCCCATTCCTCGCCGAAGACTATGACGTTGTCGCGTTCGATCTCGCCGGCATGGGCGACTCGGAGATGCGTGGGCAGGCCGATCCAGAAGCGAGAGGGCGCGAATTTGTTGAGATTGCCGAGGCGCTCAATCTGTTTGCAGATGGCCACAAACCCACCATCGTCGCGCACAGTTTCGGTTCCGGCGCAGCGCTCACTGCCGTGACGCAATCGCCCGATCACTTCTCCGGCCTCGTAATTTGTGATCTCATGGTCATGCGCGCCGAGCTCCTGGAGCAATACTGGAACCAACGCCGTTCCAGCCCGGGGTCAGGTGATCCTGACAAGCCCAAGCGGTCCTACGCGAGCTATGAAGAGGCGCGCAAAAGATACGTCCTTTCCCCGCCCCAGCCGGTTGGCGAGCCTTTCCTCCTAGATTACATGGCCTATCATTCTATGCGGCGCGACGGAGACAACTGGACATGGAAATTCTCACCCGAGGTATTCCGGCGAAGCAATAAGTCAGAGGAATGGCTCACTATCGGCCAGCGACTCGTGAATGCGCCGGGTCGCAAGACCATCGTTCATGGTGCCAAGAGTCAGCTCTTTACCAAGGATTCGGCTGACTACATCCGTGAGCTAGGGGGCGGTGACATCCCAATTATCGCCGTACCTGAGGCGCGCCACCATTTGATGCTCGATCAGCCATTGGCATTCGTGACCGCACTCCTGAGTATTCTGCACCTCTGGGAGAATAAGTAGACCAGCCCCTCATGCCGCTGAACCAAGCTTCGAAGTGACCTGCTCCCCGAAAAATC
>NZ_DGNK01000019.1:0-61401 GCF_002388935.1 Hyphomonas sp. UBA4494
CATCATCATCGGCATGGCGCGGCCGTAGATCTGCGCACCTTCAATGACTGAGCGATAGCCGGAAAGGTTTGATTGGGACGACAGGGCGTCCATGCTTTGTGCGCGCGTGATGCGGGGGGTGAATTCCATGGAAAGAGCCGCGATCTTTTTCCCATTGAGCGGCGTCGCATCCAGGTTGCTGGGGTCCATCAAGGCGATCAGCGCGACGCCGTCGGGCAGGGCGCTAACTTCGCCGTCTTCCGGAGCGCGCACCTTGAAGACAATGTCGGCCCCCTTGGTTGCNNGCCCCCGCCTCAGAAAAGCTGTCGTCAGGAAAGCCTGCGACAGTGCCCGCTCCGGACTCAATTGTTACCGAGTGGCCGGAGGCCACCAACTTCTTGACGGTTTCTGGTGTAGCCGCCACACGGGTCTCACCAGCTCGTCGCTCCCTCAGAACAGATATTTTCATATCGCTGGGATAGAGGAAAAATATTGCGGCGCGCAACACGAATTTTCTAATTGGAGGGCATGAGATTGTTCAGTTTAACTAATAAGACGGCATTGGTCACAGGAGCATCAAGCGGTTTGGGCCAGCATTTCGCCCATGTTCTGGCCGATGCCGGGGCCTATGTCGTGCTTGCGGCGCGCCGCCTGGACCGATTGGAAGAAGTTGCAGAAAGCATTGAGAAGCGCGGCGGAAAGGCGCTGCCTGTACAGATGGACGTCACTTCCGACGACAGCGTGACGGGAGCGTTTGCAGAGATTCGCGAAGCGCTTGGTCGTCCGTGCGATGTTCTCGTCAACAATTCCGGAATGTCGCGTGAGGGATGGTTCTGGGACATGCCCGAAAAGGATTGGGACACTGTCATCGAGACCAATCTCACCGGTGTCTGGCGAGTTGCCAAATACGCTACCAAGGCCATGATCGATGCGGGCTGTGGCGGCGCGATCATAAATATTGCGTCAATTACGGCGCTCAGGCCGTCAAACATGATCTCTGCCTATTCAGCGTCGAAAGCTGCGGTGGATCATCTGACTCGCACGATGGCACTTGAGGCATCTCGGCATGGGATCCGCGTTAACGCGATTGCGCCTGGATACTTCAAGACAGCAATAAATGATGAGTTCCTCGAATCGGAAGCGGGTCAGAGAATGGCAAAGCGCGTCCCGATGCGTCGGTTCGGAAACTATGACGAATTGTCTGGTCCGCTTCTGCTGTTGGCGTCGGAGCAGGGCGGCTACATGACGGGCGCCACACTGGTTGTGGATGGCGGTCATACGTTGACCCCGCTTTAACTCTTGAAGTTTCCCGGTCAGACGAATATAGGCGGCGCTCCCTCTCTTATCGTTGGTAAATTTCGGGTAACCCCCAAAAGGCCGAAACATGCTCAAAGAAATTTTGTCCACCGGTGTCGCCGTGATGATTTCGGGAAGCCTCGCACCGACAACGACAGTGCGTAGCGATGGCGGCGAGTCCATATCGCAAGCGCGCGAATTCGGCGAATCCCGTCTAAAGACTTTCGTCGTTCTGGATGACCGCGGTTCTGATGGCACGTTGCGCTGCTCAAATGGCTATGAAGCGCCAAACGGTGGCGTTTTCTTCGGACCGGTGCCGGACTGACTTCAGTACATCCGATTTTGTTAGCTATCGGTTAGCTCTCATCTGGCACACTCTCTGGAAGATACCGGAGAATTCAGATGGCCCTTCCGAAAAGCAAGCCAGCGATTCAAGACGAATCTACCGCCCAGGAAGCCGCGAAATCCACAGACCTGGCGGCAGCGAATATGCAGGACGCCAGCCTATCTGAGCCGCGTTATCCGCCCACGCGATCTCCTGCGCGTCGTTTGCAGAGCCTGCTCGAAGCCGAAATGCGTGGGACACGTGCACCCTCCGCCAAACGGTCCATGGCCACAGTGCTCGTTTTGTCACTCGCGTGCAGCGTTGGTGCGTTAAGCTTGTACAGCCTTGGCTGGATTTAGACTTACGGCCATTTTATTGCTCTGAGTTAACGCGATTTAAGTCCAAGTCTGCTTAGAAACCCGCATAGGTGGCCTTTCGCGGTCCCGATGTTGAACTCCAAGGAGCTTCCTGTTCATGCGCGTTAGAAAAGCTGTTCTTCCTGTGGCCGGATTTGGCACGCGAGTCCTGCCCGCGACGAAGGCTATCCCGAAAGAAATGCTGCCCGTCGTCGACCGGCCGGCCATTCAATATGTCGTTGATGAAGCGCTGGAAGCCGGGATTGAGCACATCGTTTTCGTGACCGGGCGCAACAAGGGTTCGATCGAAGACTATTTTGACATCCCTTACGAGCTTGAAGTCGCGCTCGAAGCCAAGGGCAAGAAGGCCATTCTGGAACAGGTCAAGCAGACCACTTTGCCAGCGGGCTCCGCCAGCTTTGTGCGCCAGCAATCGCCTCTGGGACTTGGCCATGCCGTCTGGTGTGCGCGAGATATCGTCGGCAACGAGCCGTTCGCCGTGTTGCTGCCGGATGTTCTGGTCAAGGGCAGCCCCTCCTGTCTCGCGCAGATGGTGGAAGCCTATGACAAGGTCGGCGGGAATATCGTTGCCGTAGACCAGGTGCCGATGGATCGCGTTTCATCTTATGGCGTCATTGCTCCGAAAGGGAATGATCGCGACGGACGCCTGATCGAGATGACGGGCATGGTGGAGAAACCCCCCGTCGCCGACGCGCCATCGAATCTCAAGATCACGGGTCGTTATATTCTCCAGCCCGAAGTGTTTGGCCTGCTCGAAAGCCAGGGCAAGGGCGCCGGCGGCGAGATCCAGCTGACGGACGCCATGGCGCGCCTGATGGAAGTCCAGTCCTTCTATGCCTACGAGTATGAAGGGCAGGATTATGATTGTGGCTCGAAGCTCGGCTATTTCGAAGCTGTTCTGGGTTATGCGCTTGCCAATGAAGAGATAGGCGAAGACGCCAAGGCACTTGCCAAGGCAATGCTCGACAAACTCTAGTCGATCCTATTGCATTGCAGGGCATGCCGGTTCGGTTTAGGCCACCGGCATGACTGCTGCTGACGCGCTACCGGATTTCGAAGATGTGCTTGCCGCCGCTGAACGTGTGCGCGGTGTTGCGCGTGAGACGCCGATTCTGACACATGAAGCGCTGGACGCCCTGGCTGGCGGATCACTGTTCATCAAGGCTGAGTGCCTACAGGTGACCGGCAGCTTCAAGATCCGCGGCGCGATGAATCGCCTGTCACAAATCCCGGCGGCGCAACGCGCAGCGGGTGTGGTGGCTTTTTCCTCTGGCAATCATGCGCAGGGCGTTGCGCGGGCCGCGCGTTTGCTGGGTATGCCCGCGATAATTGTCATGCCATCTGATGCGCCTCGGATAAAGGTGGCAGGCGTCGAGGCAGATGGCGGCATGGTTCGCTTTTATGACCGGGAGACTGAAAGCCGCGAGGAGATCGCGACCCGGATCGCCGAAGACCGCGGCGCGGTCGTCGTGCCGAGTTTTGACGACAAAGACATCGTGGCCGGGCAAGGCACCGCGGGGCTCGAATTTGCGCACCAGATGGAAGCATTCGGTGCGCCATTGGACCATCTGATCTGTTGTGCTGGCGGCGGCGGGCTGATCACGGGCGTGGCGATCGCGATGGCCGAACTGTCGCCGCAAACAAGTATTTGGACGGCTGAGCCAGAAGGACATGATGATTGGGCGCAGTCGCTAGCAGCGGGCGAACTGCGCAGCAATCTGCCCGGAACGCGGTCGATCTGCGATGCCATTCTGACGCCCATGCCCGGCCAGATCACCTTTGCCCTCGGCAAGCGCTTGTTGAGTGGTGGGCTGGTCGTGTCGGATGACGAGGTGCGTGAGGCGATGCGCTTGGCCTTCCGATACTTGAAGGTCGTTGCCGAACCGGGCGGGGCAGCCGCGCTGGCGGCCGCAGTGCAGGGCTTGCCATCCGAGATGCACGGACAGCGGGTCGGCGTTCTTATCACTGGTGGGAACGTCGACGCAGACATGTTCTCCACTGTCTTGAGAGGCTAAATCGGCCTAGCAGATTAACATGCGTGTGCTGAATTTTAGGACCTGGCCGCGAAACAGTTGCGGCATGGTTAATGCGCGGTTCTGTTCGTGATTTAGATTTCCCTACAAGTCTTCAAGAGACCTTATCGCCTGAAGATTAATCATGAATGCTGATGATTGCGTATTTTGCGCGGGAGAGGGCATTCAGAATGAAACTCGCACCCCTGATCAGTCTTGGTCTTTCTGCGGTACTGGGAATCGCAGCTGTGTTTCTTGGCCGCTATTACATGACGTCGAATTCCAATGACGCGACGGCCCAGATTGCCACACCGGCGGTCCAGATGTCGTCTGTTCTCGTTGCATCTGCGGCTATCGAAGCAGGTGAGGAGGTCTCGGCCAGCAATGTGAAAGCCATTAAATGGCCAAGTGACTCTGTTCCTGAGGGCGTTCTGGCCTCGACGGAGGAACTGTCGGAAATCCTTTATGCACGTGGCCCGATCCTGCCTGGCGAACCAATCATGCTGGAAAAGCTCGACGCGGCCGGAAACCTGCTTACCCTGGCATCTGCAATCGAGCCCGGCATGCGTGCCGTGGCCATCACGGTACGGAGTGATACCGGAGTTGCTGGCTTCGTCCTGCCCGGTGACCGGGTCGACGTGAACGAGTTCATCCAGCGCGAACCTGGCCAGTCTGCAAACTCGTTTGGCAGCGATGCCGTACGTGTCACATCGGATCTGATAGCGCGGCCTGTGCTCAAGCGCGTGAAAGTGCTGGCGGTCGATCAGACATTTGAATCGAATCTTGAGGGCGCACGTCCCTCCAGCACGGTAACGCTGGAAGTGACGCCAGAAGGTGCACTCCGCTTGGGTGCGGTCAGCATGCAAGGCGCGCTGGGACTGGCATTGATTGGACGCGAAGAAGACGCAGATGTCATCACGCTGGTGAAGGCGGAGCCTAAAAAGGTCCCTGTTGTTCGTCGTGCTGCGTCCAAGCGCGTAACGACTGCGACCGTGCGCATCATAAATGGGGATCGTGAAACAAGTGTGACCGCGCCAGTCGCGCAGCCGAAGCCGCTGACCGAGGAGGCGAACTGATGCCTAAACTGACTTATATCCTGCTTCTTCTGGTTGTTGGCGTCGTCGCCATTGCGCCGGCGCATGCCTGGACCGAGCGCACGACCGGCCCTGATGCCAAGGTGCTCGTGCTCGAGAAGGGACGCTCGACCGTCATCGAGTCCGATCAGGGATTTTCGACGCTCGTCGTAGCCGACCCTGATATCGCCGAAGCGATGGCAACCTCCAACCGGTCCTTCTTCCTGCGTGGCAAAGTGCCCGGCTCAACGACCGTGCTCATCTACAATGCAGAGGGCGAGATCTCTGAACTGATTGATGTTGAAGTTGAGCTGAGCCTAGATGAACTTCGCGCCGATTTGGGAAATCTGCTGCCAGGCGAGCGTATTGAAGTATACCCCGTACATGATGGCGTGTTCCTGGATGGCAAGCTGACCACGGCGGCAGCCGCGGAGATGGCGGTGCAAGTGGCCGAGCGCTATGTTCCGGGTGGTGTGGCCAATGGATTGTCTGTTGGCCAGAGTCAGCAAGTCCTGCTGGAGGTACGTTTTCTCGAAGCCAGCCGTAGTGCGGTGAAGGAAATCGGATTTGGAAACTCCATGGATGGGCGCGACGCGGTTGCGTTCACGGAGCCATCGACCGTGTCCGGACTGGCCGCCAAGACGGTTGCCCTGTTTACCAATGTTGGTGGAGAGAATATTGATGTCGAACTGCGCGCCCTTGAAGAGAAGGGAATCGTGCGTACGCTGGCTGAGCCCAATCTGGTGGCCCTGTCAGGCGACACGGCGAGCTTCCTGGCCGGGGGCGAGTTCCCCATTCCGGTCTCGAGCGAGAATGGCCAGGTATCGGTTGAGTTCAAGAAGTTTGGGGTGAGCCTCGATTTCACGCCGACCGTTTTGGGTGGCGGGCTTGTGAACTTGCGGGTGCGTCCGGAAGTGTCCCAGCTTGACCGGAACAATGGTATCCGAGCGCAGGACATCGAGATTCCCGGTATTTCCGTCCGCCGCGCCGATACAACGGTAGAGCTACATGACGGACAGGCCTTTGCCATCGCGGGCCTGTTGCAAAATGATTATTCCAATGATGTTCGGCAGACACCGTGGCTTGGAAATGTGCCGGTATTGGGAGCCTTGTTCTCTTCCAAGCGCTATCAGCGCCAGGAAAGCGAATTGGTGATCATCATCATTCCGCGTCTGGTTCAACCTACTCCGCACCCTTCCATGCTTCGGACTCCACTCGACGCATTTGCTGAACCGACGGAAGAAGAATTCTTTCTCATGAACCAAACCACTCATGCGCCGCTGGTTGGCGAAGGAGACTGAACATGACTTTCAAGCGCCGTATTATCAGTGTCATGATGGTGAGCGTGTTCCTCGTCGGATGTGCAAGCTATGACAATCAGGACAAATTTCTGCTGGGTGAAGCCAATGCCAGCAACATACGTGAGCAATCGGTTCGTGACGTCAATCTGAGCAACTCCAAGGCCGTCGAGTCCACGTCTGGCCTGCGTGCAGCCAATGCCGTGAAGGCCCTCAATGAAGGTAAAACCAAAGACTTGCGGGATTCCTCGGTCAGCGCGTCGGGAGGCAGCTGATGTCAGGCGTAGCGCGAAAACTGTCTGATGGATCCCCTCCGGCATCCGCGCCGGCAATGATCCCTGCGATTGCCGCATTGGCGGGGCCTGAACGGCTGATGCAGCTCAAGTCGATCTGCCGGAATGTTATTGACCTTTCTTCAATGGACCCCGCGAACATTGTCGAAAAGTTCGGTGGTGCACTGATCCTGTTGGAACAAGGACAAAAAGGCGCGGAACAGGTTGTGCTGGGACTGGCGGTCGAAAAACCGGACAGCGCCGTCTTGATGGTGTCAGATAATCTGCCAGTTCACATCGTTAGAGCCTTAATGAAAATTGAGGCGTCGGACATCCTTCCGGTCAGCGCCGGTGCGGACGAAATCCTGGAATCCGTGGAACGCATCCGCGCCGCTGCAGAAGCCGCAGAGAGTGGCGGTGACGGACCAGCGTCCGCCGTATGCTGGGCGTTCCGGGGCGCTGTGGGAGGAGCGGGTGTCTCAACACTGGCTATTGAGAGCGCATTTGCAATCTGTGAGAAAGTCGGCCCCGGCAAGGTATGCCTTGTTGATCTGAATGTGTCTGACGGCATGGTAAGTTCGTTTCTGGAAGCGGTGCCAAAGCTCGACCTTGCAGCCTTGTCTGCTGCGCCGGAGCGCCTTGATGCGCGCTTGCTGGCCGCATGGTGCTGGCAACACGAGGATGGCGTTTCGACAATTTCGGCGCCGCGCAATCCGGACGCAGATGCATTGGCCACGGAAGCGGCGATCCTCAGATTGCTGGACGTTGCCTGCGCCGAGTTCCCATTTGTTCTGGTGGACATGCCTCGCCACATGATGCCGTGGACCAAGCCCATACTGGGCGCGGTTGATGAGGCGATCATTATCAGTGAGCTGACCGTGCCAAGCCTGCACGCTGCTGCGGATATGGCGCGCGAAGTTGATATGCTGCGTGGGCCCGATCGCAAGGCCAAGCTCGTACTGAACCGTATGTTCCCGAAAAAGAAGTTCCGTGCCGAGTTTGCCGTCGACAAGGCCGAGAAGGCCATCGACCGTCAGATTGATGCAACGATCACGTCGGACTGGGATGCTGCCCGCACTGCGGTAAATCTCGGAAAGCCGATTGGTGACGTGAAACCGAAAAGCGCGCTCGTCGCAGATGTCTTGACATTGGTCGACAAGATGATGCCCGACGCCGCGAGGCAGCCCGTTCAACAAGTTGCCGGTAAGAGGAAAGCGAAATGAGCCGTTTTGGATTTTCGAACGCCGCCGCCAAGCCGGAACCGGTCAACGCGCCTGAAGTGGCTGAGCCAACTGCGCCGAAGCCCGCGCCGCCCGCTCCTGCCGACACCAAGGCTTTTGACCAGCTCGATGCCAAATTGCGTATCCATGCCAAGCTGATCGACGAACTGGATCTGTCCGTTCTCGACAAGCTGGATGATGAAACCATGCGGCGCCGTGTGCGGGGAATTGTTTCTGAGATCATCAAGAAGGAAGAGATGGCGCTCTCGGCCACAGAAGAGGCAAGCTTTGCCGATGCTGTGATGGACGAGATGACGGGGCTTGGGCCCATCGAGCCGCTACTGAAGGACGACTCGATTGCCGACATCCTGATCAATGGTTTTGACCAGGTCTATGTCGAGCGGCACGGCAAGCTCCAACTGGCACCGGTCCGGTTTGCGGACAATGACCATTTGCTTCGCATTGTGCAGCGGATCGTGGCGGCTGTGGGCCGACGTGTCGATGAGAGCCAGCCCCTGGTTGATGCACGCCTTCTGGATGGCAGCCGTGTCAACGCCGCTGTCTTGCCAATCGCCATTGATGGGCCGCTTGTCTCCATCCGGAAATTTTCCAAATCGCCACTGACAATGGAGAAGCTGGTTGGCTTTGGCGCAATTCCTGAGCCGGTTGCAAAGTTCATCCTCGGGGCGGTGAAGTGCCGGGCCTCTACCGTTATCTCCGGGGGCACCGGGTCGGGGAAGACAACTCTGCTCAACGCGCTATCAGCCGCTATCAATGAAGATGAACGCCTCATCACGATTGAGGACGCTGCCGAACTCCAGCTGCAACAGCCTCATGTTGCGCGCATGGAAACCCGCCCGCCCAATATTGAAGGCAAGGGCGAGATCCGTCAGCGCGAACTGGTCAAGAACGCACTGCGCATGCGGCCTGACCGCGTGATCCTGGGCGAGGTTCGCTCAGAAGAAGCGTTTGACATGCTGCAAGCCATGAATACGGGCCACGAAGGCTCTATGGCGACGATCCACGCTAACAATCCGCGCGATGCACTGACCCGTCTGGAGCAGATGGTGATGATGGGTGGTATGAAAATATCCGAGACGGCGATCCGTGGACAGATTGCTTCCGCAGTCAATTTTATCGTCCAGGCCACGCGCCTGTCAGACGGCTCGCGAAAAGTCGTATCAATCTCCGAAGTGACGGGCATGGAAGGCTCAGTCGTTCAATTGCAGGAAATCTTTCGCTTTGAACGCACTGGCACAACCGATGAGGGCAAGGTCGAGGGGCACTTCGCCGCGACTGGTCTACGCCCGAAATTCCTCGATGAGATGGAACGTCGCGGCGTTCCCATGCCGGAGGGCATGTTTGACCCCTCTACGCGTTTCTAGGAGATGAGCTTCTTGTCGTGGATGCCTGACATCACCAATATCAGCCTGACTGTCCTGATCCCTGTGATCATGGCGATCGGCGCGGTATTTCTGGCGATCCAGTCGGTTATGGGGCTGGTGACGGAAGCCCAAACCCGCCGCGTGGTCAACAAGCGTCTTCAGTTCAAGGAACGGTTTGAAACGACGAGTGAAGCCATGGTCGAGCTGCGCAAAAGTCGTGGCCTCGACAAGAATGGCAATCTTGCTATGCCGTTGCGCTGGTTCAATCAGCTGGTGGTCAGGTCTGGCCTGAAGTTTCAGCCATTGCGTTGGTTCGGGATGTCAGCCGGGGCAGCCCTGGTCGCGGGGCTGGCCTATTGGCGTTTTGTTGGCGGGCCCGGACCGGCTGTCGGCATTGCCGCGCTCATTCTTGTGCTCGGACCCATCGTCTGGCTCAAAATGGTTGCTGGGCGGCGCATGAAGAAAATGTCGGAACAATTGCCCGACGCACTCCAGATAGTTTGCCGCAGTCTGGAGGCGGGGCACCCGGTTGCGACAGCCGTGTCGTTGGTGGCCCGCGAGATGCCTGACCCGATTGGAACAGAGTTCGGCATGGCGGCGGATGAAGTGTCATACGGCATGTCGCTGACCAATGCGGTCCAGCGCATGGCCGAGCGGGCGGGCGACCCGGACGTCGAGCTGTTCGTCGCCACGGTACGCCTGCAGGAAAAGACTGGTGGCAACCTTTGCGAACTCCTGAAAGCGAACACGACAACCATCCGTGAGCGCCAGACCATGCGTCTGAAAGTGAAGGCAGCTTCGTCAGAGGGCCGGGCCTCGGCGATGATCCTTACCTCGGCACCCTTCATCGTGATGTCTGGCATCCACGTGCTGCGCCCGGAATTTTACGGCGAAGTGATCGATGAGCCGCTAGTGCGGGTGGTGTTCCCGATCCTGTTTGTATGGATGGCGATTGGCAATTTTGTCATGCGTAAGATGATCAATTTCAAGATGTAGGCCCCCAAGCAAACCCATGTCCTTCTCCGCATCTGCTCTTCTGCCCATCATCATGCTGGCCATTGCCGGTTTCCTCGCCGTGCCTGCGATTATGGCGTTCGTGAGAAGCTGGAAGGCCAAGGAAGATCTTGAGCGCCGGCTGGAGCGACGCGAGTCACGTCCTGCGGTGCAGGAAGAAAGCCGGAACGATACACGGATAGGTCGGGCGGTCATCGGGCTTGCCAATCGCGCGACCCCTTCGAACGAGGATGCGGTCAGTGAGGTGCGCGCCAAATTGCTGCTCGCAGGGTTCACAAACCCGTCGGCGGTGGGGCGGTATTACATGGCCAGAATTGCTTGCGTCGTGTTGCCTCAGCTCGCTCTGCTGGTGGCTTTGCCGCATCTCGGTGGCTTTTCGAAGCAACATCTGATCATGCTCAGCATTGGCCTGATCATTGCGGGCTTGCTCGCGCCTGACATGCTCGTTTCGCGCCGTACCAAAGCGCGCCAGCAGCAATGCTCGGCTGGCTTTCCCGATATGATGGATCTGATGGTTGCCTGCGTAGAAGCCGGTCTCAGCCTTGATGCCTCGGTTCAGAGGGTCGGCGAAGAGTTGGAATTGCGGCATCCGATCATTGCTGGGCACATGAAAAAGCTGTCGCTGGAGCTACGCGCGGGCAAGGCGCGCAAGAATGCCTGGCGCGCTTTTGCTGATCGCATGAGCATCGAAGAAGCGAGTTCTCTGGCCACGATGCTCCGTCAGGCAGAGGAAATGGGCACCAGTCTGGGCCAGACTTTGCGAGTTTTCTCGGCAGATATGCGCAAGCGTCGCATCCTGATGGCGGAGGAAAAGGCCATGGCGCTGCCGGCAAAGCTGACTTTGCCATTGATTATATTCGTTTTTCCCGTCCTGCTCGGCGTTTTGATCCTGCCGGCCGTGGTAAAGGTGCAAGGCGCACTTTAGTGAATTCCCGGCTAGGCGAGTCAGCCCGTCATTGCTAACTTGCGCACCATGACAACGACCTATCTTGAATTCGAAAAGCCCATTGCGGAGCTGGACGCGAAGATCTCCGAACTGGAAGCGCTTGCTTCCAGCAAGGAAGGTCCATCGATTACCGACGAGCTGAAAAAGCTGAAGGCCAAATCGAGCAAGCAGCTGAAGGACATGTATTCCGATCTCAGCGCATGGCGGAAGACTCTTGTGGCCCGCCATCCAGACCGGCCGCATTTGTCTGACTTCATCGAGAACATCTTCGACGATTTCGAGGAACTCGCGGGCGACCGTGTGTTTGGGAATGATGAAGCCATTATGGGCGGACTGGCACGCTTCAAGGGGCGTCCGGTGGTCATTATCGGCCATGAGAAGGGCCGCACGATCGAGAAGCGCCTGAAGCACAATTTCGGCATGGCCCACCCTGAAGGCTATCGCAAGGCGGTGCGCTTGATGGACATGGCCGAGAAGTTCAATCTGCCGGTCCTGAGTTTCCCTGACACGTCGGGTGCCTATCCGGGCAAGGGCGGCGAAGAGCGTGGGCAGGCGGAAGCCATTGCGCGCGGCACACAGCGCGGCCTGTCACTGGGCGTGCCGTTCGTCACGCTGATCATCGGCGAGGGCATGTCGGGCGGCGCGATCGGCATCGCGGCGGCCAACAAGGTCCTGATGATGGAGCATGCCATCTATTCGGTGATCTCTCCGGAAGGCTGCGCTTCGATCCTTTATCGCGACGCTGCCAAGGCGAAGGATGCGGCTGACGCGATGAAAATCACAGCGCCGGACCTGTTGAAAACCAAAGTCATCGACGGTGTCGTCAAGGAGCCAGTCGGCGGCGCACATCGTGACCCGAAACGGGCGATGGCTGCTGCCGCAAAAGCGCTTGATGAGGCCTTGCAGGAACTGGAAGGCCTGAGCCCGTCCGAACTGCGCACCCAGCGCAAGGAGCGTTTCTACGCCATCGGCCGCGAAGGGTTGTAGCGCCGTGAGGCGCATGGGGCGCTGACCCAATGGCTGAGAAAGACTGGATCGCCAAATATTTTGCGCCGCTCGCCAGAGCGGGCGGGGCAGCTGGCTTGCGGGACGATCTTGCGCAGTTGGCCGACAGCAAGTCTCCGACGGTCATCACGGTTGATGCGTTGGTCGAGGGCGTGCATTTTCTCGCGTCTGATCCGGTGGCGTCCGTTGCCCGAAAGCTTGTGCGCGTGAATGTGTCTGATGTCTACGCCGCCGGCGCCTTGCCCTCTGAAGCTTTGCTCACGCTCGGATGGCCCAAGGAACGACCGGAATCCGACCTTGCTGAATTCGCATCTGCTCTTGGGTCAGAACTGGATGCATTCGATATCCACCTGATCGGCGGAGATACCGTGCGCAGCCCGGGTGGTCTTTTCCTGTCACTCACCATGACCGGGACTTGTCTTGGTGAAACACCTGTTCGGCGGATGGGCGCTGGGCCCGACGAAGATGTCTGGGTCACAGGTCGTGTCGGTGCGGCGTATCTGGGCTTTGACGCGATCCAGAAAGGGGCGGTTGAAGGTTCTGAGATCGAGGCGTATCGGGTGCCGCCGGTCCAACCGCTTGCCGCCGCGCATCTTGTGGCTCAGTTCGCGACGGCGGCGATGGATGTTTCCGACGGACTGCTGGGGGATGCTGCGAGTCTCGCCAGCGCGTCCGACATTGGCATTCAGATAGCACTTGAGACCGTGCCCTTCGCGGGGGATGCAATCGAATTGGACGAAATGATCCGCCTGTCGACATGGGGAGACGACTATCAACTGCTCTTCACCTCAGAAAAAACGCGGCGCGATGAAATCCTGGCGGATGCGGGCAGATCTGGCGTAGTTATTACGCTTATCGGCGAAACCCGACCCGAAGGAGGACTTTCCGTCACCCTGCGGAATTCGCCCATTAACCTCCCGGAAACTCTCGGCTTTGAGCATGGCTGAAGTGGGACTGGGCTGACTCGCCCCTGACGGGAGGCATATTGCCTATTTCCCGAGGGCCGGGCAGGCTGGTCACCTATAATAAACAGTGCATGATCAGGAATAACCTGGCGTCGAAGTTCTGTTTTAAGGGAAGGAAACGTAATCCATGTGGTATTATCTCGCTCTCGCGGCGGGGGTCTTGTCAGTCCTTTATGGCTGGCTCCAGATCAATTCGATCATGAAGGCCCCGGCTGGTGATGCGCGTATGCGCGAAATTGCTCAAGCGATCCAGGAAGGCGCAAATGCCTATCTTGGGCGCCAGTATCGTACAATTGCGATCGTCGGCGTCGTTGTCGTCGTTCTGTTGCTTATTCTGTTCCGAAACTGGCAGGTGCCGCTCGGCTTCATCGTCGGCGCAGCGCTTTCCGGCGCGGCCGGGTTCATCGGCATGAAAGTGTCGGTGCAGGCAAATGTGCGCACAACTGAAGCGGCCAAATCCGGCCTCAACGCCGGTCTCAAGCTTGCGTTCAAGTCAGGTGCCATCACGGGCATGCTGGTCGTTGGCCTCGCTCTTCTGGGCATCGTTGTCTATTACGGCTTGCTCACCATGGTCATTGGACTGAATCTGGGCGTTGAAAGCGAGAAACGTCTCGTCATCGACTCGCTCGTGGCCCTCGGCTTTGGCGCGTCGCTGATCTCGATCTTTGCGCGTCTTGGTGGTGGTATCTTCACCAAGGGCGCGGACGTCGGCGGTGATATGGTCGGCAAGGTCGAAGCCGGCATTCCGGAAGATGATCCACGCAACGCTGCGACGATTGCAGACAATGTGGGAGACAATGTCGGCGACTGTGCCGGCATGGCGGCCGACCTGTTCGAGACCTATGCGGTCACGCTGGTGGCGACGATGGTGCTCGGTGCAATCTATTTCTCTGGCGCAACTTACATCGTCGAAATCATGATGCTGCCGTTGGCGATTGCCGCCGTCTGTATCGTCACGTCGATTGTCGGCACCTATTTCGTGAACCTCGCACCCGGCAAGACGGATGTCATGTGGGCGCTCTACAAAGGCCTCATCGTGACTGGCGTACTGTCCATTGGCGGTCTCGCAATCGCAATCGCAACGGTCTTACCGAACGGGTTCGGCGTGCTCGACGATGCCGGCGAGCGGCTTGGTCTTGCCAATGACGTATCCGGTTGGATGTTGTTCGGTTGCGGCGTGGTTGGCCTCGTGGTGACGGGACTGATCGTCGTGATCACGGCATATTATACCGAAACCAAATATCGTCCGGTACGCTCGATCGCGCGGGCATCAGAGTCTGGTCATGGGACGAACGTGATCCAGGGCCTCGCTGTGTCGCTGGAATCGACGGCCCTTCCGGCCATCGTGATCATTGCGGGCATCATACTGACGTTCAACCTCGCAGGCCTGTACGGCATTGCCATTGCGACCACGACCATGCTGGCGCTTGCCGGGATTATCGTGGCGCTCGACGCTTTTGGACCCGTTACGGACAATGCGGGTGGTATCGCTGAAATGGCGGAGCTTCCATCGGAAGTTCGCGAGACAACGGACGCACTCGATGCGGTTGGCAACACCACGAAGGCTGTGACCAAGGGCTATGCCATTGGTTCGGCCGGGCTCGGCGCACTCGTTCTGTTCGCGGCCTATGCGGAAGATCTCAAATACTTCTCGGCGCGCGCCGTGGAAGGGGACTTCTTCTACAATGCAACGGCTGATTTCTCGATTGCGAACCCATATGTGGTGGTCGGCCTCCTGTTCGGTGGCCTGTTGCCATTCCTGTTCGGTGGCCTGTCCATGATGGCAGTCGGACGCGCTGCGCAAGCGGTGGTTGAGGAAGTTCGTCGACAGTTCCGCGAAATGCCGGGTATCATGAAAGGCGAAGTGAAGCCTGATTATGGCCGGGCGGTCGATCTTCTGACGAAGGCCGCTATCCGGGAAATGATCGTCCCGTCACTCCTGCCAGTGTTGTCACCGATTGTCCTGTTCGGCGTGATCTTTGCCATTGCCGGCAAAGGCGCGGCCCTCGCGGCGGTTGGGGCGATGCTCCTGGGTGTGATTGTGACAGGCCTGTTCGTGGCCATCTCGATGACGTCCGGAGGCGGTGCCTGGGACAATGCGAAGAAGTATATCGAAGATGGTCATCACGGCGGAAAGGGCTCAGAAGCTCACAAGGCCGCTGTAACCGGAGACACGGTTGGCGATCCCTACAAGGATACTGCCGGTCCGGCCGTGAATCCGATGATCAAGATCACAAATATCGTGGCCTTGCTCATGCTCGCGGTCCTCGCAGGCCACTAGTTGAATGAATTTTTTATGGAAGGCCCCGGTGCGAAAGTGCCGGGGCCTTTGTTTTTGTACCACTAATTCAATGCA
This sequence comes from Hyphomonas sp. UBA4494, assembly GCF_002388935.1. Lineage (NCBI taxonomy): Bacteria > Pseudomonadati > Pseudomonadota > Alphaproteobacteria > Hyphomonadales > Hyphomonadaceae > Hyphomonas > Hyphomonas sp. UBA4494. The sequence continues at coordinate 15,524 of NZ_DGNK01000019.1, forward strand.
TAGAAAATATCGATACCGGAGTAGGCTTCTATTGATTGGTTCTATTCAAAATCATTGCGTAGCCTCAAGACTGTCGTCAAAGGATTGCGCCTACTCCGCGCTGATGTTCTCTCGGCGACCGTGAAATCAGGAGGGTTGTTCCGGGAGGGACTGCTCTCCGGCCAGACCAATCCAGGGAGATGAATATGGACGGAAATGACGCAGCTCCAGAGGGCAAGTGCCCCGTAATGCATTCGCTGCGAGGGCGCGTAAACCGCGACTGGTGGCCCAACCAGCTAGACCTCAGCATCCTTCACCAGAACCCGCCGGTCGGTAATCCACTTGGCGAGACGTTCAAGTATTCCAAGGAATTCAAGAAACTCGATCTGAAGGCGATCAAACAGGACATCTTCGCGCTGATGACGGATTCCCAGGATTGGTGGCCTGCGGACTACGGCCATTATGGTCCGTTCTTCATCCGTATGGCCTGGCACAGCGCCGGTACATATCGCACCGGTGACGGCCGGGGTGGATCGACCTCTGGGTCGCAGCGCTTTGCGCCGCTGAACAGCTGGCCGGACAATGCCAATCTCGACAAGGCCCGCCGTTTGCTGTGGCCGATCAAGAAAAAGTACGGCAACAAGATTTCCTGGGCCGATCTCATGATCCTTGCGGGCAATTGCGCCATTGAATCCATGGGCGGTAAAACGTTTGGGTTTGGCGGCGGCCGCGAAGACATTTTCGAGCCGGAGAAAGATATCTATTGGGGCACGGAAGAAGAGTGGTTGGCCACCAGCGATAAGCCCGGCAGCCGCTATAGCGGCGAGCGTGTGCTCGAGAACCCGCTCGCAGCCGTTCAAATGGGCCTCATCTACGTGAACCCCGAAGGCCCGGACGGCAATCCTGATCCGCTGGCTTCGGCAAAGGACATCCGTGAAACGTTTGCCCGGATGGCCATGAACGACGAAGAAACTGTTGCGCTGACTGCTGGCGGTCACACATTTGGCAAGTGCCACGGTGCGGGTGACGCGGCGATGGTCGGTGCAGAGCCTGAAGGCGGCGACATCGCCGAACAAGGGCTTGGTTGGCAGAGCAAGTTCGGTATTGGCCATGGCGATGACACGATCACCAGCGGCATCGAAGGCGCATGGACGCCAAACCCGATCAAATGGGACAATGGCTATTTTGATATGCTGTTCGGCTATGAGTGGGAACTTGTGAAGAGCCCCGCTGGCGCGTTCCAATGGCAGCCAAAGGATGTAGACGAGGCGCACATGGCGCCAAAGGCTCACAATCCGTCCGAGAAGCAGATCACCATCATGACCACGGCCGACATGGCCATGCGGATGGATCCGGAATACGAGAAGATCTCTCGCAGGTTCCACGAAAATCCGGATCAGTTTGCAGACGCGTTCGCCCGCGCCTGGTACAAGCTGACCCATCGCGATATGGGGCCAGCCGTTCGGTACCTTGGTGAGGAAGTTCCAAGCGAAGAATTGCTCTGGCAGGACCCAATTCCGGCAGTTGACCATGAACTGGTGAACGCCAGTGACATTGCTGATCTCAAAGAGAAGATCTTGTCTTCGGGCTTGTCTGTGTCCGAACTGGTCTCGACGGCATGGGGCGCAGCTTCCACGTTCCGCGGCTCCGACAAGCGGGGCGGTGCGAATGGCGCCCGTATCCGCCTGGACCCGGCAAAGAACTGGGAAGTCAACGAACCTGAAAAGCTTGCCAAGGTTCTCGGTCTGCTCGAAAGCGTTCAGCGCGCTTTCAATTACGCCCAGACAGGCAACAAGAAGGTGTCGATGGCCGACCTGATCGTGCTCGGTGGTTCCGCTGCCGTGGAGAAGGCCGCCAAGGATGCGGGCGTCAATGTTTCGGTACCGTTCACGCCGGGCCGTATGGATGCTTCGCAGGAGCAAACGGATGTTGAATCCTATGCCTTCCTCGAGCCGAAAGCCGATGGCTTCCGCAACTATCTTCAGGTCGAATTCTCGGTTCCGACTGAAGAATTGCTGCTGGATCGGGCGCAGTTGCTGACTCTGACTGCACCAGAAATGACGGTTCTCGTCGGCGGCCTGCGTGTACTCGGCGCCAATCATGCTGATTCCAAGCATGGCGTCTTCACGGATCGCCCCGGCACGCTGTCGAACGACTTCTTTGTGAACCTGATGGACATGGGCGTCGCTTGGAAAGCAGCCACTGAGAAGCAGGATGTCTTCGAAGGACGTGATCGCAATACCGGAGAAGTGAAATGGACCGGCACGCGAGTTGATCTCGTCTTCGGTTCGAACTCACAACTGCGGGCCTTGTCGGAGACTTACGCCCAGGATGATGCGAAAGAAAAGTTCGTGCACGATTTCGTCGCGGCCTGGACGAAAATCATGGAAGCCGATCGGTTCGATCTTGAACGCGACTAGTTGGTTACACATTGTCTAAAACGCGGCGCTCCGGGAAACCGGGGCGCCGTTTTCTATTTGACGAGGGAGGCGGCCATCCGTCTGAATTCGTCCTGGCTGAGCGTCTCGGCACGGGCCGTCGGGTCAATGTCGAGGCTTTGGAGCCATTCCACCGCTTTGAGCCCATGACGCTTGGCAAGCGGTTTCAGGCCCGCACGCAGCATCTTCCGCCTCTGTCCGAACGCCGCACCGGCCACTTCTTCCAGCTTGTCGAGATGGGGAAAGACGTTTTCCGGCGGCAACGGGTGCAGAACGGCTACGGCGCTGTCCACTTTCGGCGGGGGTCGGAACGCACCCGGCGGCAGCGTGAAGGCAATATGGGGATCGGTAACCGCATGGGTCAGGACGGCGAGGCGACCATATTGATCCGTATTCGGTTTGGCGCACACGCGCTCAGCCACTTCCTTTTGGAACATCAGGGCCATCTCGCCACGCCAGGGGCCTGACTTCAGCCAGGCTACGAGCAATGGCGTGCCAACATTGTAAGGAAGATTGGAGATCATCATGGCTGGTGTGGTGCCGCCAAGTTCTGCCAGCATTTCTTCCCAGCGAACTTTGCGTGCGTCTTTCAGGATTACGTGGAGACGACCGCTTTTGGCTTCTGGCCATGATTGTAGTGCCTGGGCAAATCGCTCATCAGCCTCCACGGCGATGACCTTGGCGGCGCCATTGTCCAGCAAGGCGCGCGTGAGCCCGCCCGGACCTGGGCCCACCTCGATGACTGTCCGGCCTTCTATCGGTCCTGCGGCCAGTGCCGTTCGCTTCAAAATGTCCGGATCGAAAAGGAAATGCTGACCTAGCGCCTTGCGCGCAGTTGCCTGTGTCAGGCCTGGAGGCGTCTCGTCACGGCTCATGAAATTTGCTTTCGGTTGTCAGCGATCATTCGGGCCTGGCGGATTGCGGCGATCAGGCTGTCAGGCCGAGCTGTGTCATTCGCGGCGGCATCATAGCCGGTGCCGTGATCGGGGCTGGTGCGTACAATGGGCAGGCCAATCGTCGTGTTGACGCCGCCCCACATGTCCAGCGTCTTGACCGGAATGAGCCCTTGATCGTGGGTCATGGCGATGATGGCATCGAACCGTCCGTCCAGAGATTCGGCGAACACTGTGTCAGCTGACCGCGCGTCTGACATGTCGATGCCGGCGGCGCGCAGGGTGCTGGCTGCAGGATTGATGATATCGACTTCCTCGCGCCCTATAGTACCGTTCTCGCCAGCGTGTGGGTTCAATCCGGTGAAGGCGAGGCGGGGCGAGGCAATGCCGAAGTCCGCACGCATTGACGCCGCCACAATTTCTCCAAGTGTGACGAGGTCTTTGATGTTCAAATGACTGAACACATCTTTCAGAGCGACATGAATGGTTGCGAGTGCGACGCGCAGACCACCTCCGGTCAACAGCATGACCGGTAGGTACGAAGTCTGAGAGCCTTCCGCGCACAGCGCGGCCACGAATTCTGTATGGCCCGGATGACGAAAGCCCGTCCCATAGAGCAGCGCCTTGTTGATTGGATTGGTGACCATGCCGTCTGCAGAGCGATCAAGGCACAAGGTGGTGGCCAGTTCGATGGATTTGATGATGGATGCGGCGGCGCGGTCGTCTGCCTGTCCAGGCTGGATGTCCGGTACCCCTTCCAACGGAATGACGGGTAGCGCATGAGCGAATATCTCTTGTGCGTCTGCCGGGCTGGAAATTTCCTGCACCGAAATGTCCCGAGCATACAAACGTGGCGCGCCAATCACGAAGAAACAGCAAGACGGATCATGCTTTAGCGCGTTCCACGCCGACACTGTGATCGGCGGGCCCACACCCGCAGGGTCGCCCATTGTCAATGCGAGTGGAGTTCGGCTTTTATCGGTCACTCAGGGGGTCTTCACCCAAACAGCCGGCCATGCAAGGCCTAGCGATATATAATCGTCGCTTCGCGGCGCATGTCGCGCAGCTCTCGCTCCGAAATCATGCTGAGTTCCTGATCTTTCAGGCGGCTCTTGAGGTCATCGCGCGATGGCAGGGCTTCGGCACCATCCTCACGGCGGCAGACATACATGACTGCAAGGCCGCTGCCGGCGGCAAAGATTTCTGTGGGCTGGCCAACGTCTGCCGCAAGCACGAGGTCCTTGCCCTCAGTGCCCAGCTCGTCGACGTTTATGTCTGTCAGGTCAGCATGCCGCAAGTTCGATTTCGAATTGGAAACGCTTTGAACATCATCACAGCTGGAGATGGCTTCCATGGCTTCTGTGAGGACGGCTTCATCGCCATCTGTCACTTGCAGGCGAATAAGGTCGACCTTGGTTGTCAGTTTGGCTGGCTCACGTTTGCTGGCAATATTCAGAATGTAAATTCCATTTTCGACTGCGAGCGGACCGACGATGCCGGGTCCAGCTGAGTCTTCGACGGCTTGTGCGAGCACAGTGTCAAGGTCACCTATTGTGATCCACCCCATATCTCCCCCTGTGGCCGAAGTTGGCGCAGAAGAGATACGCTGTGCCGCAATGCGAAAATCGGCGCCTTGATTCAACTGCTCGATAATCGAACTGGAGGCTTGCAGGGCTTGATCCTTGGTTTCCGGATCCGGTGCGTAGAGGAAGATTTCGGAAACACGGTACTGGGTCTGCTGCAGGGAGCTGCGCACGCGGTTAAGCTGGTCTTCCACCTGGTTGTCCGAAATGCGGATACGTGAGCCGTACAATCCGCTCATCACGCGGCTCCAGGCGATCTCGGCACGCATCTGCTCTTCAAGACTGGTGGGGTTCACGCCAGCGGCCAGCAATTGTTGCTTCAGCTGATCACCCGTTGCGCCGGACTGGCGCGCCATGTCGTCTACGGCCCCGTTGATCTCTTCCGGCGCAATTTCCATTTCGAATTCGGCGGCTTTCTCCAGCTGGAGGCGCTCATCGATCAGCTGTTCAAGAGCTTGACCTGTGATCTGCTGAATCTGTTCCTGGGACGGCTGCTGACCACCGAGGCTGAGCAGCAGTAGTCGTGCGCGCTGGCGAACATCTGAATAGGAAATAGGTTGGTCATTTACGATGGCGGCGACACCTTCCAACGCCAGCCGTTCTGGTGCGCTTGCTTCCTGCGCTGCTGCAACAAGGCCAACAGGCATGGCTGCAAGAAGGACAGCTGCGAAAATCTGACGAACCATGAATGGCCTCCATTGAGTGCCCAGCCGGGCCCCGTGGCAATTATACTGCCGGACCATACAAGTCCTGCAATCGCGCGCAACGCATCAGGGCAGTCATCCCTGAATTCTTACGGAAATTTAGGATACGACATCGGGCAATATCGCGCCTTCATACCTCGAATCAATCGAACTCGCTGGAGCCGAAGTCGCCGATGGTCTTGAGCGAGAATCGAATCTGGATGTTTTCTTCCGGTCCCAGCGTACGATCCTGCAATTCCGACCGCATATAGACCAGTTCAAACCGCGAGCACTCGTCTTCGAAGGCGATGCCGTATTCCTGCCGAGCATTCAAATTGGATTGGATATCTCTCAATTGACCGAAGAAGACCGAGTACTGGCTGGTCACCTTGATGTCGCCGCGTAGCAATACGCCTTCGTCTCCACCGCCCACGATTGCGATCCGCTCGTCAACTTTGTAGTACTGCGCAATAGCGCGGAACCGTTTGTAAGATGAAGATAATTTCGCGTCGATCCTATTCAGGCTGAACCCGTCTTCATCCAGGCGAGCTCGTGCATCCACACGTAACAATTCGCCCAGGTCTGCCGTCGTAGCGATGATCCAATCCGATGATGTCCCATCAAGATTGCTCACCGGATCAAACGCATTATCTGGTCTGGACCGCCATCGTTTACCGACCGTTGCGCTGAGGCTGGGACCGCTTTTCCAAACCGCGCGAGTAGTGATCCCTGCCGCGAGCTTTCCATCCCCTTCATAGAGATCGAAGGCACCAAAGCCGTTGGCATCGAACAGCGAGGCTTCGTCGGCCTCGTAAAGCAGGCTGTCTTCGTTCGGGATGGCGTCATCATTGACGTTGGAGAGGCCCCACGCCGCCATAACCGCCGGTTCGACCATGATATCAATGACTTTACCGGGCCGGATCATGGGATAAGCCAGCTTGCCCCCGATATTGCCAACTGCGCGGGAGACGCTTTCCTCACCGGAAACGTCTTCGTCCAAACCGTAATAATCGGCACGAACTTCGGCAAATTGCTCGAATGTGAAGCCGCCGGGCAAGATGTTGAGATCGGTCCAGTCCGCACCAACGCTGACCCGGTGACTGTCTTCCCCCAAATCCCGACTAAGGATGGCACTCGACGCGTTGACGCTGGCAAAGCCCATATTGCCAAGGTCCCAATACTTCTCGCCATAGAATACAGGTAGGGCGGTGGGCAATTCGCCATCGTCGTCATTCTCGCGCAGTCCCTGGAATTTCAACAGGGCGACGTCAGTGTAATAGTCGTCGCCCTGGCCGATGGCGAACAATTGCGTCAGGAGGCGGCGGGGCTGGCTGGCATAGAGGCCGCGCTGTTCATCTTGCCCGTCCAGATCGTATCGGCGATCATAGAGGTCATCTGTCTGATGCTCGACACCAAAGCCCCATTTCCATTGGTTGTTGATAGCAAACAGACCGCTCCCATAAACGTGACCGCGTAATTTTTCTTCTCCGAAAAGTTCGCCGTCACTGTCGAAATTCTGTTCGCTGGTAAAACTCGTATTGATGTTGATCGCGCCAGAATAGAATTTCTTGCGGTAATCTAGTTCCAGCATGGGGTTCACATTTTGAGTGACCATGGGCGAGATCGTCAGCTCGGACGAATCCGAAATGGCCCAGTAATAGGGCTGTTGGTAGAACCAGCCGAGTTTGGACGAGTTACCGGCAGAGGGAATCAAGAGACCCGACCGTCGGTCAGATGACGGATCGGGGTGAGCAAGAAACGGAAAATAAAACACGGGAATGCCGGCGACTTCGATCACGGCATCGCGATACGAGATCATCTGGCTTTCCTGGTCAAGGACAGCCCGGCGGGCGCGGACGGACCAAGTGGGTGTCTTGTCCTCTTCGCAGACCGGGCAAGCGGTATACACCACCTGGTCCAGCGCGTTCACGCCATTTGACTGCCGGATCGCAGAATTGGCAGCGACCGTTGCGCCCTGATCCAGCCGCGCTGAAAAGCCGATTGCATAGCCGTCTTCCAGGTTGGAGTTGACCTCGATTTCGTCTGCAAATTGCTGGCTGCCGGTTTCATCGATGATAATGACATTGCCACTGGCCCGGACTTTCTCGGTCGTGCGGTCGTAGACGATCTTGTCAGCGCGCAGGATGCGGCCCTGATACAGCGCCTCAACATTGCCCTCGGCAACAAGTTTGTTCTCATCTCGAACTTCGTAAACATAGTCGGCTTCGAGAACGACCCGCTCATCCTGCTCGGCTGGTTGCGGAGCGCCCGTGTTTTCCTGGGCGATGGCGTACCAAGGAAGAGAAGCTGCCAGTCCAAGTGCAGCTGCAACATGATGCCATTTTGCCAAAACGCGTACCCTTACAGCTGTTTTCGGGCGTCGAACCGAACGCGCGCCGCGTTCCGCCTACACTCATTTCCTTTTGGAGGCTTAGAGAGGAAGGCGGGAATCGTCCAGCCATGAGACCATTCCGGCTGATTTTTCATGTTTTTGCCGATGCACTGACAGCACAGCTCGGTTCAAACCGCGCGGGATGCCAGACCACCAGGAAGGGTGATTGCCTCACCAGCAATCTCCAGTTCCATCAAGGCTGCGGCGCATTGGGCCGGTGTAGCCCCGGCTGCTCTTGCGATTTCATCGAGGGGCATGGGATGGGGCGACAAGGCTTGCTGAATTCGCTCAATCAAGTCGGTTGGCAAATCACGCTCTGGCGATCCTTCGAACAACTCTCTGGGCGCGGACACGCCTGAAAAGGAAAGACTTTCCAAAACTTCCAGAACGTCGTCGGCATGACGCACGAGTGTCGCGCCTTGCCGGATCAAATGGTTTGTCCCGGCTGATCTGGGATCTAGCGGTGAGCCGGGCACCGCCATGACGTCACGGCCTTGTTCTGCCCCCATTCGGGCCGAGATGAGGGAGCCAGACCTCTCAGCGGCCTCCACAACGACAACACCACGCGACAAGCCGGTGATGATGCGGTTGCGTCGCGGAAAATCCTTTGCTGTGGCGCGATATCCGAACGGACTTTCAGATACGATGAGCCCTTGCGCCGCGATTTCGGCATAGAGTCGGTCATGCTGGGGCGGGTAGACATGGTCCACCGCACCGCCCAGCACAGCAATGGTGCCAGTGCCCAGGCTGGCGGCATGTGCCTCGCCATCTATGCCCAAGGCGAGACCGGAAACCGTAGCATACCCGGTGCCGCCAAGCGCGGAAGCCATATCGCGGGCGAGCTTTCGTCCGGCGGCGGATGCATTCCGCGCGCCGACGATGGCCACTGTGGGTTTGGCGGCCAGATCGAGTTTGCCGAGCGCTGTCAGGACGGGCGGCGGGGGATCGAGTGCCTTAAGCAAGGGCGGATAAGCGGGTTCGCAGCTTGCGATTATGTGTGCGCCATACTTCCGGGTCCGGTCCAGCTCATGCTTGATATCGGAGACATCCGGGGGGACGAGTTCACGGCCTCTGCGGCTCTTCCGGGTCAGCTCCGGTAGACCGTCCAACGCTGCGCCCGCTGATTTGAACTTGCGTATCAGCTGGAAGAAAGTGAACGGGCCGATATTCGGGGTGCGCGCGAGCCTCAACCAATCCAGGCGTTCTGCATCATTGAGCGCGCGCGCCGAACTCATGTGGTCGGGTCTACCGTTTTCTTGGAGCCGAACTTGGGCTCCTCACCCTTCAATAGGCGGCTCAGATTGGCGCGGTGAGTCCAAAACACGAAGAGCGACAACAGCGCGAGCCCGCCAATGATGAACATGTTCCGTTCGCCCAGCAGCCATGCGCCGGGCGGGACCAATGTCGCAGCGGTCAACGCGGCGAGAGAAGAAATGCGGGTAAGTGCAAACAGGCCGAGCCAAACCGGTGCGGCGATATAGAAACCGGGCAGGGACACGAATGGCAGCAGTCCCGCATAGGTCGCGACCCCCTTACCACCTTTGAATCCAAGCCATATGGGGTAGCAATGGCCGACAAAGGCGAATGCGCCGGCCACGAAGCCGACTTCCCTGCCGGCCAGCATGCCAAATGCTAGCGCCAGTAGGCCTGCCTTCAGACTATCGAGAAGCAGCGTCGCAAGCGCGAGGTCTTTGCGGCCCGTACGCAACACGTTTGTTGCTCCGATATTGCCGGAGCCAATGGATCGGATATCGCCAAGACCTGCAGCGCGGGTGATGAGCAAGCCAAACGGGATCGAACCGGCGAGATAGCCGCAAAGTGCGGCCAAGGGGAATGCCAGCTCAGCTGTCATGTCGATCTCCTCAATTCCCAATTGAAAATTCTACGAATGGAACCGGCGGTGGGCAAGGCCAGTCTGGGCTATCGCGCAAAAACCTGCACTCCACCCACGAATGTCCGCAGCACACGGCCTTGCAGGCGCCGCCCATCAAAAGGCGAATTGGTTGATCTGGAAAGAAGGTGTTCACGTTCACAGAGCCAGGGCTTGTTTGGATCAAACAGAATGACATCTGCAGGCGCCCCTTCAGCCAGTCGCCCTTCAGGCAACCCGATCATGTCCGCCGGCTTGGAGGTAATCGGCGCGAGCGCTTCAAGCAGGGTGAGCGGGCCATCATGAACAAGGCTGAGTAGTGCCGAAAGCGTGGTCTCGAGGCCTGCCGCGCCAAAGCTCGCCTCACCAAATGGCAGGCGCTTTTCTTCCGGGGGTTGCGGGTCGTGTGCGGACACCACGGAATCGATTTCGCCCGCCTTCAACGCAGCAATCATGGCCTGGCGTGTGTCCTCGTCCCTGAAGGGCGGATTGACCTTGCAATAAGTCAGGTAGTCGCCAACGTCGATCTCGTTGAAGAAAAGCGAATGTGCGGCGATGGTCGTGAAGACGTTGGCGCCCCGGGCGCGGGAATCTGCGACCAGTTCCAGCGTGCGGGGGGTGGATACTTGATCGAGGATCAGGGTGCAGCCAGTTGCTTCCGCAAGCATCAGGTCGCGCGCCGCGCCGATCCATTCAGCTTCTTTTGTAATTCCGGCGAGACCCTTGCGGGCGGCGAAGGCCCCGGCATTCATCACGCCAGAGCCCTTCAACGCGCTATCATCCGGGCGAGACATGACGATGGCACCGCGACTGGCCGCATAAGTCATCGCGCGTTTGAGAATGGAGGGATTTGAGATGGGCGCATCACCATTGGTGAACAGGACCGCGCCAGCATCCGCCATCATGCCTATCTCGGCCATGGCGTGACCTTCCAAGCCTACGGTGAGTGCGCCGGCGGCGTATATGCGGGCTTTTGCGCTGACTTTGGCACGATCTGAAATATAACGGACCAGTGCGACGTCATCCACGACTGGCTTGGTGTCCGGCATGACGACGAGACTGGTCACACCGCCCGCAACGGCGGCTCGAGATGCTGTTGCGAGCGTCTCCTTTTGCTCGTCGCCTGGCTCACCCGTTTTCACACGCAGATCAATTAGGCCCGGTGCGAGACAAAGTCCGCCTGCGTCGATGACTTCATTTGCATTGCCAACGGCGCCCGTAGCGCCTGGCGAAATTGCGGTAATGAAACCATCCTCGATCAGGATGCCGCCGATTTCATCCAGTCCGGATGCCGGATCCAGCAGGCGCGCGTTGAAGATGGACAGGCTCATGGGCGGCCTCCTGCCAGCAAATGGAGCACGGCCTCTCGCACAGCGACGCCCATTTCCACCTGTTCTGTAATCACCGAGCGCTCACCATCAGCAATGGCACTTTCGATCTCGATGCCGCGATTCATCGGGCCGGGATGCATGACAATCGCGTCGTCCTTTGCTAGCGCAAGCCGTTCCTGTGTCAGGCCGAAATAGCGGAAGTATTCGCGGCGGCTCGGCAGATACGCGCCATCCATGCGCTCGAGTTGGAGGCGCAGCATCATCACGACGTCTGCGCCTTGAAGGGCTCTGTCGAAGTCGGATGTGGCTGAGGCGGCACCCCAGGTTTCCGTGCCCGATGGCATGAGTGTTCGCGGTGCGCACAGGTGTACTTCGGCGCCCAGCAGGTGCAGCGCCATCGTGGTAGAGCGCGCGACGCGCGAATGGACAATGTCGCCGCAGATGACGACTTTGAGCCCTTCGATCCGGCCCTTGTTGCGGCGGATGGTCAGCGTGTCGAGCAGGCCCTGAGTCGGGTGTTCATGCGTGCCGTCCCCGGCATTGATCACGGCGCAATCGACCTTGCGGGAGAGCAGCTTTGCGCCGCCCGAGGCCGAGTGCCGAACCACCAGCACGTCGGGCTTCATGGCGTTCAGGGTCATTGCTGTGTCGATCAGTGTCTCACCCTTCTTCACGGAAGACTGTGCCACTGGCATCGATACGACGTCGGCGCCCAATCGGCGGGCGGCAATCTCGAAACTGCTCATCGTCCGAGTGGAATTTTCAAAGAACAGGTTCACGACTGTCTTTCCAGACAAGACCGGATCTGCCCGCTGGCCCGTCCGTGTCGCTTTGGCATAGTCGTTTGCCAGATCGAGAATATGAGTGAGATCGAGCGGGTGAAGGCCATCAATGCCCAGCAAATGCTCGTGGTCGAAGGAGTAGTGATATGCCGCCTTGCTCATGGAGGCCCTTTCGATTTTTGGCGGTTTAGGCGCGTTTCGGAGTTGGGGCAAGAGGCTCAGAGCGTGAGAAGCAGATACAGTATGGGGATCGTGACCATGGCGAGCACTGTTTCAACGGCGATCAGATTGGCCGAGAGTGCCGCATCGCCCCCCAGTTCCTTGGCGAGGATATATGAACTGGTCGCTGTCGGGGTCGCGGCGCAGATCAGTGCGATGACAAGCGGCGTACCGGTTACGCCGAGCAGGAGGCAGAAGCCTACTGCGAAGGCTGGCAGGCCCAGCAGCCTGACGAGCGACCAAGTAAGCGTGCGGGAGCCGGCGCGTTTCAGGGCGGACAGATCGACGCCCGCACCAGCAGAGAGCAGGCCGAGGGCAAGGGCCGCGTCACCCAGGATGCGGAGGCTGTCATCGAGCAGACGGGGCAGCGTGACGCTAGCGCCCGCCAGTGCCAATCCTCCAATGCACGCGATGACGATCGGATTCTTGAACAATGCCATAAACGGATTGGGCTTTGGTCCGTGCGGAGTATCCGCGTGTGCGATCAGCGCATAGACGGACAATATGTTGGCCGTCGGGATCATCACGGCGGCGGCGATGGTGACAAGCGCGAGGCCCTCCTCACCGAACAGGAGGCTGCCGATAGACAGGCCGATCATAGTGTTCCAGCGCACATTGGACTGGATGACAGAGCCGACGGCCGGGCCCGNNAATATGCCGGGCCCGGCATATTGGGCAGGAAGCGGGACAGCCATCCTATGCCACCGAGGGCAAACTGTGCGAGGATCAGCGCGGCAGCGAGTCCCCAGGGCGCTTCCTCGAATGGTGCATTGGCCAAGGTTCGAAGGATGAGCGCCGGGAAGAGCACCACATAGGACAGGCGTTCGATGGCGCGCCAGCTATCGGTCGGAATCCAATTGCGGACAGACAGGACATGTCCGAGCGTGACGATCGCGATGACGGGCAGGAGGGCGTAGAGAAACCCTGACATCAGGTTCGAGCCAGTCTTTGAAGGGCGTCATTCAGGATTACCGCAGCAGCTGAGGCATCGATTCGTTCGGCGCGTCGTTTCCTCGAAAGGTCAGCCTCGATCATCGCATTTTCGGCTTCTACTGTTGAGAGCCGTTCATCCTGAAACAGGATTGGCACATCGCGGCGTTTCATGATGTGCCAGGCCAGCGCGCGGACAGATTGTGCGCGTGGGCCTTCGGACCCGTCCATGTTAAGCGGAAGTCCCATGACAATGCCGACAGCCACTCGATCATCATAGAGGTGGAACAAGCGATCAAGGACAGGAGCCAGCTTCTTGCCGCGTGGAATGGTCTCGACCGGGCTCGCCAGCATGCGTAGGCCGTCCGCCGACGCGACACCGAGCGTCTTCGTCCCGGGATCAATGCCGATCAGCGCGCCGGTTTTCGGGAAATGGTCAGGATCAGTTATGGGCATGAATAGCCCACATAGCGCCTTGATGCCGTGTTGCCTATGGCGTATTCGGGCGGTTCATTTTCACGCGTTGGAGTTCGCTCATGTCTGTTACAAAGGATGATGTCCGCAAGGTTGCCCGCCTGTCGCGCATTGCCGTCAGCGAACAGCATGTCGGGGAACTGGTTGGGGAATTGAATGGCATCCTCAGCTGGATCGACCAGTTGAACGAGGTCGATATTGACGGCGTGGAGCCGATGACCTCCGTGGTTGAGACGACGCTGCCCATGCGTGAAGATATCGTCACAGATGGCGATATCCAGGATCAGGTTCTGGCAAACGCACCGCGCACCGAAGATGGTTTCTTCGTTGTGCCCAAGGCCGTGGAATAAGCCGCCCGCCGCAGTGCCATCGTGCCATAAGTGCTGTACAACGCGCTCATGGAACGGCTGACAGTTCTCTACAACAGTGTGTGTCCTGTCTGTCGGGAGGGAATTTGCCATTTCGAACGGCGAACCCGAACAGGTTCAGATCTTGTCGATTATGTGGATGTTTCTCAAACACCTGATCGTTTTCGCGATCAGGGCATTTCCCTCAACGACGTTCGCCTGAAACTGCATGCTGTCCTGCCGGATGGTCGCGCGGTTAAAGGATGGCCAGCGGTCGCTGAGATATGGCAGCGGACGCCCGGCTATGGATGGTTGGCCTGGCTGGGCAATCTGCCTGGGCTGAATCTGGTATCCCGCAGCCTGTATCATGTGACCGCCCATCTTCTGTGGCGCTGGAATCGGATGTCTGGCCGCTGGTAGCGATCAGATATTCTGGTCAGCGAATTCTTCGTAGTCGATCAGGATTTCTGCATCGGCAAGGATGGGGGTGCGGGCACTTAGCGTCACAGTTTGTGCAGCCGGGTCGACGGTAAAATCCGCATTGGCTTCGACACTGTGATTGCACATCGAGATCAGGCCGAATGCGACCGCGGCGCGCATTTTTCCTTGTTCATTTTCATCCACGTAGAAGACGTAATGATGGATCTGGGTGCCGCGAATGGCGGCGGTGTCATCCTGGCTGAGGACCAGGAGGGGATAGGTTGCGATCAGGTCGCCCGCTTCAAAGGAAACGGCCGCGAACAGGCCACGACCGTGAAAGGGAGATTGGCGAACCTCAACGGGTGAGGCGTATCCGGTTTTTTCCATAGGCATGATTACCACATGCCGAAGCCGCCGCCATCAGGATTCAGCGTCTTCCTCGCCAGATTCTTCTTCGGATTCTTCCGCCTTTGCCTCTGGGTCCCATGCGTAGATTCCATTCACCAGGCATCTTTGCTTGGAAAAGGGCGTGGTCTCTGCGAAATCAGAAATGGAGTCGGACACGATTAGCGCGTCATGCTTTCGCAAGCAGCTGCCGGTCGCGTCCATTCCGATCCGCATTGCATCATCCAGCGGCGTACACGCGCCAAACACTTCAATCAGGAAATGGTCGCGCCCGTCACGCACCACAACTGTGTCCCGTGTTGTTTCGCCAAAACCATCAATGGTGGATGCAAAGCAGATGCTGCTCACCTCTTCGCCCAGTCGTGGATCGTCGGCATAGCGCTCGACGCCGCGTGGTCGGTCCTCTTGTGTCTCTGAAGTGGCGCAGGCCGCCAGGATAACGGGGGCAGCAAGGCTGAGCATGAGGGTACGCATGATGGGTCTCCGTTGAATTTGGCGTTGGAACCTAGCCTGCGCCACTCTCGCGCAACTGACAAGAAGGCTCACGAAGGCTTGAACTTTTGTGCCAAGCCGTCATAGCAGGCGGGCAGATTTCTTCTCAGGATGTCCGATGACCGAACTGACCAAACTTACCCTCGCCGCAGCGCTTGATGGCTTGAAAGCCAAGGAGTTTTCTTCGCGCGAGATCACCCAGCAATTCGTCGACGCGATTGAAGGCGCGCGGACGCTGAATGCCTATGTGGTCGAAACGCCGGAAAAGGCGCTCGCCATGGCGGACGCGTCCGATGCGAGACTGGCCAAGGGCGAGGGCGGCAAGCTGGAAGGCGCCCCGCTGGGGATCAAGGATCTGTATTGCACCAAGGGTGTGCGCACGACGGCGTGCAGCAACATCCTGGGTGAGTTCACCCCAACCTATGAATCCACCGTCACCCAGAACCTCTGGGATGAAGGCGCAGTCATGCTGGGCAAGCTCAACATGGACGAATTCGCCATGGGTTCCTCCAACGAGACCTCGCGGTTTGGAAACGTGATCAACCCGTGGCGCCGCAAGGGCGACAATCAAGGCCTGACACCCGGCGGCTCGTCAGGTGGGTCGGCAGCATCCGTTGCAGCAGACCTTTGTCTCGCGGCGACAGCTTCCGACACGGGCGGGTCTATCCGCCAGCCAGCCGCCTTCACAGGTACGGTCGGCATCAAGCCAACCTATGGCCGCGCCAGCCGCTATGGCATGGTCGCGTTTGCCTCTTCGCTCGATCAAGCTGGCCCGATCTCCAAGACGGTCGAGGATAGCGCCATCCTGCTGGAAGCCATGTGCAGTCACGACCCCAAGGATTCGACCTCATTGAGCGTCGAAACGCCAGACTGGCGCAGCGATGTGTCCAAGGGCGTAAAGGGCATGCGGATCGGTATTCCGAAAGAATACCGGATGGAGGGCATGTCCGACGAGATCGACAAGCTCTGGGGGCAAGGCATTGCCTGGCTGAAAGCTGCAGGCGCCGAAATCGTCGATATCAGTCTGCCGCACACGAAGTATGCGCTGCCAGCCTATTATATCGTTGCGCCTGCTGAGGCATCGTCAAACCTCGCTCGATATGATGGTATGCGTTATGGCGCGCGCGTAGCCGGGGAGAACCTGACCGCGACCTATGAAGACACGCGGGCTGGCGGTTTTGGAGCTGAAGTCCAGCGCCGCCTGATGATTGGCACTTATGTTCTTTCGTCCGGCTATTACGATGCCTATTACCTGCGTGCCCAGAAAGTTCGCACCAAGATCCTCAATGATTTTATTGAGGCGTTCGAGAGCTGTGATGCCGTACTGACGCCGACCTGTCCGAGCCCGGCCTTTGCATTTGGCGAGAAAAGCGGCGATCCGGTCGAGATGTATCTCAATGACGTGTTCACGGTGACGGCCAACCTTGCCGGCCTGCCGGGCATCTCCGTGCCCGCTGGCCTGTCCTCAAGCGGCCTGCCCCTCGGTCTACAGGTAATCGGCAAGGCGCTCGACGAGACGGCCTGTTTCCGCGTCGGCGGCGAACTGGAACGCGCAGCAGGTTTCGTGGCCAAGGCGGAGAAGTGGTGGTAGGTTCGGGGGCATGAACATCACCCGTTTCCTCCTTCTCTTTGCTGTCCTGCTTGTCTTCTGCCTCGCCCTGATGGCGGCGATGATGGCGCAATATGGCTACAGCCTGTTTGCCCCGGAAATGCGGTCCATGCTGCTCGTGGCATTCCTCGTGGCTGGCTACGTCTCGTTTCGAATTTCCCGAATCATCGCACGCAGAAAGCGGCGACTAGAGGACCACCCCCAGCCGGGCGGTGCCGGAAAGTCAAAGCTGTCCGGCCTGTTTGGCGGCAAGAGCGCGGCGCAGACGGCGCGCGAAGCACGGGTTGCCGCACGGCGCAAGAAACTGGTCGAGGAAGGTAAGCTGGAAGACACCCCAGAACCTGAACCAGCGGCCGAAAGCGAAGGTCCTGTCCGTGTTGCCCAATCGGCCCCCATCAAGGACCGCATGGCCGCGCGTGCCGAGCGGGTGCGGCGGGCAAAAGAGTCAGGCAAGCTTGATTAGGCCTCAAGCCTTGGATGGCTTGAGTGCTCCGCCGGACTTGCTGTTTGGCCGAATGACAACTTGGTCAAATTCTACTTCTTCCGGCGCGTTACCGCCGGGACCTGGTTTGTCGTCATCATCCTCATCAGAATCCCGCTGTGTGACCCGCGACAAGTAGATGCCAACCCCGATCAGGCCGCCTACGGGGCCGCATTGCAGCATCATCGCGAAAATCCATAACAGGGGCATGTCGAGGTCCATATCCTGGAGATATAGCAACATGCCGCCCAGCAGGATGGAGCCCACAGCCACGCCGCCGGCGAATCCCAAGACAAGATGTTTGAGAAAGCCGCGAACCACCGGCTTTTCATCCTCGCCCGAGGCATCCATCATCATCTTGAAAATCATTCCGGCACTCCCTTTTTCCTCCACGAGCGGAATTATTCGCCCATATCCCGAAAATTGGAAGGGTTGGCGCCTATCGAATGGTATTGACGGCTCGACAGTGCGCCGCTCCGACGGCTAGAACAGCGCCAAATCATACTGCCAGCAGGGAACACTATGTCCGCGCGCACACCATATGTCATCAAGGGCGAAACCGGCGATTGGGAGCTGGTCATGGGCCTCGAAGTCCATGCTCAGGTCTCGTCCAACGCGAAGCTGTTTTCTGGCGCGTCCACGGCGTTTGGTGCGGACCCCAACTGCAATGTATCGCTGGTCGATGCCGCAATGCCCGGCATGCTGCCCGTGATCAACAAGTATTGCGTCGAGCAGGCTATCCGTACCGGCCTCGGCCTGAAGGCGCAGATCAACACCTATTCCCGCTTCGACCGGAAGAATTATTTCTATCCCGACCTGCCGCAGGGCTATCAGATCAGCCAATTCGCGCACCCGATTGTCGGTGAAGGCGAAATCGAGGTGGATGTCGAGCCCGCGCATGGCGGCGATGCCTATGCTTTCCCGTGCCGCATTGAGCGGCTCCATCTGGAACAGGATGCTGGCAAGTCAATTCACGACATGGACCCGAGCTCGACCTATGTGGACCTTAACCGGTCCGGCGTCGCGCTGATGGAAATCGTGTCCATGCCGGACATCCGCACACCTGCCGAAGCGGCCGCCTATGTGAAGAAGCTGCGCGCCATCGTGATTGCGCTCGGCACCTGTGATGGCGACATGGAGAAGGGCAATCTCCGCGCCGACGTGAACGTATCGGTCTGCCGTCCGGGCCAGTATGAGAAATTCCGCGAGACCGGCGATTTCAGCCATCTCGGCACGCGCTGTGAACTCAAGAACATGAACTCGTTCCGCTTCATCCAGCAGGCCATTGAGTATGAAGCGCGCCGCCAGATCGAGATCCTTGAGGATGGCGGCTCCATCGACCAGGAAACGCGCCTGTTCGATCCGGTGAAGGTCGAGACGCGCTCCATGCGTTCCAAGGAAGACGCGCATGATTACCGCTATTTCCCGGACCCGGATCTGTTGCCGCTGGAAGTCGAGCAGGCCTGGATCGAGGAAATCCGTGCGACCCTGCCGGAACTGCCAGACGAGAAGCGCGCCCGCTTTGAAACCGATTATGGGCTGTCACGCTATGATGCGGGTGTCCTCAGCGCCGACGCCGAAAAAGCTAGCTTCTTCGAGGACGTTGCCAAAGGCCGCGATCCGAAACTTGCGGCGAACTGGGTGACGCAGGAATTGTTCGGCTATCTCAACAAGCAGGACATTGAGCTGGCCGACAGCCCCGTATCTGCCTCCAGCCTCGGCGGCCTGATCGAACTGATCGCCAATGACACGATCAGTGGAAAGATCGCGAAGGACGTCTTTGCCCGGATGATCGAAGGCGAAGGCGAAGCTTCTGACATTGTCGAAAAGCACGGCCTGAAACAGGTAACCGATACCGGCGCGATCGAGAAGATCGTCGACGACATCATGGCTGCCAATCCGGACCAGGTCGCGCAGATCAAGGAAAAGCCCAAGACGATGGGCTGGTTCGTGGGCCAGGTGATGAAGGCTTCCGGTGGCAAGGCCAATCCGAAAGCCGTCAACGATATCCTGAAAGCGAAGCTGGGGCTCTAACCCCTAGAGCTTGGTCTTGATGCGATCGGCCAGCACGCCGAGTTTAGCTGTATCTGCCATTTCGCCCGAGCCATGCCGCCCGAGCGCCACATCCTTCCAGCGCGGAATGATGTGAAAGTGCAAATGGTAGACAGTTTGTCCGGCGGGGGCGCCATTGAACTGGGTCACGACCAAGCCATCGGGCGTCAAGGCAGCTTCGACAGCCTGCGCCACTTTCTGCACAGCCTCCATATAGGGGCCGAGCTTGTCGGCCGGCATGTCGAGCAGGTTGCGCGCTTGCACGCCCTTCGGCACGACGAGCGTGTGACCTTCGCTCTGGGGAAACACGTCCATGAAAGCGAGTGCAGCGTCATCCTCATAGACTTTGACGGCGGGCATTTCACCGCGCAGGATCTTGGCGAAGATATTGTCGGGATCGTAGGCAGCGTGAAGAGTCATGACGAGGACGAACTTTCTAGTTTGTGTGGGGAGGGATGCCGTAGTTTCAGATATGTGGCTCTCAGGAAGCGCCACAGGACAAATAACGAGAGCCAGTCTAGCATGAACAAGGCGGCCACAGCCCAGGCGCGCCAATATTTTCTCCGTACCGGATCCGGGGCTTCCCCCGTCGCTTCTACGAGACGGTCCTCCGCGGTTTCGACCATTTCCCGGAGATATGCCTTCGCGTCTTCCAGTTGCGATGCTGGAAGCCGGACAGGGATTCCCCCAAGGGCCGGAACCAACAGCCAGTTCACGGTCGCATGATTGTAGTTGTCGATAGAGGCGTCGAACTCTGCATACTGCAACGCTGCACAGACGATGAGGGCCTCTTCGACCCGGCGATAGTTCCTGAGGACGGCAGACTCGCTCATTCGCGCTTTTTAAAGGGTGTTCGTTCGGCGAGATAGTCCATGTCGGATTCTACCGCCTCGCGTTCGCGTTCAAGATAGTCGGCGATGGCGTGGCGCAGGCCGGGATGGGCTATCCAGTGGGTGGAATAGGTGGTGACAGGCGTATAGCCACGGGCCAGCTTGTGGCCGCCCTGCGCGCCGGCTTCGACAAAAGTGAGGTCATGTTGGATGGCGTAGTCGATGGCCTGATAGTAGCAGGTCTCGAAGTGCAGCATTGATCTGTGCTCGGTACACCCCCAGTAGCGGCCATAGAGTGTGTCGGAGCCGATTAGATTCATGGCACCGGCAATCGGCGCTCCGTCTGACATGGCGAAGATAAAGAGGAGATCGTCGGCCATCCGTTCTCGCAAGAGTGAGAAAGTGTCTCGGGTCAGATAGGGCGAGCCCCATTTGCGCGTGCCCGTGTCCATGTAGAATATGTAGAACGCATCGAGATGAGCTTCGGTAATGTCGTCGCCCCGCAGGTGGACAAAGTCCAATCCTTCCTGCGCCTTTGCGCGTTCCTTCCGAAGATTCTTTCGCTTGGACGAGGAGAGGTCGGCAAGGAAATCATCGAACGAGCCATAGTCGCGGTTCTGCCAGTGAAATTGCTGGTCGGTGCGCAACAGCAGGCCCGTCTCCGACAGCATTGTGGCTTCTGCCGGTGAAGCGAAATTGATGTGCAATGAAGATAGCTCGTTCTGCTCGGCCAGTTGGATCGCGCCGGACAGGAGCGCCGTCTGCAGGCGTATTTCATCGGGGCCCGGACGCACAAGCAGGCGACGACCGGTTACCGGCGTGAAGGGCACGGCCCCAAGCAGTTTGGGATAATAGGCTCCGCCTGCGCGCTCATAGGCGTCGGCCCAGGATTGGTCGAAGACGAATTCGCCGCGTGAGTGGGTTTTGCCATAGAGCGGCATCGCAGCCTTGAGTCGGCCAGTTGCGTCGCGGATCAATACATGACGCGGCATCCAGCCCGTATTTGGAGTGGCCGCGCCAGACGTTTCCATCGCGTCCAGGAATTCCCATTTCAGAAAGGGATCGAAGCGCACGCCGGCTGGATTGGCGACCGCGTTCCATTCCTCCGGATCGACCTCCGCCATGGCTGAGGCAAAACTCAATTTCAGCGCGGTGTCATCCATGCTCTGAATCTAGGGCAAGGCGTAGGCCGAGACCAGTCCCGGAGCGAGATGTTCGAAGATGATGGCCACATTTTCATGAACGGCCAGCCGAACCTCATCCAGCGTCCGTACCGTCCAGCACACAATCGGGAGGTCTTCCGGTACGCGTTTGCGGATGCCATCGACGTCCGCGATGTTGACGGCAATGTAGTCAATGCCGTCTGACAATGCGCGTTGAAGAATTGTTTCGAACTCGGATGTGCCAATCTTGTGGGACGGTCCAATGAGCTGACCGCGCATCACGTCCGATGGGAGGGCCCGTACCGCCTCTTCCGAAAAGCTCATCGCCGCTGCGCGTCCTGCATAGTTCTGAAGCAACGCACCGGTTCGGCGGCCGAGATCTGCCGGGTCCGTGCGTCCGTCCAGCTTCATTTCTGTCAGCAGGGGCAGCTTGTGTGGCCAACTTGCAAGCAGGCGTTCGAAGGTCAGCAAGCCATGGATTCCGGCGATCATTATGTCCTGCAGGTCGTCCGACGTAAGATCCTCTACACGGTCAGGGCGCCCGGCAAGGCGGTCCAGTGTGTCATCATGGAAAACGACAAGGTTTCCATCCAAATCGGGGCGGATATCGAACTCCATGCCGAGCCCGTACTGTGCCGCCGCATCAAAGGCCGCCATCGTATTCTCAGGTGTTTTGCGTCCGGACCACAAGCCTCTATGTGCGTAGGCGAAGTCCGTGAGCGTGAATGCCTGTGCCATCTAGTCGGCAATCTCGAAGATGCCATCGACTTCCACGGCGACGCCCAGAGGCAGTTCGGGGCATGACACAGCCGATCGGGCATGACGGCCGGCCTCGCCGAATACGTCGACCATAAGATCTGAACATCCATTGATGACTTGCGGGATGTCAGTGAAGCCGGGCGCGACGTTCACAAAGCCGCCGAGTTTTACCACGCGCTTGATACGGGACAGGTCGCCAATGGCAGCTTTGCACTGGGCGATCAGGTTGATCCCACAGAAGCGGGCGGCCTGCTGACCTGCGGAGAGTTCCATGTTCTCGCCGAGGCGTCCCTTGATGAGGCCGTCAGCGGACGCGCTGACCTGACCGGACACGAACAGCATGTTGCCGCTGATGACATAGGGGACATATGTGGCGACCGGTTTCATGGGTTCCGGCAGTTCGATGCCGAGTTCATCAAGACGGGTTTCGGGGGTCGACATGGCGCGCTCCTTGAAAATGGTGTTGCGTTTTCACTAGACCGCCAAGGGGCGGGGCGCAAACGCCGTTCACCGGGGCGCGTTCTTCACCCGCGCTGACCGGCCCGTGATCACGGCTTCGGCGCCGAATTTCTGCCGGGCCAGGTCCGACGCGCGCTCTGCCGCCGCGCGCTTCGCGACGAGAGGGTCGAGCAGGTCGACAGCGTCCGAGCGATGCTCTGACAGGTCGGAAATACCAACTCCGATGAGACGAAAGCGTGTCCGGCCATTGGTTTCCTTGGCCAGCAACACTTTGGCATTCCGAAACAGGGTCTGGGCCAGCTGGGTGGGCTCTGACAGGGACATGCGCCGCGTAAGGGTCCGGAACTCAGCGGTCTTGAGTTTGAGCGTGATGACATTGCCGACAAGGCCCGTGGCCTTGGCACGGTCTGCCGTTTTTACGCAGAGGCGCCAGAGCTGGTCTTCCAACCAGGCCGGGTCTGACATGTCGTCATTGAACGTGGTCTCGGAACCGACCGACTTGCGCTCCTCATCATTCCGGACCGGCCGGTTGTCGATGCCATGCGCCCGATTCTTCAGCCACATTCCGGTCTCGCCATAGCGCCCGATCAACTGCTTCAACTCCGTTCTTTGGAGGTCTTCGATCGTATCGTACCCATCCCGGGTCAGTTTCTGGGCCAGTTTCGGGCCCACGCCATGAATGATTCCAATGGGTCTCGGAGCGAGTAAGGCTTCGGCTTCGTCTGCGCCGATGACAGCAAATCCTCTCGGCTTGTCCAGTTCGCTTGCGGTCTTGGCCAGGAATTTGTTGGTCGACAGGCCTATCGAGACAGTGATCCCGATATCGCGCTCAATCTCTACGGCAAGCCGGGCGAGGGACACGGCCGGCGGCGCCTTGTGAAGGGTGCCCGTGCCGCTGAGGTCCAGATAGGCCTCATCGACCGAGACGGGCTGAATCATGGGCGTCAGCGCCTGCATCTTTTCGCGCATCTGGTGGGCGGCGAGCCGGTACTTTTCGCCATTCGGCTTGATCACGACGGCGTCCGGGCAGGCCTTGAGCGCCTTGAACATCGGCATGGCCGAGCGGACGCCATAGAGACGGGCGATGTAACAACACGTAGATACGACTCCCCTTTTTCCGCCGCCCACAATGACTGGTCGGTCTTTCAGGGAGGGATCGTCGCGTTTTTCGATGGCTGCAAAGAAGGCGTCGCAATCGAGATGAGCGATGGCCAGCGTTGTGATGTGTTTATTGCGGATTACACGATGCCGCCCGCAGCGAGGGCAGGCAGCGCTGTCGTCGTCTGAAAGGTGAAAACAGTCTCTGCAGAGCGTGTACATGGCCCCGTGTTCATGCCATGTTCCGACGCCCGCGGCAATCAATGGGACGCAAACACGTAAACCAGTGTTAACGATTTCGGGTGTAGCTGGCAAAAGAGCTCTTAGAATCGTCCCGAATCAGAGGCACCAACTCAATCATGACGAAGTCGCACACCAGGAAAGTTCTGGTTGTTGAGGATAACGAACTCAACATGCGCCTTTTCTGTGACTTGTTGGATGCTTTCGGTTTTGAAACCTTCCAATGTCGCGATGGTGCCAAGGCTGTCGAGATTGCACGCCAGGAACTGCCGGACCTCATCATCATGGATATCCAGCTGCCGGAAGTTTCAGGTCTCGACATCACGCGATGGCTCAAGGACGATGACAAGGTCGCGCACATTCCGGTTCTGGCCGTCACGGCATTTGCCATGCGCGCGGATGAGCAGCGGGTTCGTGAAGCTGGCTGTGAGGGGTACCTTTCCAAGCCCATCCAGATTGCAACCTTCATCAAGGCGGTTGAGGCATTGATGCCCAAGGAGGCAGCGTGACAGCACGCGTCCTCGTCGTAGATGACATCGAAGCGAACCGACGCCTCCTGCAAGCCAAGCTGGAGGCTCAATATTATACAGTCATGCTGGCTGAAAACGGGATCGAGGCGCTCAGCATGGTGGAGCGTAGCGAGCCTGACATTATCCTTCTGGACGTGATGATGCCCGGTATGGACGGGTATGAAGTTTGCCGCCGCCTGAAGGAAAACCCTGCCACTGCGCATATACCCGTCGTTATGGTTACGGCCCTGAATGATGCCGAGGATCGCGTCCGGGGCCTGGACGTCGGGGCGGAAGACTTCCTGACCAAGCCGGTTGATGACTTTGCCTTGATGGCGCGTATGGGGGCCATCACCCGATACAATGCTGTTGCGTCAGAGCTTCGCCAACGTCAGGCCAGCGGCCTGCGAGCGGGCATTGATGGCGACGAAAGTCTCAATGTCAAAGACCAGCCAGCACGCCTCTTCGTGGTGGATGACAATCCCAGATCATCGTCGCGCGTCGCTGAAACCCTGCGGTCTGGTGGTCATACGGCCATTACACTGCTGGAGGCGGGCGGCATGAAAGGGTTGAATGAGCTTGGCGTGGATATTCTCGTCCTGTCTATGCTCAGTGATCGTTATGACGCCCTGAAACTCTGTGCGCACTTCAAGATGAATGAAGCGACACGCGCGATTTCAATTCTGTTGATTTGCGATCCGGATGATCGGCCGAGGGCTGGAAAAGGTCTTGATCTGGGTGCAAGCGATGTCATTTTTGCACCCGTCGACAAGCAGGAATTGCTGGCTCGTGTCCGGACGCAGGCACGGCGAACCCGCTATATCGAGGCATTGAGAGACCGCGTGGATCGTGGTCTTGAATTGTCGGTCATCGATCAGCTCACCGGCCTCTACAATCGTCGGTACATGAACAACCAATTGGAACAATTGATCCAGCGCTCCCAGATGGGCGGACGACCCGTATCGGTGGTTATGGCCGACATCGACCATTTCAAAGCAGTGAACGATACATATGGCCATGATGTCGGAGATGAAGTCCTGCAGGAAGTGGCCAAGCGCCTGAAGGTCAATAGCCGCGTCATGGATGTGGTCTGTCGCCCGGGTGGCGAAGAATTCATGGTCATTATGCCAGATACGCCGGGTGATCTCGCTTGCGCAGCAGCCGAGCGAATCCGCCGATCTGTCGCGGCTGAGCCATTCATTGTGAATAGTGGTGCGCGCGAAATTTCCATTACGCTCAGCGCTGGCGTTTCCACCATTAACGGCGCTCATGATACGATTGCTGATCTGACCAAGCGCGCGGATACGGCGCTCTATCAAGCCAAGTCTGCTGGCCGGAACAGAGTCGAAAGTCTTGCTGCCTGATTGACTTGAGCCGCCGCCCGTCGCAAGGCGCTGCTCATGAATGACCGGTTCTCGGCGTTTCGCCATTCTTCCTATCGCAGATACTTCCTGTCTCGCTTCATGACATCGCTTGCGGCGCAGGTCGTTTCTGTCGCCGTGGCGTGGCAGATGTATGATGTTACCCAGAACGCGGCCCTTCTCGGTTGGATCGGCCTTGTCCAGTTCCTGCCAGCCCTGTTGTTGGTCGTGGTGACAGGTGTCGCATCGGACCGGCTCGGTCGCCGGAATGTCATGGGAGCCTCAGTCAGCGTCGAACTGGTATGCGCCGGGGTGATTTTGGCGCTCGCGCTGACGGGACGATTTGATCCTTTGATCGTTCTCGCAACCCTCACTGTCTTTGGCGTCGCACGCGCATTCTATACGCCTGCTTCGTCGAGTCTTGCGGTCAATTTGGTACCGCGTGAAGACTTCGCCAATGCTGTGGGCTGGCTTGCATCGTCCTGGCAGGCGGCGTCGATCCTCGGGCCGGTGGCAGGTGGCTTGCTATATGGTGTCGGGGCGGGGTTTGCGTATGGAACGGCTGTCAGCCTGTTTGCCATATCGGCCATCCTGATTTTCTCGATCCCGAAGCCTCCCCAGCGTATCGAGCGCGAGCCAACGACACTCAGCGTGCTGTTGGGCGGGTTCAAATATGTGTTCAATCAGAAAGTTGTGCTGGGCGCGATCTCTCTGGATTTGTTCGCTGTGTTGCTGGGCGGCGCCGTGGCGTTGCTGCCGATCTATGCGCGGGACATATTGGAAATTGGTGAAGAGGGGCTTGGCTTGTTGCGCGCGGCGCCCGGCATTGGCGCACTCATCATGCTGGCGATCATCACGGCGTTTCCGATCAAGGATCATGCCGGCCTGATACTATTCGTGTCGGTCGCGCTCTTCGGGATTTCCACCGTCGTGTTCGGGTATTCGAATGTCGTCTGGCTATCCATCGTCGCGCTGATCTTCGTTGGAGCCTTCGACATGGTGTCGGTCTATATCCGCGAAGTTCTCCTGCAGCTCTGGACACCTGACCAAGTGCGCGGGCGGGTCAATGCCGTGAACTCGATTTTCCTGGGCGCGTCCAATGAACTGGGCGAGGCGCGGGCCGGATTCATGGCCGCCAAATGGGGCGCCGTCTTCACGGTCGTAGCAGGCGGCTATGCGGCCGTCGGCGTGGCTGCGGCTTGGTCAGTCCTGTTCCCCGGTATCCGCAAGACACGAGACCTGCATCATGGCGTGCCGGAAGAATAGGCAACAAAAAACCCGCTCTTGTGGAGCGGGCTTTTCGAACAATGCATGAAAAACAAGGATCTTACTTGATCTTGCCTTCCTTGAATTCGACGTGCTTCTTCGCAACCGGGTCGTACTTACGCTTGACCATTTTTTCAGTCATGTTGCGTGGGTTTTTCTTCGTCACGTAGAAGAAACCGGTGTCGGCCGTCGAATTGAGGCGGATCTTGATGGTGGCTGGTTTGGCCATGACGAATGCTCGCTTGTGTTAGCGTCTGAAACTGGAAAGCGGCTTAATGGCGATGTGCGCGTCGGAAGTCAAGCGCCATTGCTGCTAGAGGCGGTCGGTCGAATGTCCGCTGCGGGTCCAGCGCAGGAAGGGCGGGCCCCGGTTCAGCGACGGCTTGTCCAGTCTTTCCTCGATTTCCCCCAGCATGAACCGGGTAACATTGGGCAGATCGAGCGCGAGCGCATCTTTCAGTGTCACCCATTGCAGGTCTGACAATTCCGCGCCGTCGACAGGTGGACGCTCGTCGATGAGGGCTTCTTCGGCGTTCGCCATGACGAATCGGGCATCGAATCGCTTCGGCCTGTAGGGGGGCGTAATGGCACGGCCAATGAAGGTCAGTGGCGAAAGATGCGGCGCGGCATCAAGGGCGTGGAAGCGTTTCCAGCCCTCCACATAGCGCTCCGGCATCTCGGCTTCACGCGCGACCAGCAGGCCGGTTTCCTCAAACGTCTCGCGGATGGCCGTCAGGCCGAAGGCGCGCGGCTTCCGGCGGGTCTGGATGCGCAGCAGGCGCTCCTGCTGGGGCGCAAACTCGCAATAGGAGACGGCCTTGCCGTCCTGCGGGTCCACACGCCCGCCGGGGAAGACGTACTTTTCGGGCATGAAGGCGTGGCCCGCTGACCGCTTGCCCATCAGGACGCGGGGTTGCGCCGCATCCCGGCGCACCAGGATCAGCGTGGCAGCGTCTTTCGGGCGGGGGCTACGCTTGCGAGTCTCGATGACGTCGCCATCGTCTTCCTTGTCAAACGCAGAGCCCATCAGCGTATCTGAATGCGGATTCGAATTCATGTCCACGTTATTTCCGGCTTTTGCGCTTGTGCTTGGGCAGCGTCTTCTTGCTGAACTTCCCTTTGCCGGGCCCCTTGCCGGTGGGCTTGCCAGGACCGGTTTTCCGGCGAGGCGGCCGACCACCGCCCGTATTGTGGCTCTGACGGGCCTCCCGGCGGCCCTCCGGGGCTGGCATGGGTTCGGACAACATTTCCAGCAGGAGGCCGCCCTGCAAGGGCGTGACCTCTTTCAGCTTCACGCGGACGATCTGGCCGAGGCCATAGGTCTTGCCGGACCCGCGCGCATAGATCTGCATCGCGGCATCATCCAGCACCCAGTAATCATCCGAGATGGACGAGATCGGCACGAACCCATCCGCGCCGGAGCCCGCAAGGGCGATGAACAGGCCCGCGCCCGTGACGCCGGTGATCCGCCCTTCGAACTCGCTGCCGACACGGTCTGCGAGGAAGATGGCGAGGTAGCGGTCGGTCGCTTCGCGCTCGGCAGCCATGGAGCGGCGCTCTGTATCGGAAATGTGCTGCGCCATCTCTTCCAGCCGTACCGACATGTCCTTGGACAGGCCGTCCGGGCCGAGCCCGAGCGATGCGATCAGCGCGCGGTGCACGATCAGATCGGCATACCGCCGAATGGGCGACGTGAAGTGTGCATAGCGGACGAGGTTCAGGCCGAAATGGCCGAGATTCTCTTCCGAATAGATTGCCTGGGCCTGCGTGCGCAGCACCATTTGCGTGACCATCTGGTCATAGTCGCCCGTCTTGATCTCTCCGAGCAGGCGGTTGAAATTTTCGGTCTGCGGGCGCTGGCCGATATTCCATTTCATGTCGATGGTCTGCAGGAATTCCGCAAAGGCTGCGATCTTGGCATCCGTCGGCGTGTCGTGGACACGATAGATCAGCGGGCTTTTCTGCTTTTCCAGCGTTTCGGCTGCGGCCACGTTTGCCTGGATCATGAATTCTTCGATCAGGCGGTGCGCGTCGAGGCGTTCCTTGGTGATGATGCCTTCAATTTCGCCATCCTTGGAAAACAGGATGCGGCGCTCAGGCAAGTCGAGGTCCAGCGGCGAGCGGTCGTCCCGTGCCTTCGAGAGCGCCGCATAGGCGCCCCAGAGCGGCTTCAGGACGGTTTCCAGCATCTCACCGGCCTTGCCGCCCGGCTTGCCGTCAATCGCCGCCTGAGCCTCCTCATAGGAGAGCTTCGCTGCTGACTTCATCATGCCGCGAATGAAACGGTGCGAGCGCTTGGAGCCCGACTTGTCGAAGATCATCTCTACCGCCATACAGCGGCGCAGCTCGCCCTCACGCAGGGAGCATTCATCCGCTGACAGTTCAAACGGCAGCATCGGGACCACGCGGTCCGGGAAATAGGTCGAGTTGCCGCGTTTCAGCGCTTCGCGATCGAGCGGCGAGTCTGGCGTGACGAACGCCGCCACGTCGGCGATGGCGACGATCACGCGCCAGCCATCATCCAGCTGTTCGGCGAATACTGCGTCATCATGGTCGCGCGCATCATGCGGGTCGATGGTGATGAGCGGGGTTTTTGTCAGGTCCTCACGCTCCGCCGCAGCGGGTTTTGGATTGCGGGCCTGTTCCAGCGCCGCTTCAGGGAAGTCGACCGGGATGCCATGGGCATGAATGGCCAGCAGGCTGGCTGAGCGGGGATCGCTGATATGGCCGATCACTTCGCGGATCACGCCGAGATTGGGACCATATTGCCGGCGGCCCTGTGGCTTGGGCGTTGTGACCACGAGATCGCCATCCTCGGCGCCATTGCGGTCAGCTTCCTGAATCAGGAATTCGCGGCGCTCCTTGCGATTGGCCGGGGTAACCTTGCCGCCGCGGGGGCCTTGCGAATACATGCCAACGAGCGAATTGGTCAGCTGTTTTTCCAGCACGGTCAGGGCCCGGGCCTGCCAGTCGCCATCGACCTGGGTGATCTTGCACAGGGCGCGGTCGCCTTCTCCGGGCTCGGTGGCCTCACCTTTCTGCTTACCGGACAGGCCGGAATAGATGATGTCCGGCCCAAACGGACCATTGTCGCCAAGCGCCTTGCCGATCAGATCGCCATTTTCGTCGGTATGGGTGAATTGGACAACGCCAGTCGAAGGGGGGCGATCCGCCTGGGACCAAGCGCGTTTGCCTGTCCGTTCCAGCGTGCCATCGGCCTCCAACTCCTTCAGGATTTCGCGCAGCACGGCGCGTTCGCGCCCTTTTACGTGCAGGCCGCGGGCAATGTCCTGTTTGGTCGTTGCGTTCGGATTGTCTCGAATGAAATCGAGCACTGTTTTCTTATCTGGGAAACTCATACCGCCCATATAGGGGGACTCGCAGAAAAATGCGCGGGGGTTTTATGCAGCGCGCGATTTCGCGGTCAGTCGATAGCTTCCGGCAGGGACATAACGTCTACGGGTGTAAGGGCGAATGATCCGGCTTGCGCACCCCATTTCCCGGTCAGCACTTCATAGTGAAGGTGGCGCGGGATTTGGTAGCCCGCCGTATTGCCCATCATGCCGAGATATTGCCCGGCACTGACGCGTTCGCCTTCGTCCGGGTCTGCGAAGGTTTCGAGATGGGCATAGCGTGTGAAGACGCCGCGGCCATGACCCAGCACGATCATATTGCCATAATCACTGCGATAGCGCCGCCGGCGTATTTCCCCGTCTGCAGCCGCGAAGACGGGCACCGCCTCCTTACTGTAATAGTCGAGGCCTTTGATTCCTTGGCCCGAACACCGATGACAGGCATCCGCCGCCGACTGGGGCGGTGGCAAGCCGTATATGGCCCTCCGCCAGCACAAAGCGCTTATAGTCGGTGACTACGAGGTCTTGATCGACATTCGCTCCAATGCTCGGCGCCATCCCCTTGCACGCCGTCAGCGTATCCAGAAACCCCGTCGGGCTTGGCGCAAGCGACATGAGCGTTGGCGGGATATCCGGGGCCGGAGACGGGCGCGGGATTTCCTCCAGATCGATCACTTCAGACGGTCGATCCAAGGCCGCAATCGTCTTGTCCAGTTCTTGGGCGATCAGAACCGAGGCGAGCGTAACCGCTCCCAAGAATGCCAATTTCTCTAAAACAGGCATGATGCAACCCCTAATTCCGCGAGGCAGGAACAGTAAACCATTGGCAGGCCAATCCCTCAACCGGAGGCCGACCGAAAGTGTTCCGGTGACCGTCGATTGAGCTCATTGCCTTATGGATTAATCCTTTTTTGCGGCAGGCGCTTTTTTCTTCGCAGGCGCCTTCTTCTTGGCAGGGGCTTTTTTCTTGGCGGGAGCCTTCTTGCCGCCCTTGGATGCCTTGGCGTTGATCAACTCGATGGCCTGTTCCAGCGTGACCGCATCCGGCGTCACGTCCTTGGGCAGGGTCGCATTGGTCTTGCCATGCTTCACATATGGCCCATAGCGGCCTTCGAAGACTTCGATTGTGCCGCCATCCGGATGATCGCCGAGAGTTTTCAGAGCGGCGGCTCCGCCACGGGCTCCCTGTTTGGCGCGTTTGTCGGCGATCAGTGTGACGGCGTGGTTCAGGCCGATGGTGAAGACGTCGTTCGGATCTTTGAGGTTCGCATAGGTCTTGCCATGCTGAACATAGGGGCCGAAGCGACCGAAATTCGCCAGGATCGGTTCGTTGTCTTCTGGGTGTTTGCCGACTTCCCGTGGCAGCATCAGGAGTTCGACGGCGCGGTCGAGCGTGATGTCCTGCGGGTTTTCCTTTTCGGCCTTGGTCAGCGAAGCACGCTTTGGCTTCTCGCCATTCGCCATTTCGACATAGGGACCGAACCGCCCGGTCTTCAGATAGATCATCTCGCCGGTATCGGGATGAAGACCCAACTCGTTGCCGTCTGGATTGATTGCTGCGGCGGCGTCGCCATCTGCGCTGAACTGGCGAGTGAACTTGCACTCAGGATGGCGTGAACAGCCGACGAAAGCGCCAAAGCGGCCCAGCTTCATTGAAAGCTCGCCTTCCTTGCAGAGCGGGCACTGGCGCGGGTTCTCGATCGGATTGCCGTCCGCATCCTGGCGCGGGAACACATAGGCTCCGAGTTCCTCGTTGAGAACGTCCAGAACCGCTGAGACACGAAGGTCTTTCGTCTCGTCGATATCGGCGGCGAATTGCTGCCAGAATTCCTTCAGAAAGGCTTTCCAGTCGAGCTTGCCATCCGAGATAATGTCGAGCTTCTCTTCGAGCCCGGCGGTGAAATCATATTCCACATAGCGCCGGAAGAAGTTCTCAAGGAACGCCGTCACGAGGCGTCCCTTGTCCTCGGGGATCAGCTGTTTCTTCTCGATACGGACATAGTCGCGATCTTCCAGCGTGGAGAGGGTCGACGCATATGTAGACGGGCGGCCGATGCCGAGCTCTTCAAGCTTCTTGACCAGCGAGGCTTCCGTGAAGCGTGGTGGCGGTGTGGTGAAGTGCTGGCTGGCCTCGGCCTTCAGCAGGTCCGCATGCTGGCCTTCTTCCATCTTGGGCAGGCGATTTTCGTCATCGTCGCCATCATCGCCATCATCGCCTTCATCGCGACCTTCGGTGTAGAGCTTGATATAGCCATCAAACACCAGGACCTGACCGGTCGAGCGCAGGACCGCGCGCTTGTCCTTGGAGGTCATGTCGATGGTGGTGCGCTCGAAGCGGGCGGTTTCCATTTGCGAGGCGACCGCGCGTCGCCAGATGAGCGTGTAGAGTTTCTTCAGGTCGCCATCGCCATGATAATCTTCCGGGCGAAGGTCGAAATTGGTTGGCCGGATGGCTTCGTGCGCTTCCTGGGCATTCTTGGCCTTCGAAGAATAGCGGCGGGTCTTTTCCGGCAGGTAACGCGCGCCATAGTTCGACTGGATCATGGACCGGGCTGCCGCATAGGCTTCCTCGGCCATGTTTACGCCATCGGTACGCATGTATGTGATGCGACCTTCTTCGTACAGCTTCTGGGCGGCCTGCATCGTCCGCTTGGCGTTGAAGCCGATCTTGCGGGAGGCTTCCTGTTGCAGCGTGGACGTGATGAAGGGTGGGGGCGGATTGCGCTTGACCGGCTTGGCCTCAACCGAGGTGACGGAATAGCCGCCGATCTGGACAATTTCCAGCGCCTTGTCGGCGTCGCCCTTGTTGCCCAGCGTGAACTTTTTCAGCGTTTCGCCGTCGAGACTATAGAGGCGCGCTTCAAAGTCGGTGCCGTCTGGTGCGCGCAGGTTAGCCGCCACATTCCAGTACTCTTGCGGCCGGAACATCTCGATCTCGTTCTCGCGGTCGCAAACGATGCGCAGTGCCACAGACTGGACGCGGCCAGCCGACCGGCTACCCGGCAATTTGCGCCACAGGACCGGCGACAGGTTGAAGCCGACCAGATAGTCGAGTGCGCGGCGCGCCAGATAGGCATCGACCAGTTCGCCATCAATCTGGCGGGGATGTTCCATTGCGGTCGTGACCGCATTCTTGGTGATCGCGTTGAAGACGACACGCTCGACTAGCGTGTCCTTCTTCAGGGCGCGGCGCTTGCGCAAGGCTTCCACGAGGTGCCAGCTGATGGCCTCGCCTTCGCGATCGGGGTCGGTCGCGAGGATCAGCGTATCGGCTTCTTTCAATGCCGCTGCGATCTCGGAGATACGCTTGGACGATTTGGAATCTGCCTCCCACACCATCGCGAAATCATCGTCCGGATCGACCGAACCATTCTTGGAGGGAAGGTCACGGATATGCCCGTAGGACGCCAGGACCTTATAGTCCTTGCCGAGATACTTGTTGATGGTTTTCGCCTTTGCGGGCGACTCGACGACGACAAGTTTCATGCGCTTACCTCTTTAAGGCGGCGAGAGATGGGGTCGGGAGACAGGCCCTGTCAAGGCCGGGTTGTGATTAGCCGTCTTCCCGATAGGCGATGAAGGTGAGCGTGCAGAACAGCACAAAGAGTGGCGGGCTCCATGCTGCGATCACGGGGGGCGCTGCACCTGTTGCCCCTAGGCTGGAAGAGAATTGAGTGAAGAAATACAGCCCGACCGCTGCGAGCGACCCGATGGCCAGAAGCTGTGAATTTCCACCCATTCGCTGCAGGCGCAGGCATACAACGGCGCCGATCAGCGCCATCGCCACAAACAGGGCCGGCAGGGCCATGAGCGCGTTGAGGCGCATCTTGTAGCGCGAAGCGTCTAGGCCGGCGGCTTGGGTCTGGCGAACGAAATGCGGCAATTGCCAGAAGCCAATCGTGTTGGGAGATGCAAATTTGTCGAGCAGCGTGACCGCGTCCAGTGTCGTGGGGATGGCGAGATTTTCCTTGAACTCGGGTGGAGCGTTCGGAACATTTTCGATTACGCCTTCAAGCTGCCAGAAGCCATTGCGCAGAATCGCACTATCCGCGTCGATCCGGCGGGCAAAGGCGTAGTCATTGGTCGGTCGCCCATCTGCGTAGAGGCGCTCTTCCTGGATCATCTTCACATCCTGAAGATTCACCCCACCTTCGGCGACGCGCTTGGCGTGAATGACAATCTGGTTGGTTTCGTCACCCTGGCGCAACCAGATGCCTGTATCGGAAACCGAAAGGGTAGGACGGCCTTCATTGAGCAGGCGGTCGCGCGTCTGCTCAAAGGACTCGGTCAGTTTCGCCGCAAACGGATTGAGCACCATCATTGTGAACAGGCCGAGGACCACGCCGAGGACCATGACCGGGGTCAGGAAGCGCCACGCCGAAATGCCGCTGGCGCGGATGATGGACAATTCCGACCGGCGATTGAGCCGGGTGAAGGCCATCATGGAGGCGATCAGCAGCGCAAAGGGCAAGGTTTGTTCGACAATTTGCGGCAGCTTCATCAAGGACAGGTTGAGCGCGCCAAGAATGCTGAGGCGTACATCGCCGCCCACTGTGCGCAGTTGCTCGACCACATCGATCATGAGAATGGCCAGCAGGAGGATGCCCAGCACAAGGGCCAGTCCCATGAGGCATTCCTTCAGGATGTATCTCTGTATCTTGGAAAATAGAGGCATCAGCTGGTGGCTCCGGTCGGGTTCCGGAATAACTCAAGTGGTGGGCGATCGACCTTGCCGAGGTGGCGCCCTCTCGCAAAATAGATATAGCTGAGGATTGCAATGATGCCGAGCGGGACGAGCCATTGCAACACATTGAGCGCCGGATCATTCGCGGCGGCCGATTGCAATACCAACTGCACAATCAGAACGCCGATGGCACCACCGGTCGCCCAGCCAATCCGCTTGCTGTAGCCCTTGCGGCTGAAATCCCCGCCGAGCACTGCAAAGATCGCCAGCAGCGTCATGACGATGTTCAGCAAGGGTGTGGTCAGGCGACTGTGCGCTTCCGCCAGCAGGGAGTCTATTTCCTTGAGTTCGAAATAATTGGTTCGGTCCACGAAGAACAATTCATAGAGATATTTGTCCGATGCCTTCAGGACGAGGTCTGAGTCCTCTTTCATGAAGTCAGTCAGATCGAACAAGTATTGGTCGAATTCCAGGATCGATAGCTGGTTGTTTGCGTCGAGCTGTTGGCTGGTCGCATCCCGCAGCAGGAGTGTCGGGCTGCCTTCGACTTCAATCAGCGCGGCGCTGCGCGCGAGAATGTCAGTGGGGTTCTCCGGATCGGTCATGTCGGAGATCAGCACGCCACGCAGTTCGCCGCCGGCCTGTTCGCGCGCATAGAAGGTCAGCCGGTCCCCATTGGAGGTAAACTGACCGGGCCGGATCAAGGCGGCAGCCAGATCGGCGCGCGCCGTCGCCACGGTTTCGCGCATGGCACGTTGAGCGGCGGGCTGGACCCAGAGGTTCACGGTCAGGTGTGCGACGAGACAAAGCACGGCGAGCCGCATGATCGGTGAAGCGATCTGCCAGCGGGTCATGCCGGCGGCCTGCGCGACAACGATCTCGCTATCCTTGTGTATGCGGTTCAGCGACCAGACCGTTGCCACGAACAGGGCGAGCGGGGTCAGAAGCGCTATGATCTGCGGTGCGCCGAGCATGACAATATAGAAATAGGTGATCGCAGACTGGCGGTTTTCCAGAATCAAATCGGTGCGTGAAAGCCCTTGGGCCAGCAAGGCCAGCATGGCGAGCCCGCCAATGATGATGACCACAGCCTTCAGGACTTCGAAAAACAGGTATGTCTGGACTTTGGTCATAAGGCGATTAGCAGGCTTTTCGCAGAATCCTTCAGAAAGGGGTGATATTTCCCTAGCTAACGAGTTGCGCAACGCGCGTCGACGTTTAGTTTCCGCTGCAAATGGAGAATCCACACATGAAAATCACATTTGCTGAAAGTGCCAAGGCCGACATCATCGCCTTTCTGGTCGATGAAGACGGGGATCTTCCCGAAGTTGCGGCCGCGCTGAACGAAACCACGGGCGGTCTGTTGTCAGAAGCCATGGACGGCAGCCGGTTCAGTGGCAAGAAGGACCAGCAGGCCTTTATCGTTTTGCCCAAGGGCAGCGGTTCTCGCCGTGCGGTGCTGATCGGTGCAGGCAAGAAGGATAAGCGCGATGCGCGCGTTCTCGAAGGCCTCGGTGCCAATCTTTACAAATCCCATTCCAGCAGCGGTTTCAAATCTCTCGCGATCCATGCTGGTTCTGCAGAGGATGCTGCGCGCATTGCGCTCGGTGCGAAGCTCGCCAGCTATCGCTTCGATACATATTTCACCAAGCTGAAAGATGACCAGAAGCCAAGCCTTGAAAGCGTGACACTGGTGGTCTCCGATGTGCCTGCGGCAGAGGCGGCATTCGTGCCGTTGAATGCGGGCGCCGAAGGCACCAAGCTTGCGCGCGATCTTGTCAACATGCCACCGAATGATCTCTATCCGGCCAGCTTTGCAGAGAAATGCCGCGAGCTGGGCCAGTATGGTGTTCAGGTCGAAGTGCTGGGCGAAGCGGAGCTGGCCAAACTCGGCATGAATTCCATGCTTGGCGTCGGTCAGGGCAGCGTCAAGGAAAGCCAGCTCGGCGTGATGAAATGGATGGGCGGTGCCGAAGGCGAAGACCCGGTGATCCTGATTGGCAAGGGCGTTTGTTTCGACACGGGCGGCATCTCGTTGAAGCCCGGACCGGGCATGGAAGATATGCGCGGGGATATGGGCGGCGCAGCGGCTGTGACTGGTGCAATCCGCGCGCTGGCCGAGCGCAAGGCCAAGGTCAATGTGATCGGTCTTGTGGGTCTGGTTGAGAACATGCCGGATGGCGATGCAATCCGTCCGGGTGATATCCTGAAGTCGGCCTCCGGCCAGACCATCGAAGTCCAGAATACTGACGCAGAAGGCCGTCTCGTGCTTTGCGATGTGCTCTGGTATGCGCAGGAGCACTTCAAGCCAAAGGCAATGGTGGATCTCGCCACGCTGACCGGCGCGATCGTGATCTCGCTCGGCCATCACCATGCCGGCCTGTTCACTGAGAGCGACGATCTGGCAAATGAACTCTCCAAGGCTGGCCAGACCGAAGGCGAGCGCGTCTGGCGCCTGCCGCTCGGGCCAGAATATGACTCGCTGCTGAAGTCGAAATTTGCCGACATGCGCAATATTGGCGGCCGAGCCGCTGGCTCGATCACAGCGGCGCAATTCCTGAAGCGCTTCGTGAAAGAGGGCGTGAAATGGGCGCACCTCGACATCGCAGGCGTCGCTTGGGTCGAGGGTGAGAAGGCGGCCTTTGATGTCAGCTGGGCGTCCGGCTTCGGCCCGCGTCTGCTCGATCGCTGGATCGCGGACAATTACGAGAACTAGGTGATGTCAGAGGCGCCGAAGCCTGAATGGTGGTTTTATCATCTCTCCCGCACCACGCTGGAGCAGGCTGCGGCGCCGCTGATGCAGAAATGCCTTGATGTTGGTTGGCGGGTCCTTGCGGTCAGCCCGAGTGTCGAGCGCCGGGCGGCGCTGGATGCGAGCCTCTGGACTTTCGACGAGAAGACTTTCCTGCCGCATGGCCAGGCCGAGGCGCCGGGGCTTGATCCTGCGCGGCAGCCGATCCTGCTGGCCGGCAAGCCGGACAATTTGAACAAGGCCGATGCGTTGTTCCTGATGGACGGGACGAAGGCGCCTGTCGATGCGCCCTATACGCGCTGCATGGTCATGTTCGATGATGGCGACACGGACACGCGCAATCTGGCCCGCCAACAGTTCAAAGCGGCCAAGGATGTCGGGCTGGTGACACGCTATTTCCAGCAGACGCCGAATGGCGGCTGGCAGGAAGCGGGGAGATAGGCGTCAGGCCTTTTTCACAAATTCCGATTTAAGGCCCATCTGGCCAATGCCGTCGATGCGGCAGTCGATATCGTGATCGCCGTCGACGAGACGGATATTCTTGACCTTGGTGCCGCGTTTGACGACTGAGGACGAGCCCTTGATCTTGAGGTCCTTGATGACCGTGACCGTGTCACCATCGGCGAGTGGGTTGCCGTTCGAGTCCTTGATGACTGGTGCGTCCGTTGCACTTGCCGTGTCCGCGCTCCATTCATGGGCGCATTCCGGGCAGATCAGCAGCGCGCCGTCTTCATACGTGTATTCGGAATTGCAATTGGGGCAGGGAGGCAGCGCGCTCATGGGTCGGATCCTTGTCGACATTCAGGCCCCAGCCCCTATGCCTCTCGGGCCGCCTGCGCAATAGCGGCCTTCGATGCTTGCCCCGCTGGGCCCGCCCCGCTATAGGCCGCGCCAGAACCCTTTTTTCCCTTGCAAGCAGGATGTCATCATGGCTGTTCAGCGCACTTTTTCCATTATCAAGCCGGACGCCACCGAGCGTAACCTGACCGGCGCCGTCAACGCCGTCATCGAGAAAGCCGGTCTCCGCATCATCGGCCAGCGCCGCATCCAGATGACGCAGGCTCAGGCCGAGCGCTTCTATGGCGTTCACAGTGAGCGTCCTTTCTTCGGCGAACTGGTTGAATTCATGACTTCCGGCCCGGTCGTCGTTCAGGTCCTCGAAGGCGAGAACGCTGTTGCGGCCTACCGCGAAGTGATGGGCGCCACGAACCCGGCCGAAGCCGCTGACGGCACGATCCGCAAACTGTTCGCCAAATCCATCGGCGAAAACACCGTGCACGGTTCGGACTCCGAAGAGAATGCCGCGATCGAGATCGCGCAATTCTTCTCCGAGGCCGACATCGCTGGCTAAGGCGACGCCTTCGGGCAGGTGAGATTTGCAAAGGGCCCGCCGTAAGGTTGGGCCCTTTTTCTTGCGCGCAGCACAAGCGGCCGGACAGGCGGTGCCTTCCGGGGGTTACCAGATCAGTTTCAAGGCTGGCAGGGTCATGTGTCGGGGCGCGGCAGGTGATAGAGTCCGAATTCCTGGCGAAAGCCGGGATCTCTTGCTGCAGGAGGCCCCGGCATTCGCCGGGGACACGGATCGGGGGTGAGTATGATCAATTCGCCGTAGGCCGCTTCACGGAAAGGGCGTGACGGTTCAAAACCGAATCCGGATTGGAGCGACCTCCGTCCCGATAGATCATCCGACGACAGATTGACCACAACCCGCCCGCTTCGTGTGATGCCCCAGAGCATCTGAGAGCCGGGGCGGCCATTGGCGCGGAACCACGCCCTCAGGCGCTGGATGCGCCAGAAGATCAGGGGCCAGATGAGCAAAAGATGCCAAGGCAGGCCCGGCAAGGGCTGGAAGAGGGAAAAGGCTGGCATCGTCTCACCAGCATATTTGCGCAGTGTGTCCGACGAATTCGAAAGGCATGAACCTGCGTGGACTGGAGGCTAGTCTGCTACCTGCAAGTCGACATCCCGTGGAGAGAAAACCCGCGTTTGCTGGACAAATTGCTCAACTTCATCCTGAAATTCTGTGTACCGGGATTGGGTTGTTGCAACATCTTCTTCATAGCTGTCGGGATGGAATGAGACGACATAGGCCCGCCCGAAATGTGACACAGGAAGTTCGGTATTGGGTACGCCACGCTCATATGTATCCGGCAGCCACAGGGTCCTGTCCTTGTCCTGATACCGATACTGTAGCCCGATCCGGTATGTGAACTTGTAGCCAGGATAGTAGCCAAGGTTCAAAAACACTTCTTCAATCTCGCCGGGTGCGAGCGTGAAGAAATCCACCTGTTTCAGGGTGCGGTCATAAGGGTCCAGATGCGGGGCCAATTGCAGGCCGGTTACGGGGCGCAGCATGCCTTTGAACTCGCGCTGTTCACCACCTGCACCGCGCTGGGCTTCGTACAGCGCAAGCATTTGCGGTGCGAAAGGTTCAGCGGACAGAACGTCGACCAGCAGGTAGGGCGCAAACTGCACTGTGTGTTTCTCGGCGTCCGACCGAACCGAGAATGAGAGGAAAGGCGTGGAGGAAATCGCCGGAAGGGTTTGGCGGACATCCTCGATGGGTCGCTCATCACTCACACCTTCGTATATGAAGCTGTCTATCTCATCATATACCCGGCTGATCGCGATAGGTTCAGAGAACTGTCGCCGGGCCGTATCAATCGTGTTCCAGACAAAGATTGCGACGCCGAAGATTGAAGCCAGCGAGCCCCAAAAAGCGATCTTGTTCCACAGGCTGAGCCTGCGGTAGCGAGTGATGATGTGCACCGATTACGTCCCCACGGTCATTTTGGCTTGGCATGAAGCCTACCCATGCTGACCGGGACATCAAGAGCGCCAAGCGAACTTCGCGACTTCAATTTGGGCAGGGAGTTCAGTCGCGCGTCTGAATTTCGGCGCAGGCCTTGGTCAGCGCTTCCGGGTAGAGCTGGTGCTCAACTGGCAGGAGGCGTGCGGCGAGGCTGTCGGCTGTGTCGCCCGGCAGGATGGGCAGGCTCGCCTGCTGGATGATTTCGCCATCATCGACACCGGGACTGACCCAGTGGACAGTGCAGCCAGCTTCGGTATCGCCCGCATCCAGCGCGCGCTGATGGGTGTCGAGGCCCTTGTATTTGGGCAGGAGGGAGGGGTGGATGTTGACCATCCGGCCTTCCCATGTGTTGACGAACCAGGGTGTCAGGACGCGCATGAACCCGGCCAGCGCAATGATCTCGACGCCTGCCTCTGTGAGCTGTTCGTGCATCGCGCGCTCAAAGGCTTCGCGGTCCTTGCCATAGGTCTTGTGATCTATGGCGGCGGTCGCAATGCCGGCGGCGGCTGCCGTATCCAGCCCTTTGGCGTCCGGCCGGTTGGACAGGACGAGGACGGGTTTGGCCGGATAGGCCGGGTCCCGCGCCGCCTCCAGGATGGCTTCCATGTTGGAGCCGCGCCCGGAAATCAGGATGGCCAGCTTCAGGCGGGTCATGCGGGGGCGAGGTCTCCGAGCACGACCGGGGTCTCCCCCATCAGGCTCAGCTGGTTCATGACGATTTCAACCATGTCCGGCTCGACGGAGAAGACCATGCCGATGCCCATATTGAAGGTGCGATGCATCTCATCCAGCTCGACGCCGCCGGCTTCCTGCAGCCATTGGAAGACCGGGCCGGGAGTCCAGCTGTCTCTATCAATACGGGGTACGAGATGATCGGGGCACATGCGCGGCGTGTTTTCCGTCAGGCCGCCGCCGGTGATGTGGGCAAGGCCATTGATCAGGCTGCCCTTGATGAGCGGCAGGGCGGCTGCGGAATAAAGCCGCGTCGGGGTCAGCAGGGCTTCGCCGAGCGTGCCGTCAGAGAAAGGCGAGGCGGCCTCGTAGGAGAGGCCTTCACGCTCGACGATGCGGCGGATCAGCGAATAGCCATTCGAATGCGGGCCGGACGAGGCGATGCCGATCAGCACGTCGCCAGTGGCCATGTCGCCCATGCGGGGAAGGACCTTGGCGCGGTTCACGGCGCCGACAACGAAGCCGGCAAGGTCATAATGGCCGGGCGGGTACATGCCGGGCATTTCAGCGGTTTCGCCGCCGACAAGGGCGCAGCCGGACTGGCGGCAGCCTTCGGCGATGCCCGCGACGACCGCTTCGGCGATGCCGGCTTCGAGCTTGCCAGTTGCGAAATAATCCAGAAAAAACAGCGGCTCAGCCCCTTGGGCGAGCACGTCATTGGCACACATGGCGACGAGGTCGATGCCGACCGTGTTGTGGATGCCGGTTTCGAAAGCCAGCATCAGCTTGGTGCCGACGCCGTCTGTGCCAGAAACCAGGACAGGATCCTCATAGCCGGAGGCTTTCAGGTCGAACAGCGCGCCGAAGCCGCCGAGCCCGCCCATGACGCCTGCGCGTGCGGTTGCCTTTGCCAGCGGGCCAATGGCCTCAACCAGCCTTTCTCCTGCCTCAATGTCGACACCGGCATCACGGTAGGAAAGGGGAGTTTTGGATGTATCGCTCATGATGACTCGCGCGTTAGCATGGGGAAAACGTCTCTGCCAGTGCCGCTTGCGGTTCCAGCCCCAGCTCTGGCTTGCTACAAGAGGTCTAAACGGAGGCCGTTGACCATGATTCGTATCCTTATTGCGTCCCTTTTCGCCCTGGTTGCTCTCGGGCTGGGCGCCTCCGCTGATACGCGGGATGTCTACACGGTTTCAGATATCGAAGTGGACGAATCTGCCGGCACGCTGATCGAGGCGCGTGAGCGCGCCATGGCTGCAGCCCGGATCAAGGGGGCCCGGGTGCTGATCGACCGGATCACA
Source organism: Hyphomonas sp. UBA4494 (assembly GCF_002388935.1). Classification (NCBI taxonomy): domain Bacteria; kingdom Pseudomonadati; phylum Pseudomonadota; class Alphaproteobacteria; order Hyphomonadales; family Hyphomonadaceae; genus Hyphomonas; species Hyphomonas sp. UBA4494. Next base: position 58,166 of record NZ_DGNK01000019.1, read on the forward strand.
TTGGCCGATGACCGTGTGTCTGCCGGGGGCATCCCAATCGATGCCGCACTCGCGAACCGCTTGTCAGCGGCCGTGGATGTGCAGGAAGAGACGGCCGGGAACGGTCGCTACAAGGGCACGCTGGCGATGGTCTACAATCCGCGCATGGTGCGGGCGCATCTGGAATCACTCTCGGTGCCTTATGTTGACACGCAAGGCCCCAAAGGCCTGTTGATCCCGTTGGCGCCATCGGCCGGGCTGGAGGCTGCCTGGCGCGAAGCGCTCGGAACAGGCCGCGATGAGACGCTGTCGCCTTATGTGACCTCGAACAGCCCCGGTTACAGCGCCTTCAGCAGCTGGATGGAACTGTCACCGGAGGCGTCTGCCATGGGCGCGCGCCGCGGCATTCTGGCGGACCTGTCTGGCCGCGATGGCGCATGGCGCGTCACGGTGTCGACCGTGACGGCAGCGGGCACTGAACCTGTGGGCACGACGCCTTTCGCCCAAACGCTGGACGGCGCAGTCGATGCGATGCTCGGACTGCTCGATGAAAACTGGAAGCGCACCTCGGTGATCCGCAGCGGCGAGCGGACCCCGGCCACGGCGAGTGTGCGCTACACATCTCTGATCGAGTGGAACACGTTGCGCGGTGCGCTGGCCCGGTCGCCTCTCATCTCGGAATTCCGCATTGACGCGATTGCGCGTGACGGGGCAATGGTTGCCTTTTCCTATGCGGGCGATCCACCGCGCCTGCAGAACGATCTGCTGCAGCGCGGGGTTTCCCTGTCCGAGAATGATTATGGCTGGATTGTCCGGTCCGCGGTGTCGTCGTCGGGGGAACCGTGAACCCGGCGAACCCGAACAGGCCCTACAAGCCGAGCCAGCTCAGCCTCGGCTTTCCTGCAAAAGAACCCACGCTTGATGCGCTTCTGGTGACGGAAGCCAATGAGAGCGCTTTGGCGGTGCTCGGCGCGCCGCAGAGTTGGCCGTTTCCTGTCATTTGCCTGTTGGGGCCGCCGCGCTGCGGATTGTCTGTTCTGGCGCGCGCCTGGTGTCAGGAATTTGAAGGCAGCTATCATGTCGCCAAGGAGTTTTCCCGTCTGAAATCACGCGGCCTGGCGGCGCTGGCGTCGGGATTTGTCGCGGTGGACGATGCGGACCGCGTCAAGAAATCCGAGAATTTGTTGACGCTGATCAATTCGGCAACGGCTGAAGGCGGGCATGTCCTGCTAACTTCAAAGCACCATCCGAGCCAATGGCAAACCCAGTCGGCCGACTTGAAATCCCGCCTCATGGCACTGCCGGTGATCGAGATTGGGGAGCCAGACGAAAAAATGCTCAAGGCGCGGCTGGACTCTGCTGCCGAGCGCTATTTCCTGAAGCTTGAGCCTGAGGTCATTAAGTATCTGGTACCCCGACTGGAACTTTCTTATGAGGCTATCGAAATATTTATAGAGAAATTGAATGATAAGGTGACCGAAGCGGGCCGGGCACCCTCGGTGCCATTGGCCCGGGAAGTCGTCGAAGAATTGGGCTGGGCCGACCCCGATCAGAGGTCCATGCTCTAGCATTGAATGGAATTGCGGAGTTTGGCATCATGGCCGATGGACAGTCTGGAACCCAGAAGCAGATGATGAATTCGCCGGAGCGGTTCCTGAACCGGGAATTGTCGTGGCTGGAGTTCAACCAGCGTGTGCTGGAAGAAGCGTCGAATACCGACCATCCCCTTCTTGAGCGCCTGAGGTTCCTGTCGATTTCGGCGAGCAACCTCGATGAGTTCGAAATGGTGCGCTATGCGGGCCTGCGCGAACAGGTGCGGGCCGGCGTTGTCAAAGCCAGTCAGGATGGCTTGACCCCAGCCGAGCAGGTGGAACGGATTGAAGAAGCTTCCCTGAACCTGATCGCCGAACAGCAAGCGCGCTGGCGCAGCCTCAAGCAGGAACTCAATGCCGAAGGCGTTCATGTGCTGGGCGTGAAGGAACTGAACAAGAAAGACCGGGTTGAGCTGGACAAGTATTTCCGGTCAAACATCTTCCCGGTCCTGACACCACTCGCAGTCGATCCCGCGCATCCGTTCCCGTTCATTCCGAATCTGGGCTTTTCGATTGCGATCAATCTGGTCGCCAAGGGGAATGGAGATGCCCATGTGGGCATCATTCCATTGCCGGCCTTTGTGCGGCGTTTCATTCGCCTGCCCAAAGGCACCAAGGGCAATTTGCGCTTCATTGCGCTGGAAGATGTCATCGGCATGTTCATCGATGAACTCTTTCCCGGGTTTGAGGAGAAAGACCGCTGCCTGTTCCGTGTGATCCGCGACAGCGACATCGAGATCGAGGAAGAAGCCGAAGACCTGATCCGCGAATTCGAAGTTTTGCTGAAGCAACGTCGCAGGGGCCGGATCGTACGTATCCGGATGCAATCCAGTGCGCCGGAAGACCTGCGCCGACTGATCACGCATGAGATCGGCGCTGAAGAAGCCGACATCGTTCTCTATGATGGCATTCTTGGAATGGCACAGCTATCGGAACTGATTGTCAGTGATCGGCCAGACCTGCAGTTCCCGTCCTATGAGCCGCGCTACCCCGAGCGTATCCGCGAGATGGGGGGTGACTGTTTTGCGGCGATCCGGGCAAAGGACATTCTGGTTCATCATCCATTCGAGACGTTTGATGTTGTAGTCCAGTTCATCCGGCAGGCCGCAGCCGATCCGCAAGTCGTTGCGATCAAGCAGACGCTCTACCGAACAACGGCGAATTCACCGATTGTTGCCGCCCTGATCGAAGCGGCAGAGGCCGGAAAAAATGTTACCGCATTGGTCGAGATCAAGGCGCGCTTTGATGAAGAAGCCAATTTGCGACTTGCACGCGACCTTGAGCGCGCGGGTGTTCAGGTTGTCTACGGTTTTATCGAGTACAAGACCCACGCGAAAGTGTCGCTTGTGGTGCGCCGCGAAAGTGATGAGCTGCGCACATACACGCATTACGGGACGGGCAACTACCACCCGATCAATGCGCGGATCTACACAGACTTGTCGCTATTTACTGCGGATGCGGCGTTGGGTCGTGACGCCAATCGGCTCTTCAACTTTGTGACGGCCTATCGCGAGCCACCCTCTGTCGGTCCCGTGATGGAAAAGGTTTCCATGTCGCCACTCGACATGAAAGAGAAACTCATCGGGATGATTGAGGCAGAGGCAGACGCGGCGCGCCGGGGCGAACCCTGCGGCGTCTGGGCGAAGATGAACTCGCTGGTCGATG